>JBOGZL010000274.1:0-13779 GCA_050697195.1 Solirubrobacterales bacterium
GCTCGTCATTCCGCCGGCCGCAGCCTAAACCTCTTGCGTTGGTGAATAGGATCCACGCCATGCAGCTGGGGATGGTCGGACTGGGGCGGATGGGCGCGAACATCGTCCGCCGCCTGATGAAGGACGGACACGAGTGCGTCGTGTACGACGTCAGCGCCGACGCCGTCAAGGAGCTCGCCGGCGAGGGCGCCACCGGCGCCGACTCCCTCGACGACTTCGTCTCGAAGCTGACCAAGCCGCGCGCCGCCTGGGCGATGGTGCCCGCCGGCGAGATCACCGAGAGCACCGTCCACGAGCTGATGGACAAGCTCGAGTCCGGCGACGCGATCATCGACGGCGGCAACTCCTACTACCGCGACGACATCCGCCGCGCCGCCGACGCCGCGAAGAACGGAATCGACTACATCGACTGCGGGACGAGCGGCGGCGTGTTCGGGCTCGAACGCGGCTACTGCCTGATGATCGGCGGCCCCGACGAGGCGGTGCAGCGGCTCGACCCGATCTTCGCCTCGCTCGCGCCCGGCGTGGACGCCGCGGAGCGAACGCCCGGGCGCGAGGGCGACCCATCGCCCGCCGAGCAGGGCTACCTCCACTGCGGGCCCAACGGCGCCGGCCACTTCGTGAAGATGGTCCACAACGGGATCGAGTACGGCGTCATGGCCGCCTACGCGGAGGGCTTGAACATCCTTCGCAACGCCGACGTCGGGGAGCAGCGGCGCGAGGCCGACGCGGAGACGGCGCCGCTCGAGCACCCCGAGTTCTACAAGTACGACCTCGACCTTCCGGACGTCGCCGAGGTTTGGCGGCGGGGGAGCGTGATCGGCTCGTGGCTTCTCGACCTCACCGCGGCCTCGCTCCAGCAGTCGCCCGACCTCGCCGACTTCGAGGGCCGCGTGTCGGACTCCGGCGAGGGGCGCTGGACCTCGATCGCGGCGATCGAGGAGGGCGTGCCGGCGCCGGTGCTCTCGAACGCGCTCTACTCGCGGTTCTCATCCCGCGGCCTCGACGACTTCGCCGACAAGGTGCTGTCGGCGATGCGCAAGCAGTTCGGCGGCCACGAGGAGAAGAAGGGCTGAGGAAGGAGACGTTCCCGGACGCCGAGGCGGCCGCCCGTGCCGGGGCGAAGCTGATCGCCGACGCCGCCCGGGACGCGATCGGCCAGGCGGGCCGCTTCGCGCTCGCGATCAGCGGCGGCAGGACCCCGCTGGCGATGTTCGAGCGGCTCGGCGAGCTCGAGGTCGATTGGGACCGCGTCGACCTGTTCCAGGTCGACGAGCGAATCGCCCCGGACGGCGACGACGACCGCAACATGACCCACATCCGCGACTCGCTCCCGGAGGCGGCGCTCGCCCGGCTGCGACCGATGCCCGTCACCGACGAGGACCTCGAGGCGGCCGCCACACGGTACGCGGGCGAGCTCCCGAAGCCGCTCGACCTCGTCCATCTCGGGATCGGCCCCGACGGGCACACCGCCTCGCTGGTCCCCGGCGATCCGGTGCTCGAGGTCACCGACCGGCTCGTCGCCCTCACCGGGGGTGAGTACCAGGCTCGCCGCCGGATGACGCTCACCTATCCGGCGCTCGCCGAGGCGCGCAGCGTGTTCTGGCTGATCGCGGGGGAGGACAAGCGCGACGCGCTGGCGAAGCTGCTCGCCGGAGACCCTTCGATTCCGGCCGGTCGGGTCGAGGCCGCCGCCGCGAGGGTGCTGGCCGACCGGGCGGCGGCGGGCTAGTCTGCCGCGCAGCTCTCGTCTCGATCTCGCGTTGTTTCGCGACAAGGCGCGGGCTAATCTGGGTAGCGCGTGGAGCGAACCACGTGGACAGATGAGCGCCTGGATGACCTGACGCGTCGGATGGACGCGGGCTTCGATCGCGTCGATGCGCAGTTCAACCGCGTCGATGCGCAGTTCAACCGCGTCGACGGCGACATTCGGGAGCTCCGTACTGAGATTGCCCTCCTGCGAACCACCCTGATCCGGGTGGGCGGTGGGATCATGGCCGGTCTCGTCGGCGTAATCGCCGCCATCCTTGCCGGAGGCTGAGCCGGAACTCTGACTACAGCGTGCGGTGCTCCACCTCGCCTCCGCGCGGGATCACCACGTCGCTGACGAGCGCGGGTGAGAACAGCCCGTGCTCGACGACGCCGGGGGTCGCGGCGAAGCGCTCGGCGAGCGCGCCGGGGTCGTCGACCCTGCCCTCGTAGTCTGCGATCACCCCGCCGTCGGGAGACGGCGGCCAGTCGCGCAGGCGCACCTCGCCGAGCTCGTGCAGGGTGGCCCTGAGCCCGAACGGCTGAAGCTCGAGCGGGACCGGGGCGGAGATCGCGTCCACGGGCTTGGACGAATCGGCGATCACGACGAAGCGCTCCGCCGCCGCGGCGACGATCTTCTCGCGCGTGTGGGCGCCGCCGCCTCCCTTGACCAGCCACCCGTCCGGCGCGACCTGGTCGGCGCCGTCGATCGCGATGTCGAGCCGCTCCAGCCGCTCGAACGGCTCCACCGAGATCCCCAGCTCCCGCGCGGCGGCCTCGGTGCGGGGCGAGGTGGCGACGCACCGCACGCTCAGCTTGCGCTCGGCGAGCGCCGGCAGCAGGTAAGCGACCGTCGAGCCGGTCCCGAGCCCGACGGTCGTTCCGTCCTCGACCAGCTCCGCCGCCGCCTCGGCGGCGCGGCGCTTCTCGTCGTCTGTGCAGCTCGCCATCGGAGTGGAATCTACGTCCACAGCCCGATGACAGTCGGCGGCGATCCCTGTTTAGGATGCGAACCGAGGATATGGCCGTCGCCGCGAAGCCGCAGACCGACATCGACACGCTGTGCGTGAACACGATCCGGACGCTGAGCATCGACGCGATCCAGAAGGCGAGCTCGGGGCATCCCGGGGCGGTGATGGGGATGGCGCCGGCCGCCTACACGCTGTGGCAGCGCTTCCTGCGCTTCGACCCCGACGAGCCGATCTGGCCCAACCGGGATCGGTTCGTGCTCTCCAACGGCCACGCCTCGATGCTGCTCTACTCGCTCCTTCACCTCGCACGGGTGCAGGCGGTCGACCCCGACTACGAGACGGTCGGCGAGCCGTCGGTGAGCCTCACCGACATCGAGCGCTTCCGCCAGCTCGACTCCAGGTGCCCCGGGCACCCCGAGTACCGCTGGACCTCGGGCGTGGAGACCACGACCGGGCCGCTCGGCCAGGGGATCGCGACCTCGGTCGGGATGGCGCTCGCCGCGAAGTGGATGGGCGCCCACTTCAACCGCCCCGGCTACGACCTCTTCGACTTCGACGTGTACGCGGTCTGCGGCGACGGCTGCCTGATGGAGGGCGTCTCGAACGAGGCCGCCTCGCTCGCCGGCCATCAGCGGCTCGAAAACCTGTGCTGGATCTACGACAACAACCACATCTCGATCGACGGCCGCACCGGGATCACCTATGACGACGACGTCGCGGCGCGCTTCATCGGCTACGGCTGGAACGTGACCAGGGTGGGCGACGCGAACGACCGCGACCTGCTGGTGCGGGCCTACGAGCACTTCCACCAGGAGCACGACCGTCCCACGCTGATAGTCGTCGACAGCCACATCGGGTACGGCTCCCCGCACCTCCAGGACACGGCGAAGGTGCACGGGGAGCCGCTCGGCGAGGAGGAGGCGCGCGAGACCAAGCGCGTCTACGGGTGGCCCGAGGACGCCGAGTTCCTGGTCCCCGACGGCGTGTACGAGCACTTCGCGGACGGGATCGGGGCACGCGGCAGGCGCGCTCGTGAGGAGTGGGAAACCCTGTTCGAGCAGTACCGCGCCGACGCGCCCGAGCTCGCCGCCCAGGTCGATGCGATGCAGCGACGCGAGCTTCCCGAGCGCTGGGACGCGGACATCCCGACCTTCGACCCCGGCGAGGGCGACACCGCCACGCGCAAGGCCTCGAACCGGGTCGAGAACGCGGTCGCGGAGCGCATACCGTGGCTGCTCGCCGGCTCCGCCGACCTCACCGACTCGACCAACGTGCGACTCTCGTTCGAGGGGGCGGCCGACTTCCAGCCTGGCCAGCGTGCCGGCCGCCAGCTCCACCTCGGGATCCGCGAGCACGAGTCGGCGGCGATCTGCAACGGGCTCTCGCTCTCGAAGCTGCGCCCGCTGTGGTCCACCTACCTCACCTTCTCCGACTACGCGAAGCCCGCCATCCGGCTCTCCGCGTTGATGGAGCTTCCTGTGATCCACGTCTTCACCCACGACTCGATCGGGCTCGGCGAGGATGGGCCCACCCACCAGCCGGTCGAGCACCTCGCCGGGCTGCGGGCGATCCCCGGCCTCAACGTGATCCGCCCGTGCGACGCGAACGAGGTCGCCGAGGCGTGGCGAGTGGCGGTCGATCGCACGCACGGGCCGGTCGCGCTCGTGCTGACGCGCCAGAACGTCCCGATCCTCGACCGCTCGCGGTACGCGTCCGCCGAGGGCCTGCGCCGCGGGGGCTACGTGCTCGCCGACCCCGAGGACGGCGAGCCGGAGGTGATCCTGGTCGCGACGGGAAGCGAGGTCGCGCTCGCGACCGGCGCCCACGAGGAGCTGATCGCCGAAGGCGTTCGGGCTCGGGTCGTGAGCCTGCCGTCCTGGTACCTGTTCGATCAGCAGCCGGAGGAGTATCGCGAGAGCGTGCTGCCCCCGAGCATCACGGCGCGGGTCTCGATCGAGGAGGCATCGACGCTGGGCTGGGACCGCTACGTCGGGCCGGAGGGTGCGACGATCGGGATGCACACGTTCGGATCCTCTGCGCCGCTCAAGGACGTGCAGACGAAGTTCGGTTTCACCCCGCAGAAGGTGGCCGAGCGCGCGCGCGAGGTCCTGAAGGGGGGATCGTCCTGAAGCCGACCCAGGAGCTCCACGAGCTCGGGCAGAGCCTGTGGATCGACAACATCACCCGCGACATGCTCGACGACGGAACGATCGAGCGCTACATCGACGAGCTCTCGGTCACCGGCCTGACCTCGAACCCGACGATCTTCGACAACGCGATCAGCGCCGGGAACGACTACGACGAGCAGATCACGGAGCTGCGCAAGCAAGGCCTCGAGGCCGAGCAGCTCTTCTTCGAGCTCGCGCTCACCGACCTGCGCCGGGCGGCGAAGCTGTTCGAGCCGGTGAACGAGCGCACCGACGGGGTCGACGGGTGGGTGTCGCTCGAGGTCTCGCCGCTGCTCGCCGACGACGCCGACAAGACGATCGCCCAGGTCGCCGACCTCCACTCGCGCGCCGACTGCAACATCTTCATCAAGATCCCCGGCACCGAGGCGGGGCGGATCGCGATCGAGGAGTCGATCTTCGCGGGAACGCCGGTGAACGTGACGCTGCTGTTCTCGACCGAGCACTACCGAGCCGCCGCGGAGGCATACATGCGCGGCCTCGAGCGCCGGATCGAGGCGGGCCTGAGCCCCGACGTCCCCTCGGTCGCCTCGCTGTTCATCAGCCGCTGGGACAAGGCGGTAATGGACAGGGTGCCCGACTCGCTGCGCGACCAGCTCGGGATCGCGGTCGCGAAGCGCACCTACCGCGCCTACCGAGAGCTGCTCGACTCCGACCGCTTCCAGCGGCTCGCGAACGAGGGCGCGCGGCCGCAGCGCCTGCTGTGGGCGAGCACGGGGACCAAGGACCCCGAGGCGTCCGACGTCCTGTACGTCGAGGCGCTCGCGGCGCCGTTCACGATCAACACGATGCCCGACAAGACGCTGCTCGCGTTCGCCGAGCACGGCAAGGTCCGCGACCCGCTGCCCGCGGACGGTGGCGACTCGCAGTCGGTGCTGGCGGAGCTCGAGGCGGCCGGGATCGACGTCGACGCGCTCGCGACTCAGCTCCAGGAGGAGGGCAAGGACTCGTTCGACAAGTCGTGGAAGGAGCTCCTCGACACGATCGCCTCCGAGGGCGAGAAGCTGACGGCCTCGGCATAACCACCTGGTGGCGGGGAGCGAGACACCGGGTCCTCTCACCGAGCGCCCGGCATGGCGCAAGCTCGAGCGCCATCACTCCGAGATCGCCGACCGCCATCTCCGCGACCTGTTCGCCGAGGACCCGAAGCGCGGCGAGCGGCTCACTGCGGAGGGCGCGGGGCTCTACCTCGACTACTCCAAGAACAGAATCACCGACGAGACGCTCGAGCTCCTGATCGCGCTCGCCGAGCAGTCGGGGCTCGCCGAGCGCCGCGACGCGATGTTCCGCGGCGATCACATCAACGTCTCCGAGGACCGCGCCGTGCTCCACGTGGCGCTGCGGATGCCGCGCGAGCGCTCGCTGGTCGTCGACGGCGCCGACGTGGTGAAGGAGGTTCATGAGGTGCTCGACCGGATGAGCGCGTTTGCCGAGCGCGTTCGGCGCGGGGAGTGGACGGGCCACACCGGCAAGCGGATCCGCAACGTGATCAACATCGGGATCGGCGGCTCGGACCTCGGCCCCGTGATGGCCTACGAGGCGCTTCGCCACTACTCGGACCGCGAGATGACATTCCGTTTCGTGTCGAACGTCGACTCCACTGACTTCGTCGAGGCGACGCGCGACCTCGACGCGGAGGAGACGCTGTTCATCGTCTCCTCGAAGACGTTCGCGACCCTGGAGACGATGACCAACGCGCACAGCGCCCGCCGATGGGCGCTGGACGCGCTCGGCGACGAGGCCGCGATCGCGAAGCACTTCGTCGCCGTGTCCACGAACGCCGACGGCGTGTCGGAGTTCGGGATCGACACCGAGAACATGTTCGGGTTCTGGGAGTGGGTCGGGGGACGCTACTCGATGGACTCGGCGATCGGGCTCTCGACGATGGTGGCGATCGGCCCGGAGCGCTTCGGCGAGATGCTCGCCGGCTTCCACGCGATCGACGAGCACTTCCGCGAGACTCCGCTGGAGCGAAACCTGCCCGCGCTGATGGGGCTGCTGGCGGTGTGGTACGGGGACTTCTTCGGCGCCCAGACCGTCGGCGTGTTCCCCTACGACCAGTACCTGAAGCGGTTCCCCGCCTATCTCCAGCAGCTGACGATGGAGTCGAACGGCAAGCACGTCACCCTCGACGGCGCGCGCGTCGACTACGACACCGGGGCGATCTTCTGGGGCGAGCCCGGCACCAACGGCCAGCACTCCTTCTACCAGCTGATCCACCAGGGGACGAGGCTGATCCCGTGCGACTTCATCGGCTTCAACCGGGGCCTGAACCCGCTCGGCGAGCACCACGACCTCCTGGTCGCGAACGTGTTCGCCCAGGCCGAGGCGCTCGCGTTCGGCAAGACTCCCGAGCAGGTGCGCGAGGAGAGGACGCCGGAGGAGATCGTCCCCCACCGGGTGATGGAGGGGAACCGGCCCTCGAACACGATCCTCGCCGACATCCTCACCCCCGAGACGCTCGGGAAGCTGGTCGCGCTCTACGAGCACAGCGTCTTCACGCAGGGAACGATCTGGAGCATCGACTCGTTCGACCAGTGGGGCGTCGAGCTCGGCAAGGTGCTCGCGAAGCGGATCGTCCCGCAGCTCGAGAGCGCCGACGAGCCCGAGCTCGACCACGACAGCTCCACCAACGCCCTCATCCGTCGCTACCGGAAGCGCCGCAATGGGTGATGCCGGTACCGAGGGGATCCTCTTCGACATCGACGGCACGCTGATCACCACCGGCGGAGCAGGCGCCGAGGCGTGGCGGCGGGCGTTCGAGGAGATCTACGACACCGAGGTCGACATCCGCAAGGTCACCGAGTCGGGGATGACCGATCCCGACGTCGGCCGCACCGCGCTCCGCCACGTGCTGGACCGCGAGCCGACCCAGCGCGAGCTCGCCACGGCGATGGCGAAGTACATGAAGTACCTCGCGGAGGCGGTGGAGGAGTCCGACGGTTACGAGGTCATGCCCGGCGTGGTGGACCGGCTGCGCCAGCTCGTCGACGACGGCTACCTGGTCGGCCTGATCACCGGGAACGTCGAGGCGGCCGCCCACATCAAGCTCGCCCGCGGGGGGCTGAACCGGTTCTTCTCCTTCGGCGGCTACGGCTCCGACGCGAGCGATCGCGTCGAGGTGACCAAGAAGGCGCTGGAGCGCGGCCGGCTCGTGTCCGGCGAGACGCTCGACGTCTCGTCGTGCATGGGGATCGGTGACACGCCCCGCGACGTCGAGGGAGCCCACGGCGCGAAGATCACCGCGGTGTGCGTGGCGACCGGCAATTACAGCGTCGACGAGCTGAAGAAAGCGGGCGCCGACCACGTGCTGAACACGCTCGAGGAGGAGCTACCCCTCTGAACCCCGACGTGATGGTCCTCGCCGGGGATGTGGGGGGGACGCACGCGCGGCTTGCGCTCTTCGGCGCCGACGAGCGCGAGCCGAGTGCGCTCGAGATCTATCCCAGCGCCGACCACGACGGCCTCCCGGAGATCGTCGAGGCGTTTCGCGCCGCCCACCCGGGCGAGGTCGCCCGCGCGAGCTTCGGGGTCGCGGGGCCGGTCGCCGACGGTCGCACCGAGGCGGTCAACCTCGCGTGGCCGGTCGACGCCGCCGAGCTCGCCGGAGCGCTCGCGCTCGGGGACGACCGCGTCGCGGTGATCAACGACCTCGAGGCGAACGCGTGGGGCCTCGCGGCGCTGGGCGCCGACGACGTCGCCCCCCTGAACGACGCCGACCCGCCCGACGGCGGCAACGTGGCGCTGATCTCGGCCGGGACCGGGCTCGGGGAGGCGTTCGTCACGCCCGGCGCCGGCGGGCGTGAGGAGGTCCACGCGAGCGAGGGCGGCCACGCGGACTTCGCCCCTCGCGACGCGCTGGAGGCCGAGCTGCGCGAGTGGCTCGCGGGCGAGGACGCGCACGTGAGCTACGAGCGGGTGTGCTCGGGGATCGGGATCCTCAACGTGTACGGCTTCCTGCGCGAGCGCTCCGCCGCGCCCGAGCCGGAGTGGCTCGCGAAGGAGCGCGCCCGCAGCGGCGCCGCGGCGATCACCCAGGCGGGCCTCGAGCGGCGCGACGACGTGGCATCGGAGACGCTCGACCGGATCGTGTCGATCTACGGCGCCGAGGCGGGCAATCTCGCGCTGACAGTGATGGCGACCGGCGGCGTCTACCTCGGCGGTGGGATCGCGCCCCACATCCTCCCGCGCCTCCGGGAGGGCGGCTTCATCCGCGCGTTCACCGCCAAGGGCCGGCTCTCCGAGCTCGTGGAGCGGATCCCGGTCCGGGTGATCCTCAACGAGCTCACCGCGCTGCTCGGCGCCGCGCGCCACGCGCGTGCGGCGGCGTAGTCTGTCCTCACTGTGCGGGTGATCCCGTTCATCTACTACGACGATCCGTCGGCGGCGCTCGAGTGGCTGAAGGAGGCGTTCGGGTTCGAGGAGAACGTCGTCTACCGCGCGGACGACGGCTCGATCGAGCACGCCGAGCTGCGGCTCGGCTCCGGGATGGTGATGCCGGGCGCGCCCGAGGGCATGGCCATGCGCAGCTCGAGGGATCTCGGCGGCTCGAACCAGGGCAACTACGTCGTCGTCGAGGACACCGACGCCCACTGCGAGCGCGCGAAGGCGGCGGGCGCCGAGATCCTCGAGGAGCCGCACGACAAGGACCACGGCTCGCGCGATTACTCGGCGCGAGACCTCGAGGGCAACCTGTGGGTGTTCGGGACCTACGACCCGTTCGCGCAGAACGGGTAGGGCTTGGCAAGCAGAAAGAGAGCCCCGGCCCAGGCCGGGGCTCTCACCTGCCGCGCGTGGGCGGCCAGTCTGGTCAGGTGCTCGCACCCACAACTGCAGGCACCGCTGTCTCCGGGCCGTCGATGACGCTCAGGTCCTCGACGAGGCCGTCCAGCGGCTCCTCCAGGTGCTTGTGCGACGGGCAGTAATCCCGGCCAGGCAACGGCTGGCGCTGGCAAGGCGTGCCCCTTCTCGTGTGCGCGTGACACTGGGTCGGCTGGCCGTCGAGGCCGTAGCCGTCCACGGGCAGGCGCTCGAGATGCTCGACCGCCAGCTCCACGGTCGCCTCGATCACCTTGTAGACGCGTAGCTGCTCGCCGATCGGAAAGTAGGTCCGCACCTCCCCGAACAGCGTCCTGGCCGGCCTCGCGAAGTGCTTCCGGTCAAGGGCCAGCCGCCGCATCGCGCTCTCGCATGCGTCGAGGACGCGCTGGCGGTTCTCACAGCCGTACGACTGATCGTCCTCGATCACGTAGGGAGCGATCTCCCTATAGATCGAGCGGCTGAAGCGATACATGCTTCTGCATACCCCCTTCGGTTTGGTGCTCCCAGAATCCGTTCGATTCCCCCCGGGAGCAGCGGGACTAATACCACGGGCGGAGGTGAGCGCCAAGTGAGAACCGTTAAGGAATGATTAAAGAAATGGCGATCCGTGCCTGATCGGGGTCAGCTCCAGCGCTCCTTGTGCACCTTTCCGGACGGTCCGCACACGAAGTGCACTCCATCCAGTACAGGGTCGAGCCGGGGGTGGTCGGTCCGGCGGTGGACCCCGCGCGACTCCCTCCGTGCGAGCGCCGAGGCGGCGATCATCCGCGTCAGCGGGTAGGGATCGCCCGCCAATCGCTCCAGCCCGCTCGCGTCGCGGCGCGGCCCCGCGTCGCGCCACAGCGCGGCGCGCGTTTCGACGGTCGGGGGATCGAAGCGGGCCTCGGGGACGGGGACGCCTTCGCGGGGCTCCTCGTCGTCGGCGGCCGCGGCGGCGCGCGCCCCGAACACGAAGCACTCGCTGAGCGAATTCGACGCGAGCCGGTTTGCTCCGTGAAGCCCCGTGCACGCGCACTCCCCGACCGCGTACAGCCCGGGGACCGTCGTCCTTCCGTCGAGGCCCGTGGCCACGCCGCCGACCAGATAGTGCGCCGCGGGCGCCACCGGGACAGGCTCCCGGGCGGGGTCGATCCCCGCCTCGGCGAGCATCGCGACGACGTTGGGAAACCGCTTCGGGTCCACCATCCGCATGTCCAGCCACACGCACTCGGTTCCGTGGGCGCGGATGCGATCGAGGATCGCGGCGGCTACCTGGTCGCGCGGCGCGAGCTCGTCTGTGAACCGCCTCCCCGCGGCATCCAGCAGCGTCGCGCCCTCCCCGCGGATCGCCTCCGTTAGCAGCGCGCCGTCGTGGGGATCGTCCGGCTTCGACAGCGCCGTGGGGTGGAACTGGCACAGCTCGAGGTCGGCGAGCTCGGCGCCGGCCGCGTGCGCCATCACCGCGCCGGCGCCGATCGCCCCCCACGGGTTTGTCGTCCGCTCCCACAGCGCCGCGCCGCCGCCGGTGGCGAGCACGGTTGCCGCGGCGGCGAGCGGGCCGCGGTCCGTGACGACGCCCGCGCACTGCTCCAGGTCGCTCCACAGCGCCACCGCCGAGGTTCCCTCGAGGACCTCGATCTCGGGGTGGGCCTCGGCGAGCTCCGCGAGCCGGGCGGTGAGCGCGCGCCCCGTCTGGCTTCCGCCCGCGTGGACGATCCGGCGCGCGGAATGGCCGCCCTCGAGGCCGAGGGCGAGGCGGCCGTCTGTGTCGAGGTCGAAGCGCACCCCGAGCCGCTGGAGTTCGGCGACCGCGGCCGGCGCCTCGCGCGCGAGGATCTCCACGGCCTCCGGGCGGCACGCCCCCCTCCCGGCGTTGAGCGTGTCCTCCATGTGGCGCTCGGGTGAGTCGTCGTCGGCGAGCGCGGCCGCGAGCCCGCCCTGGGCGTGGAAGCTCGCGCTCTCGGACAGCGGCTTGCGCGAGATAACGCAGGTGCGGGCGCCGCGGTCGGCGGCCGAAAGCGCCGTGTAGAGGCCCGCCGCGCCCGCGCCGACCACGGCGACGTCGAACGCGGATCGATCCGGAGCTGCGGTCAAGGGCGGCTACGGTACAGCCGTGGGGCTCTACCTACGGCACCGCTCCTCGCTGGCGCACGACACCGGCGCCCATCCGGAGAACGCCGAGCGGTTGCGCGCGATCGAGGCGGCGCTGGACTCGGCGGGGTGGCTCGGGCTGGAGCTGGTCGAGGCGCCACCGGCCACGCGGGAGCAGCTCGTGGCGGTCCACTTGCCCGAGCACGTCGACGCGATCGAGGCGTTCTGCGAGCGCGGCGGCGGGATGATCGACATGGACACGATCGCGGTCGAGGCCTCATACGACGCGGCGCTTCACGCCGCGGGCGGTTCGGTCCGCGCCGTCGACCTGATGCTCGGGGACGGCGAGCGGATCGCCTTCTGCGGCCTGCGCCCGCCCGGCCACCACGCGGAGACCGCGCGGGCGATGGGGTTCTGCCTCTTCAACAACGTCGCCGTGGCGGCGGCGCACGCGATCGAGGAGCACGGCGTGGAGCGCGTGCTCGTGCTCGATTGGGACGTTCACCACGGCAACGGTACCGACGAGATCTTCTCCGACTCCGAGCGCGTGGTCTACGCGAGCATCCACCAGGACCCGCTGTACCCCGGGACCGGAGCGGCCGACGAGCTGGGGACCGGGGAGGGGGAGGGGTTCACGCTCAACTTCCCCGTCCGTGCGGGCGCCGGGCCGGACGAGTTCCTCTCGATCGTCCAGCATCTCGTGGTCCCGATCGCGAGGGAGCATCGTCCCGATCTGATCGCGATCTCGGCCGGCTACGACGCCCACCGCGACGACCCGCTCGCGCAGTGCATGCTCGACGCCGCCGCGTACGCGGACATGTCGGCGAGCATCCGCGGGGTGGCCGCCGAGCTCGACGCCCCGGTGCTCGTCTGCCTCGAGGGCGGCTACGACCTCGACGCGCTCGCCGAGTCGGTGAGCGCGACGATCGCGGCGCTCGCGGACTCCGCGGAGCCGCGCTCGGCGCCTCGGGAGCCGGCCGAGCGCTACGCGGAGCGCCTCCGTCCCTACTGGTCCGCGCTCTGAGAGCGGATCCTGGTAGCGATCCCCGGGTAGTCCACCACCAGCCCGTCGGGGTCGAAGACGATCTCGGCGACGAAGCCGTCCCAATCCTCGAACCGGATCGGGCGCATGCCGTCGTCGAGCGGGTCGAGTGCGGCGTAGCGCTGGCGCGAGGGGCGCAGCGCGAGGTCGGGCACCGACACCCACACCATCAGCAGCTCGGGCGAGACCCCTCCGTCGAGAAGGTCATGGCGCAGGACCGGCATCGTGTTCGTCACGGGCGAGAGCCCGAGGTCGACGTCGAGCGCGCCCTCGAATCGCGCCATCTCCCCGCCGGGCGCCGGGAGGTCGATCTCGCCCTCGGCGCTCGAGTCGACCGACCACCCGCCGGAGCCGTCGCGTCGAACGGCGATCCGCCGCCGCCACCCCTCGCCCCTCGCGGTGACCTCGAGTCCCGAGCTGACGTATCGCTCGCCGGTCTCGACCGCGTACTCGAGCCGGTAGGGCTCCGGGTCCGACCCGATTGCGACGCCCGTCGCGCTGAGGCGGCCGGGGTGCAGGGTCACTTCGGCATGCTCGGCGCCGATCGGGTCGTCCTTGGACCACGCGACCGAGCGCATCCCCGCGACCGAGTCCCCGCTCACGGCGCGAGGCGGCGCTTGACCTCGACTAGGACCGTGTACTCGAACCCCGGCACGGAGTCGAGCTCGTCCACCGAGTCGAAGCCGCGGTTGGCCTCGCGGTACTCGATCACCCGTTGCGCCTGGGTCACCGACATCCCGACCGCCCGCAGCTCCTCGAACGACGCGGAGGCGAGGCTGAGCTTCTCGGTCGGCTCGGTGGGCGGGGACTCATCCAGCCGGGCGCGGGCGTCCGCGAGCTCGCGCCTCAGGCGGCGCGTCTCGCGCTCCGCGTCCTCGCGTATCGCCTCGACCTGGGACCGAAGCCACGCCGCCGCGGCGGCCCGCGCGTCGTCGCGGGT
>JBOGZL010000275.1:0-3452 GCA_050697195.1 Solirubrobacterales bacterium
TGGAGCGAGCAGGCACGTGGACCGAGGAGCGCCTCGACGACCTCTCGGGGAGGGTCGACGACGGCTTTCATCGCGTCGATGAGCGGCTGCGCGGACTGGACGCGCGGATCGATGCGCAGGCGATGGAACTCTCACGCCGCATCGATGGCCTCCAGCGAACGATGATCCAGATCGGCGGCGCGACGATCGTGAGCGTCCTCGCCACGCTCGCGAGCGTGATCGCCACGCGGGCCTGAGCGACGAGTGCCGCGTCAGGCAACGTTTGCGGGCTTCTTCACCTTGATGTGCCCATAGAGCCTGTTGTGGAGAGGTGTAGAACTCGTCTCACGGTGTCCGCGAGGGCCTCGGTCAGGTGCCGACGTAGGCCGCGAGGTGCTCGCCGGTGAGGGTGGAGCGGTCGGCGGCGAGGTCGGCGGGCGTGCCCTCGAAGACGATCCGGCCGCCGTCGTGGCCGGCGCCGGGCCCGAGGTCGATGATCCAGTCGGCGTGCGCCATGACCGCCTGGTGGTGCTCGACGACGATGACCGCCTTGCCGGAGTCGACGAGCCGGTCGAGCAGGCCGAGCAGCTGCTCGACGTCGGCGAGGTGCAGGCCCGTGGTCGGCTCGTCGAGGACGTAGGCGCCGCCCTTGTCGACCATGGGGGTGGCCAGCTTCAGCCGCTGCCGCTCGCCGCCGGACAGCGAAGTGAGCGGCTGGCCGATGCGGAGGTAGCCGAGCCCGACGTCGGCGAGCCGGTCGAGGATCTTGTGCGCGGCCGGCGTGCGCGCGTCGCCGTCGCCGAAAAACTCCTCGGCCTCGGTCACCGACATCGCGAGCACCTCGCTGATGTCCTTGCCGCCGAACTCGTACCCGAGCACCTCGGCCTGGAAGCGCTTCCCCTCGCACTCCTCGCAGGTGGTGGCGACACCGGCCATCATCCCCAGGTCGGTGTAGACGACGCCGGCGCCGTTGCAATTGGGGCAGGCGCCATCGGAGTTGGCGCTGAACAGCCCCGGCTTCACGCCGTTGGCCTTTGCGAACGCCTTGCGGATCGGGTCGAGCAGTTTGGTGTACGTCGCCGGGTTGCTCCGCCGCGAGCCGCGGATCGCGGCCTGGTCGACGGTCACCACCCCGTCCCGCCCGGACACCGAGCCGTCGATCAGCGAGCTCTTTCCCGACCCCGCCACCCCGGTGACGACGACAAGCACCCCGAGCGGGATGTCGACGTCGACGTCCTGCAGATTGTGGATGTCCGCGCCGCGGACCTCCAGCGCCTCCTCCGACGTCCGCACCGTCTCCTTGAGGGCGGCCCGGTCGTCGAGATGGCGGCCGGTGACGGTGTCACCGGCCCGCAGGCCCTCGACGGTGCCCTCGAACACCACCTCGCCGCCCTCGGTGCCGGCGCCCGGGCCGAGGTCGACGACGTGGTCGGCGATCTCGATCGTCTCCGGCTCGTGCTCCACGACCAGCACCGTGTTGCCCTTGTCCCGCAGCCGCAGCAGCAGGTCGTTCATCCGCTCGACGTCATGGGGGTGGAGGCCGATGGTCGGCTCGTCGAAGACGTAGGTGACGTCGGTGAGCGACGACCCGAGGTGGCGGATCATCTTGGCGCGCTGCGCCTCGCCCCCCGAGAGCGTGCCCGACGGGCGGTCGAGCGAGAGGTAGCCGAGCCCGATCTCGGCGAACGAGTCGAGGGTGTGCTGCAGCGCCGCCAGCAGCGGCGCGACGGACGGATCGTCAAGGCCTCCCACCCACTCGGCCAGGTCGCTGATCTGCATCGTGCAGAGGTCGGCGATGCTCTTCCGCTTTATCTTCGGCGACCGGGCCTCCTCGCTGAGCCGGGTGCCGTCGCACTCGGGACAGGCGGTGAAGGTGACCGCCCGGTCCACGAACGCGCGTATGTGCGGCTGCATCGCCTCCGGGTCCTTGGACAGGAACGATTTCCGGATCTGCGGGATCAGCCCCGCATACGTCAGATTGGTCCCTTCGACCTTGATCTTGGTCGGCTCCTTGTGGAGCAGGTCGCGCAGTTCCCGCTTGTTGTACTTGCGGATCGGCTTGTCCGGATCGAAGAAGCCGCAGCCACGGAAGATGCGCCCGTACCAGCCGTCCATGCTGTAGCCGGGGATCGTGAGCGCGCCCTCGTTGAGCGACTTGCTGTCGTCGTACAGCGCTGAGAGGTCGAAGTCGGTGACCGACCCCCGGCCCTCGCATCGGGTGCACATGCCGCCGGTGCGGGTGAAGGTCGCCTTCTTGGTCTCGGTCTTGGCGCCGCGCTCGACCGTGATCCCACCACTCGCCCGGACCGAGGCGACGTTGAAGGCGAACGCGCTGGGCGAGCCGATGTGTGGTTTCCCGAGCCGGCTGAAGAGGATGCGCAGCATCGCGTTGGCGTCGGTGGCGGTGCCGACGGTGGATCGGGGGTCCGCGCCCATCCGCTCCTGGTCGACGATGATCGCGGTCGTGATGCCGTCGAGCACGTCGACCTCGGGCCGCGACAGCGTCGGCATGAAGCCCTGCAGGAACGCGCTGTAGGTCTCGTTGATCAGCCGCTGCGACTCAGCCGCGATCGTGTCGAACACCAGCGAGCTCTTGCCCGAGCCCGAGACGCCGGTGAACGCCGTCAGCCGGCGCTTCGGGATCTCGACGCTGACGTCATTGAGGTTGTTCACGCGCGCGCCGTGCACGCGGATCAGATCGTGGCTGTCGGCCACGTCCAGCGCAGGTGACTGCGTGTCCGTCCTCTTGGCCTTGCTCATCGTGTCTCCATCTGGGAATTGATTGGGCTTCTCTAGTATTTATACCACCCTTTATTGAACTGATCCAGCAGATCTGCGAAGATCACACGGTGGCAACGAAGCCTTCCGCCGACACCGAGGTCGCCGAGTTCGCCGGCCAGCTCTTCTTCCGGCTTTGGCGGGCGTCGCATACGCGCACTGCGGAGGCGCTCGAGTCGATCGGGCTGACGCCCGCGCTCTTCGGCCTGCTCAACGTCCTCGGGGTTCGCGACGGCGCTATTCAGCTCGAGCTGGCAACGACAATGGGTATCGATCCCAGCACGCTCGTGTCGCTCGTCGATGAGCTCGAGAGCGCGGGCCTGGCGAAGCGCAGGCCCCACCCCAACGATCGCCGCGCTCGGGAGGTCACCATCACCGCCAAGGGCCGCCGTCTGCTGGAACGAGGGCGGCGGATGGCGTTTCAGGTCGAGGACGAAGTGCTCCGCGGGCTCACCACCGCCGAGCGTCGGGAATTGCTGACGCTGCTTCGACGCGCCCTCAGCTCAGCGCCGCCACAATCGCCGTGGACCGCTGAGGAAGGGGACTAGCACCAAGTCCGGACTGCGACGCCCAGCGCCGTGCCGATCTGGAACGAGGCACGGAGCCCGACGCGGCACTAGCGCTCCCGCGCCGCCCGGTGGCGCTCCAGCTCCGCGACGAGGAGCTTGGTGTGGAGCGCGGCGATCAGGTCCTGG
>JBOGZL010000276.1:0-2907 GCA_050697195.1 Solirubrobacterales bacterium
GCTCTACGGCGCACCCGGCACCGGCAAGACGCTGCTGGCGCGCGCTGTCGCGGGCGAGGCGGGCGTGCCGTTCTATACGATCTCGGGTTCCGACTTCGTGGAGATGTTCGTGGGCGTCGGCGCGTCCCGCGTGCGTGACTTGTTCAAGGAGGCCAAGGAGAACGCGCCCGCGATCGTCTTCGTCGACGAGATCGACGCCGTCGGACGCCATCGCGGCGCGGGACTCGGCGGCGGCCACGACGAGCGCGAGCAGACGCTGAACCAGCTCCTCGTCGAGATGGACGGGTTCGAGATGAAGGACAACATCATCCTCATCGCCGCGACGAACCGGCCGGACATCCTCGATCCCGCGCTGCTTCGCCCGGGGAGGTTCGACCGCCAGATCGTCGTCGACCGCCCCGACCGCAAGGGCCGCAAGAAGATCCTCGAGGTTCACACCCGCGGCAAGCCGCTCGCGAAGGAGATCGAGCTCGACGTGCTCGCCGGCCAGACGCCCGGGTTCACGGGCGCCGACCTCGCGAACCTGATCAACGAGGCCGCGCTGCTGACCGCGCGCTCGAACAAGCGCGAGATCGGGATGCACGAGCTCGAGGAGGGGATCATGCGGGTGATCGCCGGCCCGGAGAAGAAGAGCCGGGTGATGTCCGAGAAGGAGCGGCTGGTCACGGCATACCACGAGCTCGGCCACGCGATCGTCGGCCACGTGCTCCCCAACTGCGACCCGGTCCACAAGATCTCGATCATCAGCCGCGGCCAGGCGCTCGGCTACACGATCTCGCTTCCGACCGAGGACAAGTTCCTCACCACCCGCGCGGAGCTCACCGACACGATGGCGATGACGCTCGGCGGCCGCGCGGCCGAGGAGATCGTGTTCGGCGAGGTGACTACCGGCGCCTCGAACGACATCGAGAAGGTGACCGAGACCGCGAAGCAGATGGTGATGCGGTTCGGGATGTCCGAGCGGCTGGGGCCGCGCGTCTTCGGCCATGACCGCGGACAGCCGTTCCTCGGCCGCGAGTTCTCAGCCGAACCGGACTACTCGGACGAGATCGCGCGTGAGATCGACGACGAGATCCGTCGCGTGGTCGAGGAGGCCCACCAGACCGCCAAGGACGTCCTCTCCGAGCACCGCGAGGCGATCGACCGGATCTCGAAGATCCTCCTCGAGCGCGAGACGATCGACGCGGAGGAGTTCGAGCAGCTACTCGAGGGCAAGGACGAGGACGAGGTCTTCGGCGACGAGGAGGAGCCTGAGGCGCGCGAGCCCGAGCCCGAGCCCGAGAAGCCCCAGCGCGAGGGCCCGCGGCCCGTCCCGCGGCCTCGACCCGGGCTCGCGGGCGGCACCGCGGAGATGCGCGGCGACGACCGACGTTCGCGCCGTTAGCCTCGCCCCGACACTGGCTGGGCTGTGACCCCATTCCGGCCTGCGACCGATGGGCCGACGACCGGCGCCGGCGACATACTGGGGCGCATGCGGCGGCCCGGGGACTGGCTCAGGCAGGCGGAGCTCGATCTCGACGCGGCACGGGGCGCGGCCGAACAGAGCCGGTTCGAGTGGACGTGCTTCATCGCCCAGCAGGCCGCGGAGAAGGCGGTCAAGGCGGTTCACGAGGCGGCCGGAACGGAGGCCTGGGGACACTCGGTGGCGGGGTTGCTCGCCGGCCTGGACCTGGTGCCCGCCGATGTGGTCGATGCGGGCAAGGCCCTCGACAGGCATTACGTGCCCACCAGGTATCCGAACGCCCAACCCGAGGGCGCTCCCGGCGACCTCTACACGGAGCGGGACGCTAGCCTCGCGCTGGAGGACGCAACGAAGGTGATCGAGCATGCCCGAGGTCGGATTCAGGACGCTTGACCATGCCGGCGTCATGCGACGCCTGCGGGAGTACGCTGCCCGCGAGCTGGGCTCGCACCCCGAGGTCCGCGAGGCGATCCTGATCGGATCGCTCGCGCGCGGAGACTGGTCGGCGCGCAGCGACGCCGACGTCGTCGTCGTCGTCGATGAGTCCGAGCGATCATTCCGCGAGCGCAGCGCCGCGTACGCGCCGAGATCGCACCCGGGCGCACCGGTGGATCTTCTCGTCTACACGAAGCACGAGCGAGAGGCCTGGCGACCCCGATTCCGGGCCGAGGTCGAGCGCGGAGTGGTGCTCTACCGGCGGGCGGCATGACGGGGCGGGCAGGGATCCTCGGCGTGACGGTGGCGGTGCTCGTGTCGTCCGTCGCGCTCGCGGCACCGGGGACGCGCAGCTACGAGGGCGCTGTGACGCAGGGCGCCGGCTCCGTGGTGACCTTCGACGTCGTGAAGAAGGAGAGCGGAAAGAAGAAGGTCCGCAACGCGGCCTTTCAGGGGGTCCCCGCCTTCTGCGAGGGCTCGCCGGCGCAGATCGGCGGATCGGTTCCGGGCACCGTGAAGGTGAAGAAGAAGAGGTTCAAGCTCGAGTCCTCCGACGTGGACCGGACGCTGAGCTTCCGGGGCGCGGTCAAGAATCGCGGCCGCAAGGCCGCCGGCACCCTGAGCTTCAGCGGTTCCTTCGACGTCGAGGGCCAGGCCGTGAGTTGCGCCACCGGCCCGCGCGGGTGGACCGCGACGCGCGTCTGACCCGGCTTGAGCTCCTGACCCCTCCCGCATATCATCGCCGGTCAAGGTGAGCGAGGCCGTCCAGACCCAGAACGACCGTCAGCTCCGCTGTGCCTTCCCGCTCGTGCGCTAGTGGGCCTTCTCGGACCGCCGTTCGCTGAAGGATTGTGGGGGTCAGAGCCCCCAAAATCCTTCACAGACTTGGCGGGGTCGCGACTGGCCGACAATACGGAGCGCCTCAGTGCACATCCCGGCACGAACCTGAGCCAACCGGATACGCACGAGCAGCGCTATTCGGGCGACTGAGGACACGGCATGGCGGCGAT
>JBOGZL010000277.1:0-3569 GCA_050697195.1 Solirubrobacterales bacterium
TTTGCGCTCGGCTGCGCCGGCTACGCGATCCTCACCGATGCCTTCGAGGACGCCTCCAGCGAGCTCGAGTCCACCGCCGCCTGCCTCGATCGCGCGCACACGGCGGCCGAGATCGACGAGTGCTGACCCCCGGCTCCCCCGGCTAGGCGCCGCTCACGCCGCGAGTCGCTTGTTCCACTGATCGACGAACGCCTGCATCGCAGCCTCGTCGGTCATGTCCACACCGGCGTCGACGGCGGCCATTCCGAACGCCTTCGCCGGAGACCAGCTCGCACGGTCCCCCGCGGCCGTCCGCATCTCGTCGACGAACTCGTCCACCGCGGAAACGGCGAGCACGACGGAATCGTCGCGCAGGCCGCGAGCCCGACCCGCATAGCGAACCCACCCTCGCAGCAGCTCCGGCACGCGATCGACGAACTCGGGCCCGCAAAGCGCCTTGGACGGAAGGAACCCGGTCATGAACAGCTCCACCACGGTGGGGCTCCAGCGCAGCGGCCGACCCGCCCCCTCGACGTAGTCGGACCCGAAGTCGACGGCCATCATCGCGAGGTCGAGTGCGTCCTCATCGTCGCGCAGGCGGTCACCCTCGGGCGAGTCGAAGAACCCGTCGACCGCCGCGTCGCGCTCGGCCTCGGAGATCTCCTCCGCGTCGAACGCGCCGCTTCCCTCGGGCAGCAGGCGCGCATGGGCGGTGACGATCGCGCACAGGGAGGCGAAGTCCTCGCTCACCGGCGGGTCGATCGTGCGCTCGGTCCGCGACTGCGCCTCGCGGAGCCGAGCGCCGGCCTCCTCGAGCGCGATCGGACGCACCTCCAGGCTCCCCTCGCCGGGCTCGCGCGGCGCCTCCGGGAGCAGCCGGGCCACCTCGTCGAGGGGACCGACGACGAGCAGGTCCTTGGCGAGCCCGCCCAGGTTGTGGTCGATGAACGCGCCGACGGTGTAGGGCTCGCGGCCTGATCGCTCGAACTCGACCATGACGCTGACGCCGTCGTCGAACACCGGGTCGCGCATCAGCTCGGCCCGTCCTGGCCGGGCCGCCCCGAGCTCCGAGCCCCACTCGGGCTCCGGCGCCCCACGCTGGGCAGTGCGCTCGGCCGCCTCGGCGCTCGCCGCGGCGACCCGCTCGGAGCCAACGGCGGCGAGCGCGCGCAGGACGGCGAGCGCGGGCCCGTCGCCCGCCTCCTCCAGGGCCTTGACGAGGCCAACACCGAAGATCTCATCCGGGTCGAGCCCCGGCGGCAGCAGCGGGCCGAAGCTCCACGTGGAGACGAGCGAGGAGGCCCAGAGCTGCGCGTCGAGCCCGTCGCTCACCTCGCCGACCGTGCGCCGCGCCTCGCCCGCGATCTCGGCTGCCAGCTCCGCCGCGAGCCGGTCGGGGTCGGGCGCGAGGTCTGGTCCCCGCCGCGGCCGTCGGGCCGCCCGCGCCCGCTTCGGGCTCCCCCTGCGGCGCCGCGATCGCCCCCGTGCGCGCTTGCTGCTCATCGCACCCGAACCTAGCGCGGGGAGCGGCGGAAGAGTGGCATCCGCCGGGCTGGCCGTGTCGGCGGCCGAGCGACAGGACCCGGCCACGACTTCATACCGCATAGCTACGATCACGGCGTGGTGCCAGCTCAGCCGCCCCATCGATCCGCGGAGTGGTGGCGACGGGGCGCCAAGCGCAATCAGCCGGAGGACGGAGGAGCGTCAGTCGAGCAGCTCATCCAGCGCGGACAGGAACCGCTCCGCGGACGCGACCGCGCCCTCGGCCTGCTCGCGCTCCACTGCAAGAGCGTCATAGTCCGCAGCCTCGCGTAGCTCCGCCAGCCGCTCGGCTTCCCCGACGAGCTCCGCCGGCAAGGATCCGCCCGCCACGAAGGTCTGGCGGAATAGGTTCCAGGTTCCGCGGTGAGTCTTCGCATGAAGGTCCCGCTCGCTCAGCGCGGCTCGAGCCCCGTACAGCATTGAGTAGTAGGCAGCGCCGACGGCGATTGCGTACCCACCTTGCTCGAGGTTCCTCCTCGCCCACATGAGCCGCTCCCTGGCCCGGTCGTAGAACTCCTTGGAGCGAGGACTCAAGGCTCACCGTGAAGGACGATCTTGTCGCGATCGACCTCCTGGATGAAGAAGGACTCGATTTCGCGCCGACCCCGAAGCCACTCGGTATCGTGGACCTTGATCGAGACGATCGGGCGCTCCACCTCGAGCTCCTCCGCCGCCTGGTCGACCAGCAGGATCGCGGCGAGGACGTCGTCCCCATCCCCGTCGGGGTCGGCGATCACCACCAGGTCGATGTCCGACTCCGGACCAGGCCGCTCGCCGCGCGCACGTGAGCCGTACAACCAAATCGAGCGCAGGCGGCCTGCGAACCGCTCGCGCATCAGCTCGACCAGACGCTCGACGACCCGGAGCTCGTCCGCGGTCAACGATGTCTCGGGAAGCGTGAGCACGGATTCGACTGTAGCCCGTGCGGCGGCGTTCCAACCGGCGCCCATGCCCAGAGGAGGTGCGAGAGGCCCGCTTGCCACTTACGCGGCGTCAGGAGAGCATGTGAGCCGGTGACTCAACAGACGATGCGGTTCATGTCCGGTCCGATCAGCGCCTGATGCAGCAGGTCAACGGCGACCTGATCGTCTCGGCGAGCGACCTCAATGCCTACCTCGCATGCCGACACCTCACCGCCCTCAACCTCGCATACGCGCGCGGAGATCGGTCGGTAACGCCGCGGCGCAGCCCCGACGCGGAGCTGATCGCACGCAAGGGCGACGAGCACGAGGCCGCCTACCTTCAATCGCTCAAGGGCGAGGGACGCGAGGTGGTGGAGATCACGATGCCCGATCGCGCGCTCGAGTCACTCCGCGTGGCTGCGTCTGCAACCGAAGAAGCGATGCGGAGCGGAGCGGACGTCATCTACCAGGGAACGTTCCTCCGCGACGGCCTCCGAGGGCACGCCGACTTCCTCTTCCGCATCGACCGTCCCTCGGACCTCGGGAAGTGGAGTTACGAGGTCGCCGACACGAAGCTCGCGCGCCGCGCGAAGCCCTACTTCATCCTCCAGCTCTGCTTCTACAGCGAGCTGCTCCACGCCGTCCAGGGAGGCGAGCCGCCCGAGCGCATCCACGTGATCCTCGGCACCAACGAGCAGCACAGCTTCAGGCTCGTCGAGTTCGCCGCCTACTTCCGCCGCGTGCGCGACCGCTTCCTCGCCGAGTTGAGGGAAGACGACTGGGACACCTACCCGATCCCGGTCGAGCACTGCAAGGTTTGCCGATGGCGGGATGCATGCGACGCGCGCTGGATCGCGGACGACCACCTGAGCCTCGTCGCCAACATCAGGCGGGGGCAGGTCGAGTCGCTCGAGGACTCCGGGATCAAGACCCTCGCCGCGCTCGGCGAGACACAGGCCTCGGTCGCGGTTCCCGGGCTCCGCCCCGAGGCGCTCTCGAAGCTACGCGACCAGGCATCACTCCAGCTCGCGGGCCGGACCGCCGACCACCCTCTCTATCGGCTGCTCGATCCCGAGGACCGCCGCGGGTTCGCCCGCCTCCCCGAACCCTCCGAGGGCGATGTGTTCTTCGACATGGAGGGAGATC
>JBOGZL010000278.1:0-5492 GCA_050697195.1 Solirubrobacterales bacterium
TACACCCACGAGGTCGAGGTGGACGGCCACACGATCATCGCCGACGAGCCGGCCGACGCGGGCGGGAACGACGAGGGCCCCTCCCCCACCCGGCTGCTGATCGCGAGCCTCGCCGCCTGCACCGCGACCACGGTCGAGATGTACGCGGACCGCAAGGGGTGGGAGCTGGGTGCGGTCGAGGTCGAGGCGGAGCTGATCTCCGCCGAGCGAGACGAGCCCGCGCGCTACTCGGTCGAGGTCAGGATCCCCGCCCCGCTCACAGACGAGCAGGCGGAGCGGGTGAGGACGATCGCGGGCAAGTGCCCCGTCCACCGTATCCTCACCGGCGCGGTCGAGATCGAGGACCGGGTCGAGCTCGCGCCGGTGCGATGAGCCGCCCCGCCCCACCGTGGACCTCGGGCTGAACGGCCGTGCCTGCGCCGTCACCGGCGCGAGCCGCGGGATCGGGCGCGAGACCGCCCGCCTTCTGTGTGCGGAGGGGGCGAGCGTCCTGCTCGTCGCGCGATCCGCGGACGCCCTCGCCGAGGCGGCGGAGGAATGCGGCCGCGCCGGCTCGGGCGAACACGGCAACGCCGCGACCCTCGAGCTCGACGCCACCACGCCGGACTCGGGCGATCGAATCGTGGCCGAGGCGGAGGATCGGTTCGGCAAGCTCGACGTGCTCGTGAACAACGCCGGCACGGCCCGGTTGCGCGACCTCGACGACGTCCCCGACGAAGACTGGCAGCGGGCGTGGGAGATCAACGTGATCGCGCCTCTGCGCGCGATGCGAGCCGCCGTGCCGGGAATGGTCGAGCGCGGCTGGGGACGGATCGTGAACGTGGCGAGCACCTCCGGCAAGCGCCCGTCCGCGAGCATGCCCGAGTACTCGGTCGCGAAGGCCGCCGAGCTCTCGCTCTCGCGGCTGTTCGCCGACCGCTACGCCGCGAGAGGCGTGCTCGTCAACGCGATCTGCCCCGGCCCCGTGAAGTCGGAGATGTGGATGGCGCCCGGCGGGCTGCTCGACCAGTCCAAGGAGCGGGGCCGACACGACACCCGGGAGGAGGCCCTCGACGCGTCCGGCGCGAAGCGACCGATCGGTCGCCTCGCCGAGGTCGGCGAGATCGCCGGAGCGATCGCGTTCCTGTGCTCGGAGCGCGCCTCCTACGTCGCCGGTGCCGCGTGGAGCGTGGACGGAGGTACCGTCCAGGTGATCATCTGAGCGATCGAGGAGGGGAATGAGTTGTCCGATCCCGTCTCCGAGCTCAAGCAGCGAAATCGGGCCACCTGGGCCGCCGGCTCAGCGCGGCGCGCCGGCGAGGATGTCCTAGGAGCACGCGAGCTCAGCGCCGGCCTGCGTCATGTCCTCGATCGCGTGCGCCCCGTCGTCCTCGTTGACGTTCACGGCGCGGATCGCGTCCTCGACGACGATCGTCTCGAAGCCCTCCCGGCAGGCGTCGATCGCCGATGCGCGCACGCAGTAGTCCGTCGCCAGCCCGACGACGTAGACCCTGTCCACGTCCGCGTCCCTGAGGATCCGGGCGAGGTCGGAGTTCTCGAACCCCGAGTAGCCCTCGTCCTCGCGCTCCCTGCCCACGTCCACGATCGCGTCGAGGTCGATCCCCTCCATCGCGGGATGGAGCGCCGCCCCGTGCGTCTCCCTCACGCAGTGGACCGGCCACGGCCCGCCCTCGGTCTCGAACGAGGCGTGGTCCGGCGGGTGCCAGTCGCGCGTCGCGACGTTGACGTCGAGGCGCTCGGCGAGCCTGCGCACCGGCTCGCCGATCTCGTCCCCGCCGGAAACCGCGAGCGCGCCGCCGGGGGTGAAGTCGTTCTGAAAGTCGATGATCAGGAGCGCGTCGGCCATCGTCCTCGGACCTCGCTGGTTCAATCCTGATCTTACTCCCGTGAACTTCGAGTCCGATCAACTCAGGGCGGCCCTGATCCCGGCGGGCGAGGCGGTCCCGACCAACACCCGTGGGAGCACGGACGCCGCGGTCCTCGCGCCCCTGTTCGGCGTCGGCGAGCGACCGGGTCTCGTGTTCACCGAGCGGCGCGAGGACCTCCGTCGCCACGCCGGGGAGATCTCGCTCCCGGGCGGTCAGCCGGAACCGGGCGAGGACCTGCTGACCGCCGCGCTGCGCGAGGCCGAGGAGGAGATCGGCCTCGACCCGGGCGAGGTCGAGGTGCTCGGCGCCCTGCCGCCGGTCTCGACGGTGGTGACCGGGTACATGATCCACACCTTCGTCGGCCTGATCCCGAGCGGCCTAGCATTCGAGCCCAACCCCGCGGAGGTCGCGGCGGTGCTGCTGCTCCACATCGACGAGCTCGAGGCCGGGTTCGCGAAGCGGCGGCTGGTCCGCCGCGGGGTCCCGATCAAGACCGAGACCTACGTGGTCGGCGACCACCTCGTATGGGGAGCGACGGCGAGGATCCTGAGCACGCTGTTCGCCCGCGCCCTCGTCCAGGCGCCTGGCGCGCGCTCCCCGAGGCGGCGCTAAGGTGAGCCGCGATGGAGGAAAGCGCCGCTAGGGGGGCGCGCGAACGACCCGACGGGCCGTCGGACGCCGATGCGATGGGCCTGGAGAAGCGCCGCCAGGTCAGGGGCGGGACCTACGGCCCGACCCGGGCTCGGATCGCCGCCCGGTTCGCGATCTTCGTCGCGGTCGCCGTGCTCCTTCTGGTCGGGGGAAAGATCGCTGTCGATGCGCTCGACAAGGCCCCCGAGACGGACGCCGCCGAGGCACCGTGGGCCCAGCCCGATTCGCCACAGCGGCAGCCGAACCCGATCCAGTAGTCGCTGAGGTCACGCCCCCAACAGCGCGTGGATCTCGGTTCGCGCGGCGGCGACCCATCCGCGCCAGTCGTGGGGGTCGTGCTCGAGGATCAAGACCGGGATCCGCCACCGCTCCGCTGCGGCGGCGATCAGCTTCGTGCCCTCGCTGAGTAGCGGCGATGCGACGGAGCCCGCTGCCTCGTACACGAACCCCCGCACCGGCGTGTCGACGAGCTCCTCCAGCATCCGCTCGAGCCGCGGGCCGTTGAGCGCGGCGACCGCGTCGGATTCGCCCGCCGCAGAGCCCAGCAGCCACGCGACCAACGTGACGTCGCCGATGTGGTCGAGCAGCGTCCCGACACGGTCGGGGTCAGCGACGACTGCCTCGATTCCCGCCTCCTCGATCTCCACCGTCCGCTCGCGGTCGCGGGTCGTCCCCCGCAACTCCCACCCGTCTTCGCGCAGCGCGCGGCCGAGCTCGCGCCCGCGACATCCGCACCCGACGAGGAGCGCTCGCGCCACTCGTGCTTTAGACGCCCAGCTCGTCCTCGAGGTCGCGGAGGCGCTTCTCGTGCGCGTCGCGCGCCTGCGTCCTGACGCGCTCGTCCTCCGTCGCCCACTCCTGGACCTGGTCCTCCGTGAGCTCCTCCGCCCCCCGCCGCCGCCGGTACTCGTTCTGGGCGTCGATCATCTGCTGCACGTCGTCGATCTCGAGCTGGGCCTCCACCTCCGGCGAGCGGGTCGGCTTCCAGTCGACGAGGTCGGCGCCGCTGCCCGGGTAGGCCCGGGCGAGAAGGACGAGAACCAGAACGATCAACCCGATCATCCCCACGCTGGCGAACATGAACTCCATGGCGCCCGCTTGCGAGGATAGACCCTGTGAGCGCGAGGCTCTCACCAGGATCCCGCCCTGGGCGGGGAATTTGATCATGGGCCGAGCGCGAAACCATGACATGAGCGAGGCGCTGATAATCGACGCGGTCCGGACCCCTATGGGCCGCTACGGGGGCGCGCTCTCGGGGGTTCGACCCGACGACCTCGCCGCGCGCGCGATCGCCGCCGCCGTCGAGCGCACCGGGATCGACCCCGAGCGGGTGCGCGACGTGTACCTCGGCGCCGCCAACCAGGCGGGCGAGGACAACCGCGACGTCGCGCGGATGGCCGCGCTGCTCGCCGGGCTCCCGGTGGAGACCCCCGGGGTGACGGTGAACCGGTTGTGCGCGTCGGGGCTCGACGCCGTGAACGGGGCCTCGCGCGCGCTGCGGCTCGGCGAGGGCGACCTCTACCTCGCCGGGGGCGTGGAGTCGATGAGCCGCGCCCCGTGGGTCGTCCCCAAGCCCGAGGTGGGCCTCCCCCGCGGCCCGCAAACGATGCACGACACGGCGCTCGGGTGGCGGCTCGTCAACCCCCGGATGGCGGAGCGCTACTCGACCGAGTCGATGGGCGAGACCGGCGAGAACGTGGCGGAGCGGTACGCAATCGGGCGCGAGGACCAGGACCGGTTCGCGCTTCGAAGCCACGAGCGGGCCGTTGACGCCGCCGAGTCGGGGCGGTTCGACGGCGAGATCGTTCCCGTCGAGACGCCGGGGAACGGCGCCGATCCGGTCCTCGTCGAAGCCGACGAGGCCCCGCGTCTGGACACCTCGCTCGAGAAGCTCGCTCGCCTCCGCCCCGCGTTCCGCGACGGCGGCACGGTGACCGCCGGCAACGCGTCCACCCTCAACGACGGCGCCGCCTGCCTCGTGCTCGCCTCCGAGGAGATGGCCGCCGAGCTCGGCGCCGAGCCGCTCGCCCGGATCGTGTCGATCGGCGTCGCCGGCGTCGACCCCGCCTACATGGGAATCGGGCCGGCGCGGGCGGTGCCGCGCGCTCTCGAGGCGGCCGGCCTGGGGATCGACGACATCGACCTGATCGAGATCAACGAAGCGTTCGCCTCCCAGGTGCTCGCGTGCGTCGGCGTGCTCGGGATCGACGAGGAGCGCCTCAACGTCAACGGCGGCGCGATCGCGCTCGGGCACCCGCTCGGGTGCTCGGGCGCCCGCCTGCTCACCACGCTCGTGTGGGAGATGCACCGCCGCGGCGCCCGCCACGGGGTCGCGACCCTGTGCGTCGGAGTGGGCCAGGGGGTGGCGACGGTGGTCGAGAACCCCGCGGCCGCATGATGGTTCGCCCGCCAGAGGATGGCTAGCTTCGGAGGGCGGTGGCGATTCGCGTCACGACGGCCGCGGGATCATCCGTCAGCTGGCGCCAGTTGACCTCCGGGTGCGGGAGCTCGGTCGCCCTGATCAGGGCAAGGAAGCGCTCCTCCGCCTCTGAGCGGGTCAGGGCGGGCGAGGCGTCGGGGTCGAGAAGGGGGCGAAGCGCAGGGACTCCGGGTCGGGGGCCGACGCGGGCAAGCAGGGAGAGCAGCTCGCTGCGGCGCACGAGGTGCCGCGCCTGTGCCTCGGCGAGGGCGCGCTCGAGCTCACGTGGGGCGACCACGGCTGAGAGATCGAGGATCGTCCGCGCCGGGGCCGTCACCGGGATCCCGCCGAGCTTGAGAACGTCACGCCGGTCGAGGGCAACTACGCGGTGGACACAAATCCCGTCGGTGCGCCGACAGTCGCGACCCGGGACGGTGACGTCGATCACCTCGGGTGCAACGGGGAGCAGCTTCCAGAGGCCGGCGGCGGCGCAATGGCTCACCACGGCACCGGGCCCGCACGCGAGAACCGCGCCGAGTTCGCGTGCTCCCGGG
>JBOGZL010000279.1:0-3200 GCA_050697195.1 Solirubrobacterales bacterium
AGCTCCAGATGGAAGGCTCGATTGGCTAGCCCCACGGCGGCGCAAGCGGAGCCTCAATGGCTCGTCGAGAGGCGCCGCAAGGGCGCCTCTCTCGCTCAGGAGCTCTCCCTCCCCGACCCGAAGGCGAGGGGGTGGGAGTTCACGGACCTCTCCGAGCTCGACCTGGACGCCGTCCGCGCGTAGGCGCCGGCCCATCCAGGCCTCGCGGCACGGCCTAGAATCGCCTGCGATGGCCGATCTGGACGAGGTCCGCGGGTTGATCGAGCGGGCGCTCCCTGGCGCCGAGGTCGAGGTTGTGGACGAGACCGGGGCGGGCGATCACCTCCGAGCCACCGTCGCCGCGCCGCAGTTCCGGGGGCTAGGCACGATCGACCAGCACCTGCTGGTCAAGGGGGCGGTCCAGGAGCGCATGGACGATGGATCGATCCACGCTCCGTCCCTGAACACGGCCCCGGCCGAGCCGTCGGAGCCCGTAACCTCCGAGATCGAGTCCGAGGGCTAGTCGAGGAGGAATTCCAATGACGGATGCCGTGCTGCGCGACAAGGTCGAGGAGCTGATCCGGGAGAACCCGGTGCTGCTGTTCATGAAGGGGACGCCCGACGCGCCGCGCTGCGGGTTCTCGATGCGGGTCGTCCAGGTGCTCGGCGAGCTGAACGTCGAGTACGGCGCGATCGACGTGCTGTCGGATCTGGAGCCGCTTCGCGAGGCCACCGGCGAGATCTCCGACTGGCGGACCTTCCCCCAGCTCTACGTCAACGGCGAGCTGGTCGGCGGCGCCGACATCGTCGAGGAGATGCTCGGCTCGGGCGAGCTGGCCGGACTGCTCGGCGTGGAGCAGCCCGCGGGCGTCGAGCCCGCGCCCGAGGCGGCCCAGAGCCCGCCGGGGCAGAGCCCGCCGCTTCAGATCGAGAACTGAGCCCGCCGGGATGCGGCGGAGCTAGACGGTCGTCGCCTGCTGGTGGGCGTCCTCGCGGACCTGGAAGGAGGAGCCGCACCCGCAGGCCGCGACGACGTTCGGGTTGTTGACCGCGAACCCGGCGCCCTGGAGGCCGTCCACGTAGTCGACCTCCGAGCCGAGCACGAACTGCATGCCCACCTTGTCGACGACCACGGAAACGCCATTCTGCTCGAACACGTGGTCGTCATCGCGCCGCTTGTCGAACGCCAGCGCGTACTGGAACCCGGAGCAGCCGCCGCCGCGAACCGCGACGCGGAGCGCCTGGTCCGAGGCGTCCTCCTGCGACCCGAGTAGCTCCTTGATCTTCGCCGCTGCCCCGTCGGTAAGGGTTATCGCCGCGTTGGGGGTATCCATCCCGACGAATTGTAGAGGGGCTAGCGGTCTACGTAGACGTGGTCGAGGTACTGGAGGATGCGCTTCGAGTCGTGGACGACCTCGTCGCCATCCGCCGGCACGGGAACCCGAGAGACGAATCGAGCCCGGATCCGAAATCCGACATCCCGATTTGCAGGGAAAGGGCGTGGCCAACGGGCTCCTCGCCGTGCTAGGGTCGCTGTGCTTGGGCGGCGCACAGGACGGGAGGCGTCACAGGCGACCCCCGGCGGCTCCCAGGCGGACGCGCATCCTCGATACCGCCCGCTCGAGGTCGAGCGGGCGGTCGCCGGTGGCGGCGATGATTGACTCGGCCCGGCCGAGGCCCGCCCGCCGGACGATCCCGGCCTCACTCAGCGCCCATTCGCCCCGCGCCGCTAGCCGGGCCTGCGCGGCGGCGATCGCCGCCTTCGCCAGCAGCCCCGCGCAGGCGGCGACGTCCCCCCTGGCGGCGAGGCCCTCGGCGACCTCCAGCGCGCGGGCTGCCACTCGCCCCCACTCCTCCGGCGCGGACTCGCGGAGCGCGTCCGGGAACTGCGGCCGGGGCAGCTCTCCCGCCAGCGCCTCGGCTGTGGCGAGCTCGCCGGCGAGCAGGTAGGTGGGCATCCCCGCCACCCAGCCCTCCACCTCGTCCCGCTCGTAGCGCCCCTCGACCGCCTCCGCGACCCAGTGCTCGACTACCTCCAGGTCGCGGTAGAGGAGCTCGACGCGGCGACCCTCGACCTCGAGCGAGGCCCCCCCGTTGAGGAGCCGGCCCCACGCGCCGGGCTCCGACACCTCGCTCTCGAAGCCAAGCCCGCGGATCTCGCCCGCCTCGAGCGACCCGCGATAGTAGACAAGGTAGGGCGGCTCGCCGCGTGCCCGCTCCGCGCCCGCCGTGGCACCGGCGGCGCGCGCCACCGCGACGACGCCGGTCGCGTTCATCAGACTGTCAACGGGATCGGCCACCACAGGGAAGCTAGCCGTGGCACTGCCCCAGGATGCGAGCGCGGGGGCACGGCCTTTCCCCGCTAGGGGTCCGCCGCGCTGGCGGAGGTCCGCCCGCTTCGGGCGCTGCACTACGACCTGAGCGCGGTGCCGCAGCGACGTGCCGGACCCGTATCGGATCGAGGGGCGACGCACGGGCCGAGCCTTTGCGCGAGCCACTCAGTCTGAGATCTCGCTGACCTTCAAGGTGGTGACGTGTACCGGGTTAACGCCGACTGAACCATCGGTTCCGTACTGCGTGAACCAGGCGAGACGCGATTGGCCTGATCGAGCAGCATTGGAGAGCTTGTTCTCGACCTCCTCCGACGTGCCCTCCACCGTGAGGACGTCACCGTTTAGGAGCCTGACTTCCGCGTAACTCACTGTGAGCCATGGTAGGCGTGTCAAGTACGCATAGATCGGTAGCCGTGCAGTCCCCCTCCACGCGATCCAAGCGAGGAGGCCACGGCATCGAACTCCGTGGTCACCCTGGTCGTATCCGGACTCCCTGCACTATGCGTGACCGGGAAGTGGCGCGAGCCCGACCACAGCGCTGGGGCAACGCTCGCTACTGGAGTACGCTCGTGTTTGAGCGAGCGTGGAGGTGAGACATGGACCTAAAGACCGGAGATCGGGTCGCCGCTGAGTCCGAGTCCACGGAGCGGCCGCCGCGCTTCGGCGTCGTCGAGGAGGTGCTCGTCCCCAAACCGTCTCCCCGCTTCCGCATCCGCTGGGATGACGGACACGAGAGCATCTACACGCCGGAGGCAGGCGCGCTCCGGCGCGAGCCCGGCGGCCAGGGCCACGGGCCCAGCGCCCCCGGCTGAGGGCTGCGGCCCAGACGAGATCTGAGAGAGCGGGGCCCGCCGACGCGGGCCCCGTCCTATGCTGCTTGGCGGCGAA
>JBOGZL010000280.1:0-1789 GCA_050697195.1 Solirubrobacterales bacterium
TGCCCCGACCACGGGGCCTTCGACGCCGTGGTCTACGGCGATGCGGAGCGCTACCTGGAGATCCAGCGCTTCAACAAGCCCGGTGAGGAGCCGCTGGAGCGCCAGACGGAGGTCGAGCGGGGTTGCCCCCACGACTGCGGGATCTGCCCCGAGCACGCCCAGCACACCTGCCTCGGGATCATCGAGGTCAACACGGCGTGCAACCTCGACTGCCCGATCTGCTTCGCCGATTCGGGGACCGGCCGCCAGGAGCACGGCTACTCCCTGAGCCTGGCGCAGGTCGAGTCGATGCTCGACGCGTTCGTCCGCGCCGAGGGCGAGCCCGAGTCCGTCCAGCTATCGGGCGGGGAGCCCTCGATTCACCCGCAGATCCTCGAGATGCTCGCGGCCGCGAAGGCGCGCGGGATCAAGCTCGTGATGCTGAACACGAACGGGATCCGCCTCGCCCGCGACCCGCGGTTCGCGCCCGCCCTCGCCGAGCTGGGGATTCACGTCTACCTTCAGTTCGACGGCTTCGACGAGGCGACCCAGGTCGCGATCCGCGGCCGGCCGCTGACCGAGGAGAAGCTGCGCGCGCTGGAGCGCTGCGCCGAGGCCGGTGTCGGCGTCTCGCTCGCCGCGGCGATCGAGCGCGACGTCAACGAGCACGAGGTCGGCGCGATCCTCAGGTCCGGTGTCGAACACCCCGCCGTCACCGGAGTCTTCCTCCAGCCTGTCACCCACTCGGGGCGCTTCAGGGCCGACTCGGATCCGCTGTCCAAGCTCACGAACTCCGACGTGATCGACGCGGTCGCGGCCCAGCTCCCGGAGTGGTTTCGCCCCGACGACTTCATCCCCGTGCCCTGTTGCTCGCCCACCTGCCGCTCGGCGACCTTCGCGCTGTACGACGACGAGGACCTCGTCCCGCTCCCGCGGCTCGTCGACGTCGAGCTCTACCTCGACTACGTCACCAACCGCGCGGTCCCCGACCTCGCCGTGCGCGAGGCGCTCGAGGGTCTGTGGTCGGCGAAGGCCGCGGGCGGGTCGGAGCCGGCAGCCGAGCGGCTCGACTGCGTCGCCTGCGCCACGGGGATGCCGCCGGAGCTGCGCGAGGTCGCGGCGCGGGGGTTCATGGTCGTCGTGCAGGACTTTCAGGACCCCTACACGCTCGACGTCTCCAAGCTGCGCAAGTGCTGCGTGTCCGAGATCGTGCCGGACGGCCGCCTGATCCCGTTCTGCGCCTACAACTCGGTCGGCTACCGCGAGCAGGTTCGGAGGGAGCTATCGAACTCGACCTGAAGCAGGCGTGCGCCGCGACCTATGCGAGTCCCGCCGTGCGCTGGCTCCTGGGCGGGGAGCTGCACCCGGGCGGAGAGGCCCTGACGCGGCGCGCGTTCGAGCTGATCGACCTCGACGCGCGCAGCCGCCTCCTCGACGTCGGGAGCGGCGACGGCGCCGCCGTGCTTCTCGCGGCCGCGGAGCATCGCTGCCGGGCCGTCGGGGTCGAGTACGGAGCCGGCACGGTCGAGGACGCGAGACGGCGGGCGCGCGAGGTCGGGCTCGCGGACCGGGTGGAGTTCGTCTCCGCCGACGCGGAGGCGCTGCCGTTTGCAGATCGCGCCTTCGACGCGGTGGTGAGCGAATGCTCTCTGTGCACGTTCGCCGACAAGCCGCGCGCGGCGGATGAGATGCGCCGCGTGCTGGTCCGGGGCGGTCGCCTCGGGCTCGCCGACGTGGTCGCCGAGGTCGAGCGGCTGCCGGGCGAGCTCCGCGGCGCGCTGGGGGCGGTCGCGTGCGTCGCCGAGGCGCT
>JBOGZL010000281.1:0-2829 GCA_050697195.1 Solirubrobacterales bacterium
GCGCACCGAGGACTACGTCACCGGAAAGGTGGGCTGAGGCGATGGCGGAGGGCGTCAGGGTCCACTACCAGGAGGAGCTCGCCAACCTCGAGGCACGGGGGCTCGATGGACTCGACCTCGTCGCGGCCCAGCTCTCGCGCGCGGTCGAGGCGGTCGAGCACCAGGACGCGGAGCTCGCCGAGCTGGTGATCGCGAGCGATGACGTCATCGACGGCCGCTACCTGGAGCTTCACCAGGCGATCCTCACCCTGCTCGCGACCCAGGCCCCGGTGGCCACCGACCTGCGCCTGATCGCGGCGCTGCTGCACCTGATGAAGGCGATCGAGCGGATGGGCGACCAATGCGTCAACGTCGCCAAGCTGATCCCGATCGCCGGCCGCGAGCCGCCCGCCGACGATCGCATCGTCAAGGACGTGACGACGATGGGCAAGCAGGTGCAGACGCAGATCTCGCAGTCGAAGCGCGCCTTCGAGGCCCGCGACGTCGAGATGGCGCGCGATCTGGTCCGCCAGGACGACGTCGTCGACGACCTGAACAAGGAGATCTTCCGGATCGCGCTCGAGATCGGCGACGACCACGACCGCCGCGAGTGGGCGATGACGATGATCCTCGTCGCCCGCGCGATCGAGCGCATCGGCGACAACAGCGTCGACATCGGCGAGCAGGTCGCCTTCATCGTCACCGGGCTGTTCCGCGAGTTCCAGGACGCCTCGCACCCAGGCGAGCCGGTCCCGCAGCCGTAGCCCCGAGCCAGAACGGTCGGGCGTACCCCGATTGGGATCCGGGGCGAGCCGTGAGATGCTCTCATCTGACTCTCATTTACGAGCGAGAGCCTTGAGCCGATGCGAGTCCTGGTCGTCGAGGACGAGGGCAAGATGGCCGGCCTGATCCGGCGCGGCCTCCAAGAGGAGGGCATGGCCGTCGACGTCGCCGAGCGCGGCGAGGACGCGCTCTGGATGGCGGGCTCGACCGAGTTCGACGCGATCGTCCTCGACCTGATGCTGCCGGGGATCGACGGGTTCGAGACCTGTCGCCGACTGCGCGACGACGGGGTATGGGCGCCGGTGATCATGCTCACCGCTCGCGACGCGGTCGAGGACCGTGTCGCGGGGCTCGATGGCGGCGCCGACGACTACGTGACGAAGCCGTTCTCGTTCGCCGAGCTGCTCGCGCGGCTCCGCGCGCTCGCCCGCCGGGGCCCGGCGGAGAGGCCGGTCCTGCTCGAGGTCGGCGACCTGCGCCTCGACCCGGCGACGCGGCAGGTGTGGCGGGGCGATCGGGAGATCTCGCTCTCGGCGAAGGAGTTCTCCCTGCTCGAGGTGTTCATGCGCCGGCCCGGCGAGGTGCTCTCGCGCCTTCAGCTCCTCGAGCACGCATGGGACTACGGCTACGAGAACCGCTCGAACGTGGTTGACGTCTACATCCGGTATCTGCGGGAGAAGGTCGACCGGCCGTTCGGCGCCGACAGCATCGAGACGGTGCGCGGCGCCGGGTACCGCCTCCGCCGCGGCGAGTGATGTTGGGGCGGCTCTCGATCCGCGCGAAGCTCACGGCCGCGTTCGCGGCGGCGATGATCGTCGTGCTCGCGCTCGCGGGGCTGTTCGTGTACCTGCGCGTGGCCAGTGGGCTGACCGAGACGATCGACGACGGCCTCGAGGCGCGGGTCAACGATCTCGCGGCGCTCGCGGAGCGCCCCCGCGATCCGCCGCGCAGGCTCTCCGGCGGCCTGTTCGAGGGCGAGGGCGGCTTCTCCCAGATCATCGGCCCGGACGGCGAGGTGCTCGCGACGACGCTTGAGCCCTCCGCCGGCCCGGCGCTCGATCCCGCGCAGCTCGACCGGGCGGCGTCCGGGACCGTGCTCACCGAACGTGTCGTTCCGGGGATCGAGGACGAGGCGAGGATCCTCGCCCGCCCGGCCACGACGCCGGACGGGGCGGTGATCGTCGTCGCCGGGGCGTCGACCGACGACCGGAGCGAGGCGCTCGCGGGGATCGCGGGCGCGCTGCTGATCGGCGCGCCGCTGGCGCTCGTGCTCGCATCGGCGATCGGCTACGTGCTCGCGGCAAGATCGCTCGCCCCCGTCGAGCAGATGCGCCGCAGGGCGAGCGGGATCACGCTGGACCAAAGCGGCGAGCGCCTCCCGCTGCCGCGTGCCGAGGACGAGATCCACCGCCTCGGCGAGACCCTCAACACGATGCTCGACCGGATCGAGGCATCGCTGGAGCGCCAGCGCGTGTTCGTCGCCGACGCGTCGCACGAGCTGCGGACGCCGCTCGCGGTCCTGCGAGCGGAGCTCGAGCTCGCCGAGCGCACCAGCCGCACGCAGGGGGAGCTCGAGGCTGCGATCCGCTCCGCGGCCGAGGAGGTGGAGCGACTCTCGCGGCTCGCCGAGGACCTGCTCGTGGTCGCCCGCTCCGACCAGGGCCGGCTCCCGATTCGCCACGAGCGGATCGACCTGGGGACGATGCTCGCCCGCGTCGGGGAGCGGTTCGCGCGCCGCGCGAGCGAGTCGGGCCGCGGGATCGTCGTCGATGCTCCGGCGCACCTCGAGGCCGAGCTCGACGTGCTGCGAATCGAGCAGGCGATCGGCAATCTCGTCGACAACGCGCTTCGCCACGGGGAGGGAGAAGTGCGGCTGTCCGCCCGCCTCCAGGACGGACTCGCGGTGCTCGACGTCGCCGACCAGGGGCCGGGGTTCCCGGCGGGCTTCGAGGGCGAGGCGTTCGAGCGCTTCACGCGCGCGGACGACGGGCGAACCGGCGGGGGCGCCGGGCTCGGGCTGGCGATCGTGCGCGCGATCGCGGAGGCGCACGGCGGGCGAGCCAGCGT
>JBOGZL010000282.1:0-3626 GCA_050697195.1 Solirubrobacterales bacterium
GTCGTAGATCGCCTCGGCCTCGGCGCGTTCCAAGCCCGAGGGGTTCGCCGCGACCCACGGTGGGCCTGCTTATGTCAACCGGTCCTCCCCGTGCCGCCCGAGCGCTGACCGACTGAACGCTTACCGCTTTCTCCGTTTGCAGGGAGAAACTGAGCCATGGCCCAGAACTTCCTCACCTGCGATCGAGACCAACCGCTGCTTCTGCCGCCGGACCTGCGCGACTGGCTGCCGGAGGACCACCTCGCCTGGTTCGTGATCGAGGCGGTCGAGGAACTCGACCTCGAGCGCTTCTATTGCGCCTACTGCGCGGACGGCCACGGAAGGGCCGCCCACGAGCCGAAGATGATGGTGGGACTCTTCGCCTACGCCTACTGCGTGGGCGAGCGGAGCTCGAGAGGGATCGAGCGCCGCTGCCGCGAGGACGTCGCCTTCCGGGTCATCTGCGCCAACCAGGTCCCCGACCACGCCACGATCGCGCGCTTCCGGGTTCGCCACCAGGAGCCCCTCGCCGACCTGTTCGGTCAGGTGCTCGGGCTCTGCGCCGAGGCGGGCCTGGTCCGCGCTGGCGTCCTCGCCGTCGACGGATCGAAGTTCGCCGCCGCGGCGTCTGACTCCGCGATCCACACCTACGAGGAGATCGCCGCCGAGATCCTCGCCGAGGCAGCCGAGATCGACGCCGCCGAGGATCAGCGCTACGGCGAGGCCCGGGGCGATGAGCTCCCCGAGCAGCTGACGACCCAGCACGGAAGGAAGGGCTGGCTGCGAGAGGCGAAGCGACGCCTCGACGCCGAGCGCGCCGCAAGGAAAGAACCGGTCCCGCGGGACCGCGAGAGGCGGCTTGAGGCCGCTCATCGCCGCCTGGTCGAGAACTGGCGCGGGGAGCGCCGGGCAAACCGCGCCTATGAGGCCTACCGCTCGCGAGGGGTGATGAAGGACGGGCGCCGCTTCGGCACCCCGCCGAAGCCCTACGAGCCTCCCGACAAACCCGGCGGCAAGATCAACACCACCGATCCCGACGCCCGGCGGATGAAGTTCGGCCGCAACTTCATCCCCGCCTACAACGCCCAGGCCGTCGCCACGGAGGATCAGATCATCGTCGCCGCCGAGGTCGCCACCGAGGGAGGCGACTTCGAGCAGCTCGATCCGATGGTCTCAGCGGCCGAGCGCGAGCTGGAGGACGCGGGCGTTGAGGAGCGTCCCGGTATCGTCCTCGCCGACGCCGGTTACTGGTCGAACGACCACATCGACTCCTTGCGAGAACGAGGCATGACCCCGATCGTCGCCCCGGACACGACCCGGAACCGATCGCGCAAGACGCGGCTCGGCGGGTACTACGACTTCATGCGAAGGGTGCTCGCCACCGAGCGAGGCAGCGCGCTCTACTCGAAGCGGATGCCGATGGTCGAGCCGGTGTTCGCACAGATCAAGGCGAACCGGCGGATCGGGCGCTTCAAACGCAGGGGCCGGGCCGCTGCCCGCTCGGAATGGCGCCTGATCGCCGCCACTCACAACCTCCTGAAGCTCCACCCGCCTGTCCGTCGCCGCCCAGAGGGCATCCGCTCACACGCGGGGCTCTCGCCGAGCGGCTCAGATCCGCTCTCAGAGCCCGGTTTTCAGCCGGCCGCGCGAAATCCAGCCCGGCCCACCCGTTGCGCTCGCCTGCGGCTCGCTCCGCGGGTGGGCCGACACCGCTATAGGTTGGAGGTGAAATCACCCTGGACTCTCACTTGGGGTGACCGAAAAGCGGGGTCCGATCATCGTCGTCAGGGTCCGGCGGCGGATAGAAGAAGGGCCACCCGCAGCGGGTGGCCCTGGTGAAAGACCGGCGGCGACCTACTCTCCCGGGCGCTTTCGCGCCAAGTACCATCGGCGCAGAGGGGCTTAACGGCTCTGTTCGGAATGGGAAGAGGTGTTTCCCCCTCGCTATCGCCACCGAACTTGCGGGACCGATCGGTCCCGGCGAAGCCTGAAAACTGCACAGAGCAAGGGTTAATAAACCCGTCAAGCCCTCGGCCCATTAGTACCGGTCTGCTTAGCGCATCGCTGCGCTTGCACAGCCGGCCTATCAACCTGGTGTTCTACCAGGGGCCTTACTCCCTCAAGGGGATGGGAGAGCTCATCTCGAGGGAGGCTTCCCGCTTAGATGCTTTCAGCGGTTATCCCGTCCGCACGTAGCTAGCCTGCAGTGCCCTTGGCAGGACAGCAGATACACCAGCGGTGCGTTCATCCCGGTCCTCTCGTACTAAGGATGACTCCTCTCAACTCTCCAACGCCCACGACAGATAGGGACCGACAATCTTGTTACTCCCGAGCTCTACCGCTCGAGGGCCAGGTCATTTCTGCCTGACTCTGCGCGTCGCCGCGCAGTTCGGACTGTCTCTTCCAAGGCCTCCTTCGCCTTGGTCCGGCGTCCAGTCTCTGAGGATTCCGGATGGCCATCAATCACGTCTTCCCATCGCACACGTCGGAAACGTCCATTTCCGTTCATGGACAACGCGAGCGAGAGCAACTCTTAAAAGCCCTCGCGACTCCGATGGTGCCCAGCTCCCATCGCACGAACAATGCATGCGAACTTCGCGAAATCCCGCTGCTTGGACGACAGAAGCGGCGACCGTTCGAAGAAGGGAATCACGCGGTCCAGCAGGTCCGCACGATTGCGAACCACCAAGACAACCGCCTGATCACGCCTGCCATTCGACTTGATGTAGCCGCATCCGCCCAAGCGCTGGCGAATGATCTCGAGCACCTGAGCTCGGTCGCCGTTCTGGCTGACGTGGAACTCAGGGACGAGTTGGTAGCCGGTCTTGCATGACGGATTCCGGTTGACGACAACGGAGAAGCTTCCTTCCCCGTCGACGTAGCCGGAAATGTAGCCATCCAGCCTTTCCTGCTGATTGTCCGCACCCGTCACGTTGTCACCGTACTGCTCACGTCGGACGACGGAAGCAATTACGGTAGTGCGGGATTCTCGGAGTTTCCAGCATATGGCCGAATTTATAGACAGCAAGGTCTACTGTCTCACGACGTTCTGAACCCAGCTCGCGTGCCGCTTTAATGGGCGAACAGCCCAACCCTTGGGACCTACTCCAGCCCCAGGATGCGACGAGCCGACATCGAGGTGCCAAACCGCTTCGTCGATATGGACTCTTGGAAGCGATAAGCCTGTTATCCCCGGAGTACCTTTTATCCGTTGAGCGACGGCGATTCCACATTCTACCGCCGGATCACTAGGTCCTGCTTTCACACCTGCTCGACCGATAGGTCTCACAGTCAAGCGCCCTTATGCCCTTGCACTCGACACGCGATTGCCGACCGCGCTGAGGGCGCCTTCGAACTCCTCCGTTACCTTTTGGGAGGAGACCGCCCCAGTCAAACTGCCCATCTAGCAGTGTCCCGAGCCCGGATTCACGGGTCCCGGTTAGAATCCTAGCACGGCAAGGGTGGTATTTCACCGTTGGCTCCGCGGGAGCCGAAACCCCCGCCTCACAGCCTCCCACCTATCCTACGCGGGCCGAGCCAAGATCCACTACTAGACTGCAGTAAAGGTTCACGGGGTCTTTCCGTCCTGCTGCGCGTAACGATCATCTTTACTCGTACTGCAATTTCGCCGAGTTCATGGTTGAGAC
>JBOGZL010000283.1:0-3281 GCA_050697195.1 Solirubrobacterales bacterium
CAGCAGGACGAGCATCGGCCGCAGGCGCTTGCCGCCCGCCGCCAGCGTCGCCCCCGCGTCGCCGGCGAGCGTCGGCCCGTGCCCGGCGGTGATCGCGGCGAGCCGCTCCTCGACCGCGGCCATCCCCGTGGGAAGCCACGTCCCGGCGGCCTCGAGCACCGAGGTGACGGGGGGAGGGACTGTCGACGGGCGCGGCATCGATCCACTCTCTATGCGGCGCGCGCGCCGCTGTGGATCGCGATTATCCCGCCCGCGAGCACGGTCCACCGAATCCGCTCGAGCCCGGCCCGGTCCATGATCGCGGCGAGCTCGCCGGGGGGCGGGAAGCGCTTCACCGACTCGGGAAGGTAGGAGTAGGCGGCGCTGTCGCCCGCGAGCGCCCCGAGCCGCGGGACGATCCGCTCGAACCACAGGCCGTGGAACCACGACAGCGGCGGGCGCCGCGGCTGGGTGATCTCGAGGATCACGAGCCGCCCGCCGGGGCGCAGCACCCGCGCCAGCTCGCCGATCCCGCGCTCGATCTCGGCCAGGTTGCGCACCCCGAACCCGACCGTGACCGCGTCGAAGCACCGGTCCTCATAGGGAAGCTCGAGCGCGTCCGCCCACTCGAACTCGATCTCGGGCATCCCCGCGTCCGCCGCCTTCGTGCGCGCGAGCTCGAGCATCGGCTCGGAGAAATCGCACCCCACGACCCGCCCGCTCGGCCCCGTGCGCCGCGCGAGCTCGATCGCGAGGTCGCCGGTCCCGCAGCACGCGTCGAGCGCGCTGTCGCCGCTCCCCAGCTCCGCGCGGTCCGCGGCGAGGCGGCGCCACCGGTGGTGGAGGCCCGCCGTCATCGCGGTGTTCATGAGGTCGTACACGCCCGCGATCCGGTCGAACATCCCCCGGACCTGGGACGCGAACTCGGCCGAGTCGCGCTCCGGAATCAACACAGGGCGAGCGTAGCGGCCGGCGCGCCTATCGCAGCGAGGCGAGGAAGTCGACGAGGTCGTCGAACTTGTCGGGCGGAAGGTCCCTGTACGAGGGCATCTCGCCCGGCCCGACGACGAGCGAGCGCGCGATCGCGTCGCGCGGCAGCTTCTCGCCGATCTGGGTGAGCTCGGGGCCCGGCCCCGGGTTGCCGTTGTGCTCGAACAGGTGGCACGCGAGGCATCCCGACTGCGCGGCGACCTCCTTCCCCGCCTCCTGCTCGGCGGCGACCGTGAGCTCGATCTCGGTCGGCGAGCCGGCCTGCGCGCCGAGGAAGGTGAGGTAGGCGATCGCGACGATCGTGAGGATCCCCGCGGTGGTCGCGATCGGGCGACGCTCGGGGCGGCGCTCCGGGTTGCGGTCGTAGAACGGCAACAGCAGCAGCAGCACCATCGCGATCGTCGGGATCCCCACCATCGCGATCGTCGTCAGCTCCGGCGGCTTCAGCACCCGGAGGAGCTCGAAGAGGAAGAAGAAGTACCACTCGGGCCGCGGCACGTAGGTCGTCGTCGTCGGGTCCACCTTCGGGCCCTGCTCGGCGCCGAGCAAGATCGACATCACCACGATCACGATCACGACGACGAACGCCATCGCGGAGTCCTTCAGCACCGCATAGGGGAAGAACGGCTTCCCCTTCTTCTTCAGCACCTCGTACTCGCGGAGGTAGCGCTCCTTGTCGGCGCTGTTCATACCTCTTCCGTTCGCAGCGACTTCGGCTTCGTCTCGCCGCGCAGCCACGGCGGCGCCGTCGTCCCGAGCTTCACGACGAGGTACAGGTGGGCGCCGATCAAGGCGATGATCAGGCCCGGCACGAGCAGCATGTGGATCGCGTAGAAGCGCTGGATCGTGGTCCCGCCGACCTCCGGCCCGGCGCGAAGGAAGTCGGCCAGGTACGGGCCCACGACCGGCCCCGCCGCGGTGATGTTGTTGGCGACCACCGTCGCCCAGTAGGAGCGCTGGTCGAACGGCAGCAGGTACCCGGTCAGCCCCATCACCAGGGTGAGGATCATGAGCACGACCCCGATCACCCAGTTCAGCTCCCGCGGGTACTTGTAGGCGCCGAAGAAGAACACCCGCCCCATGTGGAGGAAGATCAGGATGATCATCACCGTCGCGCCCCACTTGTGCATCCCGCGCACGAACTCGCCGAGGAAGACGTCGTTGGTGAGGTGGGTGACCGAGTCGTATGCCTCGGTCGGCGAGGGCGTGTAGTACATCGCGAGGAACACGCCGGTGAGCGCCTGGACGACGAACGCAAACAGCGTCGCCGAGCCGAGCGTGTAGAACCAGTTCGTCCCCTTCGGGACCTTGCGGTACAGCATCCCGGTGGTGAACCCGGACGCCCCGGTGCGCTCGTCGACCCACCCGACGATGTCCGCCGGGGCGTCCTTGGCACGCTCGATCGGCCCGCCGCCGTCGCCGGGGGCCTTCTCGCCCGGCGGCGGTGGCCGGCGAAGCGGGGCGGGGATCAGCGACTGGGGAAACCTCATGGCGGCGGCGGGACCGAGGGTCGCGGCGGGTAGATGTACTCCCAGATCCCGCCCGTGAACTCACCGGGGTCGCGGGCGCGGACGGGGTCGAGCTGCGAGGTGACGCTGTACCGGGGGCCGACCTCGACCTGGCCGTCCGTGACCCGGGTCTGGAAGCGATCGAGCGGGCGCACCGGCGGGCCGCCGATCACCTTGCCCTGGAAGTCGTACACGCCGCCGTGGCAGGGGCAGATGAAGTTGCCCGCCGCCTCGACGTAGCGCGTGGGGCAGCCCGCGTGCGCGCACCGGTTCGATACCGCGATGAACTCGTCCGGGCTCTCGTCCAGCTCCTCGCTGCCCCGGCGGACGTACGCCGTCGTCTTCCCGGTCTCGCCGATGTCGGGGACGATCGTGATGATCGCCGGCTTGTAGGTCTCGGGGTCGAAGTCGCCGATCGGACCGATCGGCTGCCAGATCGTCTCCTCCTCGTCGAACACCGGTGCGAGCGCGAAGCCGACCGCCGGGAGCACCACGGCCGCGCCGGCCACACCCCCGAGCGCCTGGACGGCGACGTTGAATGCCCTTCGCCGCGTCATCGACTCGCCCTCGAAGTAGCCGGGCGGGTCCGGCTGGGGCGGGGAGCCGTCGTCGCGCTTGTTGTCGGCGGCGTCAGCCAAGCTCGTCAGGCACGTCCTTCGGAGAATCCAAGCCTACCGATTGGGCTGCCCTCGCCAACGCATCGGAGATCCCTGCCCGTGCCGCGCCGGCCCGGGCGACGCCCAGCAGCATCGCGGGCGCCTCGGAGAGCTCCGCGCGCACCGCCGCCTTCGCGCTCTCGTGCTC
>JBOGZL010000284.1:0-1921 GCA_050697195.1 Solirubrobacterales bacterium
GCGCGGTCACCCGCACCGGGCGGTGCGCCCCGGCGGACGGCGGGGCGTCGGGATCCGCCAGCACCCGGACGGCGAAGAACGTGGCCGACTTGGTGACCGAGAGCGGGCAGTTGAGGTTGCCCGGCACTTGGGCGTCGGTCCCCGAGAAGTCGAGGGTCAGCCCGTCGCCCTCGATCGTCGCCGCCACCCGGAGCGTGACGTCGTTGTCGCGGGCGTCGTCCTCGAGCACGTCCTCCGCTTCGTGTCGTCCGTCCGGGAGGCGGGCGATCGCCGCCCGCGTGCGCCGCTCCGCGTAGTCGAGGATCTCCGCGATCCCGATGCCGTAGCGCTCAAGTCCGTGGCGCTCGAGCAGCTCGTTCGTGCGGCGCTCGCCGACGAGGTTCGCGGCCCGCTGGGCGCGGAGGTCGGCGAGGCGCTGGGGCGGGTTTCGCATCCGCTCCGCGAAGCCGGCGAGGTCGGCGTCGGTGACTCGGGTGGGAGGGATCACGATCCCCTCCTCGCCGAGTCGCGTCGAGTCGGCGGGCATCCCGGCCGCGGTCGGTCCCCCGATGTCGGCGTGATGGGCGCGGCTCGCCGCGAACCCGAGCACGCCGTCGCCGGCGAACAGGGGCGAGATCAGGGTCACGTCGGGGAGGTGGGTCCCGCCCTGGTAGGGGTCGTTGAGGATCCACAGGTCGCCGGGGCGGTGGTTCTCGTCCAGCACCGCGCCGACGGCGTCGGGCATCGATCCGAGGTGGACCGGGATGTGCTCGGCCTGCATGATCAGCTCGCCGCGGGCGTCGAACAGCGCCGTCGAGCAGTCGTGGCGCTCGGTGATGTTCGGCGAGTGGGCGGAGTGGATCAGCACCGCCCCCATCTCGTCGCACGCCGCGCGCAGACCGCCGACCAGGACCTGGAGCGTGACCGGGTCGAGGGACATCAGGGCGGTTGGCGGTTTGACGTCGCCGTGATGGTTCCCCGCTCGTCCACCTCCGCCCTCCAGCCCGGCGGGAGGACGAGCGTCGCCTCGGGGAGCTCGAACACGCACGGGCCGTCGGCGCGTAGCCCGGCCTCGGGCTCTCCGCGCAGCACCCGCGCCTCGGCCCATTCGCCTCCGAAGCGCGCCCGGCGGCCCCTCGACTCGAGCCCTCCGGATTCCGCCGCCGCCGGCTCAGGGTCGGGGCCCGCGACGACCAGCGCGAGCCGGACGTTGACGAGCTCGACCTCGGAGTCCGGGTCGCGATAGCCGTAGCGCTGCTCGTGCAGACGTGCGAATCGCTCCGCGAGATCGGCGGGGTCGGGGCGCATCGAGCCCGGAACCGCGAGCTCGAAGGCCTGGCCGCGATAGCGCAGCTCGAAGGTGGCCTCGGCCTCGGGCTCGGGCCCCTCGAGGCCCGCCCCGAGCGAGGCCCGCAGCCGCGCGAGCTCGTCCGCGATCCGCTCCGCGGTCAGCTCCGCGCCGCTCAGCATCACGGTGCGAGCGGTGTCGCGACGGCGATCCGATGCGATCAGCCCGAAGGCCGAGAGCACTCCGCTCGCACGCGGGCACAGGATCCGGTCGATCTCGAGCTCGTCCGCGAGCGCGGCGGCGTGCATCGGCCCGGCTCCGCCGAACGGCATCAGCGCGAACTCCCTCGGGTCGATGCCGCGCTCGACCGTGACCACCCGCAGTGCGCGGACCATCTCCTGGTTCGCCACCCGCACGATCCCCTCCGCGGCCTCGACCTCATCCAGCTCGAGCTCCGCGCCCAGCTTTCCCACCGCGGCCCGGGCCGCCTCGACGTCGAGCGCCACGTCGCCGGCGAGCGTCGAGTCCTCGGCCAGGTAGCCGAGCAGGAGGTTCGCGTCCGTGACGGTCGGCTCCTCGCCGCCCCGCGCGTAGCACGCCGGACCGGGCTCGGCGCCCGCGGAGCGCGGGCCGACGCGCAGCGCTCCCCCCGCG
>JBOGZL010000285.1:0-6822 GCA_050697195.1 Solirubrobacterales bacterium
CGCCGACGTAGTCGGCGACGTCCTGGATCTCGGGCACCTGGTAGTTGTGGGCGAGGATCACCGCATCGCGCTCGGCGGCGAGCGCGCGGACCTCGTCCGAGAGCACGTCGATCTGCTCCGGGCTGAGAGCCGGTGGCGCGTTGGATTGGATTGTCGGGAGCTCTTGCACCCGGTTCCTTTCCGATGTTCGCCGGCCCGGCCGGATTGCTGCCCCACCGGCCTCGAACCTGGCGAATGAACTGCTACCAGTCTACTCCCCGGCGATTCCGGGCCCTACCCTGATTCCGTGCCCGAGATCCCCGAGGTCGAGATCACCGCGCGGCGGCTCGGGGCCGCGCTGTCTGGTGTGGAGGTGGAGTCCGCGCTCGCGCCGGGGATGGTGACGATGAAGACCGTCGATCCGCCCCTCGGGGTGCTCGAGGGTCGGCGGATCGAGGGCGTGCGACGGATCGGGAAGATGCCGGAGGTCGAGCTCGAGGGCGACCTCGCCCTCCTCGTCCACCTGATGTCGGCCGGCCGCTTGCAGGTGTTCGAGAAGCGCGCCTCGCTGCGCGACAAGCGCTCGCGGCTGCTGATCCGGCTTGGCGACGGGCGGGAGCTGCGCCTGCGCGAGTTCGGGACGAAGCAGCGCGCGTGGGCGAAGCTGCTACCGGCCGGCGAGCTGCGGGACGACGAGATGGTCGCGACGCTCGGCCCCGAGGCGTGGCCGGCGCCGCCTCTCGACGACCTCGCCGCGGCGCTCGATCAGCCTCGCCACCTCCACCCGATGCTGCGCGACCAGCGCGTGATCGCCGGGGTGGGCCGATCGTGGGTGGACGAGATCCTCTGGGAGGCGCGCCTGTCGCCGTTCCGGAAGGGCTCGGAGCTGGCCTCGGAGGAGGTGGAGCGCCTGCACGCGGCGCTCGACGTCCTCGACCGCGCGATCAAGCACTACGAGGAGGTGATCGGCGCCACGGTCCCGGACAAGCTGCCGATGCCGCTCCAGGTCCACAGGCGCCAGGGGGAGCCGTGCCCGCGATGCGGCACGACCCTCGAGGCGGTCCACTTCGCCGAGCACGTGATGACCTACTGCCCCAGCGAGCAGACGGGCGGGAAGGTCTACAAGGACCGGCGGCTGTCGCGGCTGCTCAAGTGAGCGTCGCGCTCACCGACCCCTGAACCGGCGCACCACCGCCTGCCCGATCGTCAGCGGGTGGTTGAAGACGGTCGCGATCCTGCCGGTGAGCGACAGCGGGTCGTGCGCGATCCCGAGCTGCTGCAGAACGGTGTTCGCGTCGAAGTAGACCCGCTCGCACATCAGCCGGTCCCCCTCGAACATGAACACGGCGAGGATCTGGATCTCCCAGTCGCGCCCCGTCGGGGGAAGACCGCGGTAGGGCCCCAGGTGCGTCCCCCGCACCCATGCCTCGACGATCACCGCGTGGTCGGCGTGGTGGAGCGCGATCACCTCGTTCTCCTGATCGGGGAACGCGGTCCGCGTCTCCTCGAAGTAGCGCGCGACCTCCTCCGGGCCGTCGTACACGTCCCCGGTCCCGATCAGCTCGTATCGCGGGTGGTCGAACGTCGCGATCGTCGCGTCATACTCGTGCCGGTTCTCCGAGTCCATGTGCTCGCGCACGATCCGCTCCCGGACCTCGCGCAGCTTTGCGTCGACCGCCATCGACAGGACTCTAGACGGCGGGATCCAGGCCGGCCGCCTCGAGCGCCCGGCGGCGGTCGGAGAAGACCTCGAGACGCACCGCATTTCCGTCGCGCATCGTCCACACGTGGGCGCCCTCCGCGTACACGCCGGCGCCGCTTCCCTTCCCCGACCCCGCGTACCGGGCGAGCACGACCACCTTGTCGCCGGCGGACACGTACTCCTCTGCCTCGCAGCGCCAGTCCGTCCACCCGCTGAGCCACTCGCGCAGCGCCGCCTCAGATTCATCGGGATCGTCGTAGACGCCGTGGATGTCGGGGAACTCGTCCGACCACGCCCACACCATGCCCTCCCCGTAGACCTCGGGGCCGGCGCGCCAGTTGCCCTCGGCCCACGCGCTGTAGATCGGACGCAGCGCTTCGACGTTGGGGTCGGTGTCGTTCACTCCGTGTCGGCCTCCAGCAGCATGCTGAGATCGAGCACCGGCGCCGAGTGGGTGAGCGCGCCGACGGAGACGAAGTCCACGCCGGTGGCGGCGACCTCGCCGACGTTGTCGAGCGTGAGCCCGCCCGAGGCCTCGAGCCTCGCGGCGGATCCACCCCCGGGGGTCGCCGCGGTGTCGCGCGCGGCGACGGCGCCGCGAAGCTCGTCCGCGCTCATGTTGTCGAGCAGGATCCGGTCGGCACGCGCGTACAGCGCCTGCGCGACCTCGGCGGCGTCGCGGCACTCGACCTCGACCTCGAGCTCGGGGTTCGCCTCGCGGGCGAGCCGAACCGCGACACCGATCCCGCCCGCAGCGGCGACGTGGTTCTCCTTGATCAGGATCGCATCGTGGAGGCCCATCCGGTGGTTGCGCCCGCCGCCCGCGGCCACGGCGGCTTTCTCCAGCACGCGGAGTCCCGGTGTCGTCTTGCGGGTGTCGAGCACCTCGGTTCCCCTTCCCTCGACCGCACGCGCGTAGCGCGCGGTGAGCGTGGCGATCCCGGAGAGGTGGCAGAGGAAGTTGAGCGCGGTGCGCTCGGCCGCGAGGAGCGCCCGGACCGGTCCCGAGGCGACCGCGACGTCGGCAGGGACCTCGTCGCGCCACTCGCCCTCCTGCGCCAGGCGGTCGAAGCTTGTCGCGCCCGCCTGCCCGAAGACCTCGCCCGCCACGTCGAAGCCGAACAGGACCCCCGGCTGCTTCTGGACCAGCCGCGCGCGCGCGATCGAGTCGGCCGGGACGACCGCCTCCGAGGTGACGTCGCCCGCACCGAGGTCCTCCGCCAGCGCCCGGGCGACGAGGTCGCTGCGCGCGTTCGAATCGCTCACGCGCCGGAGCGTATCCGGCGCGTCGCCGCTACTTGCGCTTCCGCGTAGCTCAGCCGGCCGGGAACACCGCCATCGTCGCCGTGAACCCGTGGAGGAAGTTCCGCCCCCCTACGGGGCCGATCTCGCCGGCGCAGAAGAACCCGCCGGCCGGCACGCCAAGGGCGTCGTCGAGCGCCTCGGCGTCGTGGTTGGGGAGGCCGAACATGTGCGAGCCGCGCCCGTTGCAGGTGAACAGCAGCGCCCCCGCGGCGCCGCTCGACGAGAGCGCCTCGGTCTGGCTCGCGAGCGCCTCGCGCAGGTCCTCGTCCGCCGATGCCGCGTCGCGCACCTGCAGGCGCACCGTCTGGCCGACCTTGACCGGAACCCCGATCGCGATCGTCCCGGCCTCCTGGTCGGCGCCGATGATCGGACGGATCAGGAAGTCCCCGCGCCGGTAGTCGGGCTGGTTCTCGTCGATCACGAGCCCGAGCATCACGCCCCCCCGGGCCAGCTCCTGCTCGCGCTCGGGGAGCGACGCGATCGCCTCGCCGAGCCGCTCGATCGCGGGCCGGCTCGCGAGCTCCTCGACGACGTTTCCGTCCGCAGCCGTGATCGTCATCTCGGGCCCGACCGGCGCCGCGCCCTGCGAGACGCACGGAAGCACCGGCACGCCCGAAAGCGTGCACGCGACCGCGCCCTCCGCGAGCACGTCCCCGTCGCGAAACAGCGTTCCCCCGCCGGCGGCCGCCGCGCTCGCGAGTCCCCCGAGGACGGGAAGCCCGGGGCGGGACTCGTTCAGGGCGCCGAGCAGTGCCTCGGTCGAGAACGTGTACGGGTCGGCGAGCACGATCAGGCAGTCGCCGGCGAGCTCGTCGGGCATCCCCATGAGCTCGAACCCCCCGTCGGTCGACTCGACGCGGAAGTGATGCGTGGCGATCTCGGCGTCGGGCATCGAGGCGGCCCACACCACCGCTCCGGCTCCCTCCTCGATCTCGCGCCCCGCCCCGACCACACCGCCGGCGCCGCAGCCGATCAGGTGGGCGGGCTCGAGCCGGTCGTGGACCGCCGACAGGATCCACTTCGAGAGCGGCAGATGCGGCGGGCCGGCGAACAGGACGCAGAGATCGCACCGAGCGCCGAGCTGGCGCGCCGCGTCGTCCGACGCCTCCGAGAACGCCTCCACCGGATCGAAGCTCTCCGACACGCCGACCGCGATCTTCACCGCCATCGGGTCAACGATACGGGTACGGGGGTCTAGCGTCCGTCCCCCGCAGCCTGAAGCAGGTACTCGCGAACGAACCCGTCGATGTCTCCGTCGAGGACCCGTTCCGCGTCCCCGACCTCGTGGCCGGTCCGATGGTCCTTCACGCGCGTCGACGGATGGAGGGTGTAGCTGCGGATCTGGGACCCCCACTCCGCGGCCTTCTGCTCGCCGCGCTCGGCGGCTAGATCCTCGGCCCGCTTGCGCTCCTCCTCGGCGAGCAGCCGCGCGCGGAGCAGGCGCATCGCGGTCGCCTTGTTCTGCGCCTGGGAGCGCTCGTTCTGGCACTGGACGACGATCCCGGTCGGGGCGTGGGTGATCCGCACCGCGGAGTCGGTCTTGTTGACGTGCTGGCCGCCCGCCCCGGAGGCGCGATAGGTGTCCACCCGGAGGTCCTCCTCGTCGATCTCGACCTCGACCTCGTCGTCGACCAGGGGCGCGACGTCGACCTGCGCGAACGCGGTGTGGCGGCGCTTCTGGGCGTCGAAGGGGGAGATTCGGACAAGCCGGTGCACCCCCCGCTCCGCCGCGAACAGCCCGTAGGCGTTCTCGCCCCGGGCGACGAAGGTCGCGGACTTGATCCCGGCCTCCTCGCCCTCGGAGGCCTCCTTCATCTCGACCTTGAACCCGCGCCGCTCGGCCCACCGGAGGTACATCCGCAAGAGCATCTCGGCCCAGTCCTGGGAGTCGGTGCCACCCGCGCCGGAGCGCACGGTGACGACCGCGTCGCCGCTGTCGTAGCGGCCGCCGAACAGGCGCGCCTCCTCGAGCGCCGCGAGCCGCGCCTCGACCGAGGCGAGCTGCGGGTCGAGCTCGGCTGCGATCTCGGGGTCCTCCTTGGCGAGCTCGACCAGCTCGGTGAGATCGGCGGCGTCGGACTCCAGGGAGCGGAAGTCGCCGAGCCGCTTCTGGGCTCGGGCGTGCTCGGCGGAGATCCCCGCGGCCTTGGCCTGGTCGTCCCAGAATCCCGGGCGCTGCATCTCCGCCTCGAGGCGGGAGACCTCCTCCTCTACCGAGGCGGGGTCAAAGGTAGTCCGCGAGCAGCTTGAGCTGGTCGCGGACCTCGCCGAGCCGCGCCGACACGGCTTCCCTGGAGCTGGTGTCAGCCATCAAGCGGAGGGTATTAGGCGCCGTGGCACTTCTTGTACTTCTTGCCCGACCCGCACCAGCACGGGTCGTTGCGGCCGAGCTTCTCGTGCTCGTCCTTGACCCGGGTGCCGGTCTGGGCGGGCTGCGCCGGCGCGGGCTCCGGGGCCGGCCCTTGGCCGTCGCCGGTGGATGTCACCGTTCCGCCGCCCGCGCCGCCTGCTGCGGCGGCCGCCGCCCCGGCCTGGGACAGCGCGGACGGCTGCTCCTGCCCGCCGCCCGAGTACTGCACCTGTCGCTGCCGCTCCTCGGGCGAGCCGAACTGCTCCTGCGCCTGGGCGGGGGCGACGTCGACCTGGACGTGGAAGATCAGGCGCGCGAACTCCTCCCACACCGAGTTCATCAGCTCCTCGAACATCGTGAAGCCCTCGTTCTTGTACGCGACCAGCGGATCGACCTGGGCGAACCCGCGGAGGTGGATCCCCTCGCGCAGGTAGTCCATCTCGTACAGGTGCTCCTTCCAGCGGTGGTCGATCACCTGGAGCAGGATCTGGCGCTCGAGGTAGCGCATCAGCTCGTCGCCGAACTCCTGCTCGCGACGGTCGTAGGCGCCGAGCGCGTCTTCGGTGAGCGCGTCGACGAGGCCCTCGCGGTCGCCTGAGCGCGCGGCGTCGTTCTGCCCCATCTCGACGCCGAGCGGCCACAGCTGCCCGAGCTGGGTCTGGAGGCCGCCCAGGTCCCAGTCCTCGAACACCTCGCCCGGGGTGTAGGCGGAGACGTTGCGGGCGACGACGCCGGTGAGCTCCTCGCGCGCCGCGTCCGACATGTCGCGCCCCTCGAGGATCTCGCGCCGGTACTTGTAGATCACGCGGCGCTGCTCGTTCATCACGTCGTCGTACTCGAGCACGCGCTTGCGGATCAGGAAGTTGCGCTCCTCGACCTTCTTCTGAGCGCCCTCGATCTGCTTCGAGAGCATCCCGTGCTCGATCGGAAGCTCGTTGCCCTGCTCGTCCTTCTGGGCGAGGAACTTGTTGTCGAGGATGCGGTAGATCCGGTCGCCGGCGAACAGCCGGACGAGGTCGTCCTCGGCGGAGAGGTAGAAGCGCGACTCGCCGGGATCGCCCTGGCGGCCGGAGCGGCCCCGGAGCTGGTTGTCGATCCGGCGCGACTCGTGCCGCTCGGTGCCGAGGATGAAGAGCCCGCCGGCGTCGAGCACGCTGCCGCGCGCCTCCTCGACGCGCTCCTCGATCTGGGGAAAGACGCGGTCCCAGGCCCGCTCGTGATCCTCGCTCCCCGGATCGTGCCCGCGCGTCCGCAGCTCGACCTCGGTCAGGTGCTCCGGGTTGCCGCCGAGCTTGATGTCGACACCGCGCCCGGCCATGTTGGTGGCGATCGTGACCGCGCCGGGGCGGCCGGCCTCGGCGATCGTCTCGCCCTCGCGCTGGGCATGCTCGGGCTTGGCGTTCAGCACCGTGTGCCTGATCCCCTTGCGGTCGAGCTGCCTCGACAAGAGCTCCGAGACCTCGACCGAGATCGTGCCGACGAGCAC
>JBOGZL010000286.1:0-6644 GCA_050697195.1 Solirubrobacterales bacterium
CCCCCCGCCGCTCCGCCTCCTCGGTCGGGGGCGCCGCGTCCTGCTGCGCGACGCTCACCCGCGCTGCTCTCGGGCCGCGCCAACGGCCTCGGGCTGCGGATCGACCTCGTGGTCGACCCCGAACTCGCCGAGGGTGGAGAGGAACTCAGCCGGGTCGAACGCCTGCGAGGGGGCGAGCGCGCCACGCTCCTCGTATCCCGGGGCGGCGGCGCGCAGCGCCCCGTGGACGATCGCGAAAGCGGTCAGCCCGTAGACGTCAACCCCGGTGGCCGTCCCGCGCCGGCGCGTCGCGCCTGCCCGTGCCTCGCACGAGATCATGAACCGGCTCGCGCGCCGAGCCCCGTCGTCCGGTCCCTCGGGAAGCCTGGCGATCAGCGCGTCTCCCGCGCGCCGAAGCGGCGTGCGCATCGCGAGCTCGATCACCGGCATCAGGAAGGGGGCCGCGGGCGCGAGGCGCTTGCTCGGCAGCACGGTCGCGGCGCTGAACATGGTCGAGACGCTTCGCGTATCGACGTGGCGCGGCACCGTGATCTGCTCCCCGCCGGGGTAGCGGAGCATCCGCTGGTCGCCAACCGGAGGGGGAAACTCCCACGTCCCGCGGTCGATGCTCCCCGACGTGGGGCGCAACGCCCCGTCGCGGTACTCGACGGCGCCCCCGCCGACGATCAGCAGGCCCGAGTGCATCGTCCCCCGGCTCATCCCGAACCCCCGCACCGAGTACGCGAGCGCGAGCTCGTCGAGCGGCCCCATGTCCGCCGCGGTCAGCGCCGCGATCATGTCACCGGGGACGTAGTCGAAGCCCATCGCGGGGACGAGGATCGCGCCGTTGCGCGACGCCGCGGAGCCGTAGCGCTCGAAGACCATCCGCATGAATCCCTGCTCCCCGGTCGTGTCCAGGTAGTGGGTGCCGGTGTCGGCCGCCGCCGCGACCACCGGCTCGCCGTGGACGGTGAACGGGCCCGCGCACGCGATCACCGCCGCGCACGGCTCGAGCAGCTCCCGCAGGCCCGAGGGATCGTCGAGCGAGACCGCGGCCGTTCGGGCGTCGCCGCCGAGATCGGAGGCGAGGGCGTTCAGCTTCTCCGCGCTGCGGCCGGCGAGCACGCACTCCGCGCCGCGGCGGTCGAGCTCCGCCGCGACCAGCCGGCCGGTGTACCCGGTGGCGCCGTACACGGCGACCGGCCCGCTCTGGTCGGGGCGCTCGGCCATCGCCGTGATCTTAGACCTGACCGGGAGCGTGGACGCCCCCGCTGCGGGGCGTTACCGTACTGCCCGGGATGACCTTGAGGGAGATGATGACGCCGCGCGTGGTCACGGCCGACTCCGATCTCGAAGTCCGCCAGGTCGCGCGGCTGATGCGCGACCACAACGTCGGCTCGGTGGTGGTGTGCGATCCGGACGGCGGCCCGACGGCGATGGTCACCGACCGCGATCTGGCGGTCCGTGTCGTGGCGGCCCAGGAGTCCGAGTCCGCGCCGGTCGGCGAGTACAGCTCGACGCCGCTCGTCACCGGCGAGCCGGAGATGGACCTCGCCGAGGCGGCGGCGCTCATGGTCCAGCACAAGATCCGTCGCCTCCCGGTGGTCGAGGACGACGAGCTCGTGGGAATCGTCACCCTCGACGACATCGCGGTGCGGAGCGGGAACCTCGAGGTGGCGCAGCGAATGACCCACCAGGTGATCGAGGGTGCGGTGCCGGAGTTCTTCTTTCACGAGCGGGGGTGAGGTGAACGAGACGCCCGGCCAGCAGCGAATGCGGGAGCGGATCGAGAGCGTGATCGGCCTCGCCGCCCCCGCGCTCGACCTGCTGCTCGCGGCCGGCGACCGCGTGGCGCGGATCGCCTCTCCCGCGGATCACGACTACCGCCCGGTGAAGCCGCCCCCCGAGCCCGCCCTTCTCGAGCCGCCCGGAGATCCAGCGGAGTGAGTCCCGAGGAGGTCGTCGCCCGGGAGCGGCGCTTCGCCCGCCCGGTCATGTTCGTGGCCTTTGCCGCGATCGTCGCGTTCATCGCGGCGATCGCGGTCAACCAGGGCGGGACGCTGGCAGACGCCGACACCGACGCCCAGTTCCTCGCCGAGTTCGCCGACAACAGCGGGAACCAGCTCCTCGGAGCGGTCCTCCAGGCGCTCGGCTTCGTGTTCGCGATCGCCCCGATCTTCTATCTCTTCCAGGCCGCCGCCGCGCGCTCGGACACGGTCCGCTCGGCGCTCGTCGGGATCACGGTTGCCGGCCCGCTGTTTCTCGCGATCGGCGCCGTCCTGCAGTGGTACGCGTTCGATCAGGCCGCGTCGGAGTTCTCGAGAACGGGCGAGGGACTCGGGGTCCCGGTCGGTGAGTACGCGGAGGACCTGATCCAGGACCAGGCGACGTTCGACGCTGCCCAGGGGTTCACCTTCGCGGGCACGCTCGGGCTGATCGTCGCGATCGTCTACACGTCGCTGCACGCGATGCGGACCGGGCTCCTGACCCGCTTCTGGGGCTCGCTCGGGATGGCGCTCGGCGTCTCGGTGCTGTTCCTCGGCTTCGTCGGGATCCTCGTCTTCGTCCTCGCGCTCGGGATGCTGATCGGCGGGCTGTGGATCGGCGACCGCCCCGCCGCATGGGACGCGGGGAAGGCGGTGCCGTGGCCCTCGGCGGGCGGGCGAGCGCCCCCCGACGACGAGGCGGAGGGTGGGACGGCGGCGGCGGAGTCCGCGAATCCGCTCGAGCCCGCAGCCGGCTCCGACCAGAGCCCGGAGGGCCCGGCGCAGACGCCGCCCCGGAAGCGCAAGCGCCGGCGCTAGATGGAGGATCCGTGAAGGTCGCGGTGACGGGGGCCGGAGGCGACTTCGGAACCGCGATCCTGCGGCGCCTGCTCGACGACGACCGCGTCGCCGAGGTGGTCGGCATCGACATCGCGCCGCCGCGGATCGAGCACGGCAAGCTGCGCGCCGAGCGCTGCGACGTTCGCTCGCCCCGGATTCGCGACCATCTCGAGGACGCGGAGGCGGTCTTGCACCTCGCGTTCGTCCTCGTCCCTGGCCGCGACCCGCGCGACGCCCACGACGTCAACCTGGGCGGGTCGCGAAACGTGCTCGAGGCCGCCGCGGCCGCCGGCGCGCGGCGGCTCGTCGTCGCCTCGAGCCTCTCGGCCTATGGCGCGCCGGCGCCCGGGCTCGAGGCGGTGGACGACGGCGCCTTTCCGGCCGGGACGCCGGAGCGCTTCTACTTCCGCGAGAAGGCCCAGGTCGAGCACCTGCTCGACTGGTGGGAGGGCGCGAACCCGGGCTCCGCGATGACGATCACGCGCTTTCGCCCCGGGTTCGTCTATGGCCCGGACTTCGACAACCCCGCGCTCGCGTTGATGGGCTCTCCGCTCGCCGTGGTCCCCGATGATGCGGGCCGCACCCAGCTCATCCACCAGGATGATCTCGCGCGCGCGTTCTGCGAGGCGACGTTTCGGGACGCGCCGGGCGCCTACCTGCTGGTCACCGAGGACTCGATCTCGCACGAGGAGCTGGCCGAGATCTCCGGCGCACGCGTGGTCAGGATCCCCGTCCGCGCCACCGAGCTCGCGCTCGACGCGGCGCACGCCCTGCGGCTCTCGCCGGTCTCCAGCGAGTGGGCGGTGTCGGGCGACCGGGTCGGCCGGCTCGGTCGCGCCCGCGCCGAGCTCGGCTGGGAGCCCTTCGCGACGAGCCGCGAGTCCGCCTATCCGATGCTGCTCCAGCGCGGGCGTCCGGTCCGCTACCTCGACGGTCCCCCGCGGCCCGACGTCCTCGAGCGCGCGCTCGAGGTGACGACCGGAAGGCTTCGGGAGTGGGCTCGGGAGATCCCGGGGATGGGCGGGCTCGACGTGGACGCCGCCGTGGCGAGGGTCGAGCATGTGTTCATCCCCCACCGCCGCGGTCGGGTCCACCTCGAGGTGCACGAGGCGGGCCTCGGCGATCCCACGGTCGTCCTCACGCACGGGATCGGCGCCCACGCACGGCTCTACACGCCGCTCGCCGCCCGCCTGCGCGATGCGGGCTTCAACGTCGCGGTCGTTGACCGTCCGGGCCACGGGCTGTCGGAGGGACGGCGCGGGGACTGTCCGGTCGAGCCGGCGCTCGACGTGCTCGCCGACGCGGTCCGTTTCGCCCGCGCCCGATACGCGGGGCCGGTCGTGCTCGGCGGCTCCAGCATGGGCGGGATCCTCGCCTGGTACGCGCTCACCCGCGAGCCCGACGTCGACGCCGCCTTCTGCCACTTCATCGCCCACCCCGCGCTTCATCCCGACCGCGCGACCCGGCTCAAGCTCGCGCCGCTGCGCGCGCTCGCCCGGGTCGCCCCCGCCGCCCCCGTCCCCGTCAAGCAGGTGGCCGACTTCGGGGCGATCGCCGAGGATCCCCGCGTGCGCGCCTACTGGACGCAGGGGGTCGACGGCGTGTACTGCTTCACCAACACGGCGCGCACGATCGCGAGCCTGTTCGAGTTCCGGCCACAGCTCGATTGGAGCCGGGTCGCGATCCCCACCCTGGTCGTGGTCGGCGACGGCGACCGGATGACGCCGCCCGAGTACGTGGAGAGTGTCCTGGAGCGCTCGGCGCCGCCCCGCACCACGTACCGCAGGCTCCCAGGCTGCGCCCACCTGCTCCCGATCGAGAACCTCGACGTCCTGGTGCGCGAGATCTCGAGCTGGACGCGCGAGGCGCTCGGCTCACCCTCCGGCGTGGGGGTCTGACGCCGGCGCGGCGCTACGCCTCGGCGGCCTGCGCCTCGGCGACCTTCTCCTTCAGCGCCTCCATCACGGTCGGGTCGCGAAGCGTCGTGACGTCCCCGAGCGCGTCGCCGGATGCGATGTCGCGCAGCAGCCGGCGCATGATCTTCCCCGAGCGCGTCTTCGGGAGGTCGTCGGCCCAGATGATCCGCTTCGGCCGCGCGAGCTTTCCGATCTTCTCGGCGACGTGGTCGCGAAGCTCCGCCACCATCTCGTCGCTGGGCTCGTTGCCGCCCTCGAGCGTGACGAACGCGCAGATCGCCTGGCCGGTCGTCTCGTCCTGCTCCCCGATCACCGCGGCCTCGGCGACCCTCTCGTGTGAGACGAGCGCCGACTCGACCTCCATCGTCGAGAGCCGGTGCCCGGACACGTTGATCACGTCGTCGATCCGCCCCACGATCCAGAAGTAGCCGTCCTCGTCGCGCCGCGCGGCGTCGCCGACGAGGTACGTCTGGGGCCCGTGGCGCTCCCAGTAGGTCTCGATGAAGCGGTCGCGCTCCTTGTACAGGGTGCGCGCCATCCCCGGCCACGGTCGAGTCAGGACCAGGGTGCCGGCACCCTCCTCGATCTCCCTTCCGCCCGAGTCGAGGATCTTCGCCTCGATCCCGGGGAACGGGACCGTCGCGGATCCGGGCTTTGTCGTCGTCAGCCCGGGGAGCGGCGTGATCATGATTCCCCCCGTCTCCGTCTGCCACCACGTGTCGACGATCGGGCAGCGCCCGCCGCCGATGTGCTCGCGATACCACAGCCACGCCCGCGGGTTGATCGGCTCGCCGACCGTGCCGAGCAGGCGAAGCGAGGAGAGGTCGTGCCTTTCGGGATGCTCCGTTCCCCACTTCATGCACGCGCGGATCGCGGTCGGGGCGGTGTAGAAGATCGTCACCCCGTAACGCTCGACGATCTCCCACCAGCGGTCCTCGGCGGGGTAGTTGGGGGCGCCCTCGTACATCACGCTCGTCGCACCGTTGGCGAGCGGCCCGTAGACGATGTAGCTGTGGCCGGTCACCCAGCCGATGTCGGCCCCGCACCAGTACACGTCCTCGTCCTCCTTGAGGTCGAAGACGAGCTTGTGCGTGGCGCTCACCTGGGTGAGGTAGCCGCCCGTCGTGTGGAGGATGCCCTTCGGCTTCGCGGTCGACCCCGAGGTGTAGAGGATGTAGAGCGGGTCCTCGGCGTCCATCGGCTCGGGCGGGCAGTCCGGCTCGGCGTCGGCGAGCGCGTCGTGCCAGAACACGTCCCGCCCCGCGGTCATCGGCGGCGCCGTGTTGCAGCGGTCGACGACGACGACGTGCTCCATCGTCGGCAGCTCGGCGAGGATCTCGTCGACGGCGGGCTTCATCGCCGTCGGCTCTCCGCGGCGCAGGGTCGCGTCCGCGGTCACCAGCACCTTGGCGTCGGAGAACCTCATCCGCTCCTTCACCGACTCGGCCGAGAATCCGCCGAACACGACGTTGTGGATCGCGCCGATCCGCGCGCAGGCGAGCATCGCGACCACGGCCTCGGGGAGCATCGGCATGTAGATCCCGACCACGTCGCCCTTCTCCAAACCGAGGTCGCGCAGGGCGTTCGCGAACCGCTGGGTGTCGGCGAGAAGGTCCGCGTAGGTCACCTCGCGTCGCGTCGCGTCCTCTCCCTCCCAGTGGAAGGCGACCCGATCGCCCCGCCCAGCGTCCACGTGGCGATCGAGGCAGTTCGCCGACGCGTTCAGCGTTCCGCCGACAAACCACTTCGCGAACGGCGGGTCGGACCAGTCGAGGACCTCGCTCCACGGTCGCGTCCACTCGAGCTTCTCGGCCCACGAGGCCCACCAGGTCTCCGGATCCTCGTCGGCGCGGGCGTAGATCTCGGGGTCCGAGGCGTTCGCCTGGGCGGCGAACTCCGACGGCGGGGGAAACGTCTGCTCGGT
>JBOGZL010000287.1:0-8423 GCA_050697195.1 Solirubrobacterales bacterium
CCGTCGAGCTCGTACAGGGTCCCGAGCTCCGACAGCGCGGCGGCGATCTCGGCGTTCCTCATCCCCCTAAGTTATTGCGACTGTGAGCGCGGTTCCCGCCACCTGGGTCGTCGTCCCGACCTACGACGAGGCCGAGACGATCGGGGCGCTCGTCGAGGGCGTTCGCGACTCGCTCGGTGAGGCCGCCGAGGTGCTAGTCGTCGACGACGCCTCCCCAGACGGCACCGGCGAGATCGCCGACCGGATCGCGGCCGCGGACGAGCGCGTGCGCGTGCTGCACAGAAGGGGAAAGCGCGGGCTCGGCCCCGCCTACGTCGCCGGCTTTCGGGCCGCGCTCGCCGGCGGAGCGGAGCTCGTCGTGCAGATGGACGCGGACCTCTCCCACGACCCCGCCGAGCTGCCGCGACTGCTCGCCGCCGCCGGCGAGGCGGACCTCGTGATCGGATCCCGGTACGTGCCGGGGGGGCGGGTGACCGACTGGGGCCCGGGCCGGCTCGCGATCAGCCGCTGGGGGAGCCGCTACGCGCGCGCCGTGCTCGGGCTCGCGATCCACGACATGACGAGCGGGTTCAAGTGCTGGCAGCGGCGGGCGCTCGAAGGGGTCTCGCTGGATTCGATCGACTCTCACGGCTACGCATTCCAGGTCGAGATGACCCACCGCGCGAGCGCCGCCGGCTTCCGCGTCGTCGAGGTCCCGATCACGTTTCGGGACCGGCGGGTCGGGGAGTCGAAGATGACCGGCGCGATCGTCGCCGAGGCCGCGTACCGTGTCCCCCTGCTGCGGCTGCGCCGCCGGCGCTGACGTCGCTACTATATTTTGTGAAGCGACTCCGCGCCCAGCGACGACGACAGGAGAAGGCATTGCCCGGAAAGCTCCCCGACGTCACCGACTCGAACTTCCAGTCCGAGGTCCTCGACTCCGAGACCCCGGTGCTGGTGGACTTCTGGGCCCCGTGGTGCGGGCCATGCCGCGTCGTTCACCCGATCCTCGAGGAGATCGACTCCGAGCGCGACGATCTGCGCGTCGTCAGCCTGAACGTGGACGACAACCAGCAGACCGCGGCCACCTACGAGGTGCTGTCGATCCCCACCCTGATCGTGTTCAAGGGCGGCGCCGAGATCAAGAAGGTGATCGGGGCGCTGCCCAAGAAGCGCCTCGAGGCCGAGCTCGAGCCGGCGCTCGCGTAGTCGCGCCCGCTTTCAGCGGGTGGCGTCGAGAAGGCTGACGTCGTAGGCGGCGAGGAGCTCGTCGGCCGTCGCGAGGGTAAGGCCCTCGACACGCGCTTGGGCGACCAGCATGCGGTCGAACGGGTCGCGATGATGGAGTGGAAGGTCGGCGATCGCGGCAGCGTGGCGCGCCATGATCGGGAGCTCGTCGAAGCCCGCGCGCTCCGCCGCCTCGACGAGGTCGCCCGAGACCTCGAGCCGACCGATCGATTGCTTTATCGAGGCTTCCCAGATGCTCGCGGCGCTTACGAGTACCTCCTCCGCGTCCTCGGCGACGATCCGGCGGCCACGTTCCGAGAGCGCGTCCTCGTCGCCGAGCGCCCACAGCAAGACGTGAGTGTCGAGCAGGATCCTCAGCCGTCCCCGCCCTCGAACCCGCGCTGGACGTCTTCGGGAAGCGGAGCGTCGAAGTCGGGGCCGATCCGCACCCTCCCGTGCAGGACGCCGAGCTTGCGCGGCGGCCGGTCCGGGACCGGAACCAGCTTCGCGAGGGGGCGTCCGCCGCGGGCGATCACGATCTCCTCCCCGTTTGCGGCGCGTTCGGCGAGTCGTGAGAGGTGCGTCTTCGCCTCGTGCATGTTGACCTGTGTACGAGCCACAGCTTAGTCCAGCTTAGCAGCTACGCTCAGCTCGGTGCCAGGTCGATCCGCAGCTCGCGCCCCTCGATGCTTGCCGTCGCGCCGTCGACAGCTTCGTAGCCCACCGACCGGGCCAGCGTTTCCCCCGCGACGTAGTTCTCGTGCGCGCGGGCGGCGTCGAGCAGCTCCCCGTCACCGCCGAGCAGCAGCTCGATCCGGTCGGTGACCTCGAGGCCCGCGTCTCGGCGCGCGCTCTGGACCGCGTGCACGACCTCGCGCGCGAGGCCCTCGCGGCGAAGCTCGTCGTCGAGCTCGAGGGCGAGCGCCACGGCGCGCCCCGACTCCGCCTCGACCTGGTAGCCGTCGAGCGGCTGCAGCACCAGGGTGACGTCCTCGGGCGCGAGCTCGTGCTCGGCGCCGTTCACCTGGATCCCGACTGTGCGCTCGCCGGCCACGGCCTCGGCGACGGCTGCCGGGTCGAGAGCCTGCACCGCCGCGGCGGCCTGCGGCATCTGGCTCCCGAACCGGGGGCCGAGCGAGCGGTAGTTCGGCTTCACCTCGTAGGTGACGAGCTCGGCCTCCTCGGCGACGAACTCGAGCTCCTTCACGTTCAGCTCGCCCGCGACCAGCTCCGAGAGCCGCTCGATCTCCTCGCGCTCGCTATCGGTGGCTACGATCACGGCCTTGCGCAGAGGCTGGCGGACCTTGACGCCGGCCTGCGAGCGAGCGGCGCGGCCGAGCTCCACCGCCCGCCGCGCCGCCTCCATTCCGAGCTCGAGGTCGGCGTCCGCCAGCGACTCGTCCGGCTCGGGATAGTCGAGCAGGTGCACGGAGTCCGGCTCCGATCCGAACTCCTCCCGTTCGCCCCCGGCCAGGTTCCCGTACATCTCGTCGGATAGAAACGGCGTGAACGGCGCGAGCAGGGCGGCGACGTCGAGCAGGCAGCGCCGCAGCGTCCCGAACGCCGCCCGGTCACCCTCCCAGAACCGCCTCCGCGAGAGCCGCACGTACCAGTTGGAGAGCTCGTCCACGTAGGAGGCGATCGCGCGGCCGGCGGCGGTCGAGTCGAAGTGCTCGAGTCGGTCGATCACCTCCCGGATCGTCGCCTGCAGCCGGGAGACGACCCAGCGGTCCAGGGTCTCATCCTCTGCTGGCTGCTGGCTGCTGACTGCTGACTCGGAGAAATCCTTGGGCTCGAGCCCCTCGGCGTTCGCGTACAGCACCCAGAACGAGTACGTGTTCCAGAGCGTCAGCGTGAACTGGCGCACCGCCTCGCCGACGGTCTCGACCGAGAACCGGTACCCGGCCCACGGCTGTTGCGAGGTGAGGTAGTACCAGCGCAGAGCGTCGGCGCCGTGGCGATCGATCACGTCGCCGGGCTCGACCACGTTGCCGCGGCTCGTGGACATCTTCTGGCCCTCGGGGTCGAGGATCAGGCCCAGGCACACGCAGTGGCGGTAGCTCGTCGTGTCGAACAGGAGCACCGAGACCGCGAGCAGCGAGTAGAACCAACCGCGGGTCTGGTCGATCCCCTCGCAGATGAACTCGGCCGGGAACCGCTCCTCGAAGCTCTCCTTCCCCTCGAAGGGGTAGTGGAACTGCGCGAACGGCATCGAGCCCGAGTCGTACCACGCGTCGATCACCTCCTCGACGCGGCGCATCTCCCCGCCGCACGCGTTGCAGCGCAGCACGACCTCGTCGATGTAGGGACGGTGGAGGTCGTCGGGGAGCTCACCGCCGCGCTCGCGCAGCTCCGCCATCGACCCGGCGCAGAAGCGCTCCTCGCACTCCGCGCTCTCGCACTCCCAGATCGGCAGCGGCGTGCCCCAGTAGCGCTCCCGAGAGAGCGCCCAGTCGACGTTCCCCTCGAGCCACTTCCCGAACCGGCCGTGCTTGATGTGCGCCGGGTGCCAGTCGATCTCCTCGTTCGCGGCGAGCATCCGGTCGCGGACGTCGGTCGTGCGGATGTACCAGCTCGACTTCGCGTAGTAAAGGAGCGGCGTGTCGCAGCGCCAGCAGTGCGGATACGCGTGCTCGTACGTCTCGGCGCGCAGGAGGCGGCCGCGCTCGCGGAGCGCCTCCACGATGTCGGGGTCCGCGTCCTTCACGAACCGGCCGTCGAAGTCGGTGATCCGCTCGTCGAAGGTGCCGTCGGTGCGGACCGGGTTCTGCAGCTTGATCCCGTACTGCTCGCCGAGCCGGAAGTCGTCCTCCCCGAAGGCGATCGCGGTGTGGACGAGGCCGGTTCCCTCGGACGTCGTGACGAAGTCCGCCTCGAGCACGGTGTGGCCGCGGGGACCGTAGTCGGAGATGTAGGGGAACGGGGGCTCGTAGGAGACGCCGGCGAGCGCCGACCCCGGGAAGTGGGCGAGCACCTCGGCGTCCTCGCCGAGCACGCGCTCGAGCCGGTCCGCGGCGAGCACGAACACCTCGTCCGACCCCGATTCCCGCGCTCGCACGTACTCGATCTCCGGTCCGGCGGCGACGGCGGCGTTCGTGATCAGCGTCCACGGCGTCGTCGTCCACACCAGCAACCGGTCGCCCTCGCGCAGCGGGCTCTCGGGAATCCGGTCGCTCGGCGGGACGCTTCGGATCGGCAGCTTGACGTAGACCGAGGGGTCCTCGACGTCCTTGTAGCCCTGCGCCACCTCGTGCGAGGACAGGGCGGTCTGGTCGCGGGGGCAGTACGGGACGACCCTGTTGCTCTCGTACAGGCGCCCGTCGTCCCAGATCCGGCGCAGCGACCACCACACCGACTCGATGTAGTCGTTGTTCAGCGTCACGTAGGGGTCGTCGAGGTCGATCCAGAATCCGATCCGCTCCGTGAGCCGGTTCCACTCCTCGACGTAGCGGAACACCGACTCGCGGCAGCGGGCGTTGAACTCCGCGATCCCGTAGGCCTCGATGTCGGCCTTCGAGGTGATGCCGAGCTCCTTCTCGACCTCGAGCTCGACCGGGAGCCCGTGCGTGTCCCACCCAGCCTTGCGCGGGACGCGGTACCCGCGCATCGTCCTGAAGCGGGGGTAGATGTCCTTGAACGTTCGCGACAGGACGTGATGCGAGCCCGGGCGTCCGTTCGCGGTCGGCGGGCCCTCGTAGAAGCTCCATGTCGGCGCGCCCTCCCGGTTGGCCAGCGAGCGGCGGAAGACGTCGCGCTCGCGCCACCGCTCGAGCACGCGCTGCTCGAGCTCGGGAAAGCTCTGCTTCGGATCCACGGGGCGATACCGCGCCATCGCGCGGATTCTCGCAAGCGGGGGCCGCTGACTAGCGGCCCGGTCCCGTCAGCCGGCGCTCCCCCGACGGAGTGCGCACGAAGACCTGCCAGTTGTAGAGCAGCAGGTAGCCCTGGTCCTTCATCTGGCGGGCGTAGCGCAGCACGGCGCCGACGTAGAGGCCGGAGTTGTTGTACGCGAACAGCGCGCGGCGGTAGTTCCCCGGCGCCCCGGACGCGTGGAGGTAGTTGGCGGCCCCCATGATCGCGTCGCGCGGGTCGTGGACGTTTCCGCCCATCCCGTACTGGCGCCACGTGGCGGGTATGAACTGCATCGGCCCGCGGGCGCCCGCGCTGCTGTTGTTGCGCAGCCGGTTGAACACCGTCTCGACGAGGTTGACGGCCGCCAGCACCCGCCAGCCGACGTCGAAGCGGCGCTGCGCCTGGCGGTAGTAGCGCTCCAGCACCCCGGCCGGGCGGGCGGATCCGGTGCGGAACTTCCGCCGCCCCGGCGGGCCGGCGAGGCGCCCCAGGTTGCGGATCGCCGCGGTGAGCTGCCGGGCGGGCTTGGCGTGGCGGCCCGGCAGGCGCGCGATCGTGTGTCGGGCGAGGCGACGATCCTTGGCCAGCAAGCGGTGGACTCGCTGGTGGTAGAGGGCCTGGTGGACGACCGCCTTCGGTGGGCGACCGCGGGAGATCCCGTCGGCGCGCCACTCGTCGATCGAGGTGCGGGCCGCGTCCGCGACCTCCGTGAGCCGGTCGGCGAGCGCCCCTGCCTGATGGGGGAGGCGCTCGTTGGGCTTCGGGATCAGGGACGGCGAGGGCGCAGGAGGCTCGGGCTCCGGATCCTCCGTCCCTCCGGCCGCCACGAGAACCGCCGCGAGCGCGCCCGCCGCGACGATGAGGAGTCGTTGAACCGGGCCGTAACGCGTCATCGGGAAGGGGATTCTAGGAGCGCGTCGAGCCTGCGCTAGCATCGCCGGCGCAGGGTGATGCATCGGGGAACACGAAGGCGGGTGGTCTTCGGGGCCACGGTGGTGCTGCTCGCGCTGGGGCTGCTCGCGGGCCCGGCGAGCGCCAAGCGAAACGTCTACGTCACCGCCAACATGGACAATGACGTCGCCGCGTTCGACGTCGCCGCGAACGGAGCCCTGACCGCGCTCGGGTCCCCGGTGCTCACCGGCGGTACGGGCGCCGGGCCGGTCGCGATCACGCCCGACGGGCGCCGCCTCTACGTCGCGAACCAGTCGTCGCCCTCGGTGACCGGGTTCAGGATCGCGGCCGACGGTCGGCTGACGGCGATCGGGCCGCCCACCCCGACGGGCGGCAACTCCGCCGGGGCGCTCGCGATTGCGCCCGGTGGCCGCCACCTGTACGTCGGTCACTTCAACTCGAGCGACATCGCGACGTTCGCGATCGCGCCGAACGGGACGCTGAGCGCGGTTGGCGCGCCGGTCCCGTCCAGCGGGATGAGCGTGTCCGGAATCGCGGTCGCCCCCGACGGGCGCCATCTCTACACGACGAACTTCAACTCCGCCGATGTGTCGGCGTACACGATCGGAGCCAACGGGCGGCCGACGGCGATGGGCGCTCCCGTCGGGCCCGGCGCCGACCCCGAGGGAATCGCGATCCGTCCCGACGGCCGGAGCCTGTACATCGCGAACAGCGACGGAAGCAGCGTGGGCGTCTTCAGGATCACGGCTGGCGGCGCGCTGAGCGCCCTCGGGGCGCCGGCCCCGGCCGGCAGCACCCCCAACCACGTCGGGATCACCCCCGACGGCAACCGCCTGTACGCCACCAACTCGAATGGCGCGAGCGTGTCCCCGTTCGCGATCGCGGCCAACGGCGCGCTGGACCCGATCGGGGACGAGGTCCCGACCGGCGGAAACTTCCCCAACGACGTGGTGGCGACGCCGAACGGCAGGTTCCTCTACTCGTCGCTGTTCGGTCCCGACGGAGTCGCGGGGTTCGCGATCGGCGGCAACGGCGGGCTCTCCGCGCTCGCCGGCTCGCCGTTCGCGGCTGGCATCGACGGACCGACTGGGCTCGCGATCACACCGGACCAGGGGCCCACGGCGGAGTTCACCGTCGCGAAGGCGAAGAAGCCCAAGCGTGTTCGCTTCGACGGGGCCGGCTCGACCGACCCGGACGGGACCGTGGCCACCTACGCGTGGGACTTCGGGGACGGCGAGACCGCAAGCGGGGACGATCCAACCGCCCGCCACAGGTACGCGAAGCGTCGCGTCTACGACGCGACGCTCACGGTGACCGACAACGAGGGCTGCTCGACACAGCGGGTCTTCACCGGCCAGACCGTGTCGTGCAACGGCTCGGCGGTGGCCGGGCTGCGGATGGAGGTCGACCTCGACCCGCCCGGGCTCAAGGTAAAGGCGCGCAAGCGGCAGAAGATCGGCAAGGCGATCAAGGCGAAGGCGACGTGCGACGAGGCGTGCGAGGTGGTTGGGAACGGAAAGCTCGCGATCAAGCGCCGCGGAGAGGGCCGCAAGGCAGCGAAATCGCTTCCGCTCCAGGGGCTGACGACGGATCTGGTCGCCAATCAGCAGACCAAGCTCAAGCTCCGCCTGTCGAAGAAGGTCCGCCGCAAGGCCTCGAAGGCGCTTCGGAACAAGAAGGTGCGGGCGAAGCTGCGGTTCAAGGCGAGCGACGAGCTCGCCACCTCGAAGCCGAAAAAGCGCGGGGTGAGGATGAAGCCCAAGCGGAAGGGCGGCCGCCGATAGCCTGGGCTTCGTGGCTTCGGTCCGGGGCATCTCCCGACGAGCCGTCGTTGCCGCGGTCCTCGGGCTGACGGTCCTCTTGGGCTGCGGCGAGGAGGACGAGGAGACGCCAGCGGCGTGCGTCGCTCCCGCCGACACATACGTGGACGCGCTCGCCGACGCTCCCGATCCGGTCCTGCTCGAGGGCTCGACGCCGATCAGCGACTGCCTAACCCGCGACCAGGACCCCGCGGAGCTGGGCGAGATCGGCGAGGAGATGATCGCCGCCGCGACCGAGCTCAACGCGGACGCGCGGCGGGATCCGGCCGGCGAGGCGACCGTCGAGCTCGGGTACCTGATCGGAGCGGCCCAGGAGGGCGCGGCGCAGAGCGGCGGGATCCACGCCGACCTGCTGCGCCGCCTCGACGCCGCGGCGCGGTTCAACGAGGGGGGAGAGCCGCTTCCGGCGAGCTTCGAGCGCTCGTTCGGGGAGGGGTACGCGGCCGGCCAGGAGGCCGGGTAGCGGCCGAGGCGCACCTCACGCGCCTGTCGCCGGAACCGTTCAACACCTGATGGCCGACCACGCGGAGACCCGGGAGATCGTCGAGTCCGGGTACGACGCCGTCGCGGACGAGTACGCGGCGCTCGAGGACGAGCACGCGGCGTGGCCGAGGATGGAGTGGCTCGGGAGGC
>JBOGZL010000288.1:0-4988 GCA_050697195.1 Solirubrobacterales bacterium
AGCCGACCGTGGCGGCGGTGCGCGACGCGGTCGAGGCGGCGGTGGGCGCGCGGGCGCTGCGGGGCGCCGCGGTGAGCGTGGACGTCGACCCACAGTAGCGGGCTCACCCAGCGGCATAAGCGATGAACGTCCCTGCAGCGCCATGTCCCAACGACCCATCTCCCGGCGGTGGTGCTAGGGCGCCGCTGGTTATCGCGCGACGCGGCAGTCGCGATGAGAGGATGGGCCGGATCCAGGCCGAGCAGCGGAAGCACAATCCCGGCGCCGGCACCGGGTGGGCGAGGAACGCGTTGCAACACCCCGAGGTGCGTTTGAGACTCCCAGGTGCAAGCTTCTCAGGTCGCGTCCGGGAGGTGCACGGCGAAACCGAGAACCGCCAGGCGAGGGATGCGTACTGCGAGTCGGTCCATCGCTTCGACTACCTGACCTGGATCAACTGGAGGAAAGGACGCCCTACGCCCGCGAGGATCAGGGGGCTCCTTCGCGCGTGGTTCGACGAAGGAACCCCTCTGGTGGTCGAGTTGACGAGGTAGCCGCTCACACCGGTTCGTGCCTGGCCGGGACGGGCGTCGATCACCTCGTCAGCAAGTGAGCTGCTTCGCGTGTAGGGAGCCTGGCGACCGGGGCTGTCGGTCCGCGCGCGAAGCAGCAGTGGCTCCGCGGGACCACCTGGCTACGGGTCGTCGTCCCAAAGGGAGGAGTCCGGCTACTTCCCCAGTCCGGCCGCTTCGAGGGCCTGCGCTCGGTCCAGGTAGGCCTTGAAGCGCACGATCTGTCCGTCGCCCAGCTCGAAAAGCTGCGTGATGCGGCGCGACTGAACCTCGATCCCGCTTTCTTTGCCTCGCCCCGACTCCAAGGCGATCACCGCGACGGTCTCGGCTCTGCCTTCGAGTATCTCCTCGGGGGCTGCGCGGTAGTCGTCCCACGCTCCCAGCCAGTCTCGCCAGGTCGCGATCAAAGCGTCACGCCCGTGGGCGACCGCGGCGTTCGGGATGTCCGGCGGAGGTGCCACTCGACATCAGGATCGATCATCTCGAGGCAGGCCTCGTAGTCCTCGCTGTTGAACGAATCGAGGAACTCGCGCACGATCTCCACGTTCTCGTGCGGCACCCTTCCGCAGTATCCCCGCTCTGGCCTGTGAATCGCCGGTGCAACCGGGCCTTCCAGTCGGACCAGGACTGCAGCGATCGCTTCTGCCCGTCGCGCAAGGGAGGAGCCACGTCGCTCGGTAGCAGTTCTGCTACCATGCTCGTCCCGATGGCAACGATCCCCCAGAAGGAGCTGCGCAACAACGTCGCCGAGGTGCTGCGGCGCGCCGAGGCCGGTGAGGAGTTCACGATCACCGTCTCCGGCCGGCCGGTCGCCCAGCTCGGGCCCGCCGCCAAGCGGCGCTGGGTGAGCGGGCCCGGGCTCCGCGACGTCTTCCGGACGCCAGCGCCGAAGGCGCTCGCGGAGGATCTCGAGCGGTTCCCCGCCGAGCTCGTCGACCCGTTTGCGTGACGCGGGTCCTGCTCGATACCTCGGTTCTGATCGGTTCCACCGATCCGGGCGAACTGGAAGGGGCGATCAGCGCCGCGTCGCTCGCCGAGCTTCACTTCGGGTCGCTGCTCACCAGCGACCCGGACGAGCGGGCTCGCCGAGCGCAGCGACTCGGGGTGATCGAGGCTACCTTCGAACCGATCCCGATCGACTCATCCGTCGCGCGCGAGTGGGGCCGGCTCGCGGCGGCGGTCGCCGAGCGCGGCGGAAGGCCGCGGCGCCGTGCGATCGACCTCGCGATCGCCGCCACGGCGAACGTCCATGAGGTGCCGTTGCTCACGGCCGACACCGCGGACCTCGCGATCATCGACGACCTCGTCGCGATCGCGGCACTCGACTGATCGGGTCGGCTGCTGGGCTTCGCGCATTGCGATAGCGGCGGGACCGCTCAGGCTCGCGTGGCCCTCTCGTCCAACGCGAGCACGATCAGCTGCGGCGATCGCACTGTTCCTGGATACGAGGGCGATACCCAGGACGTAGCCGCCCCACGGGGTTCGATCGGCACTGCATTTGTCGGACGCTACTGCGGCGAAGGGAAGATCGACTCGGTGCGGCCCGCGCGCTCCTCGAGCAGCCGGTCGGCGTAACGGAGCAGAGCAACAAGGGAAACGAGCGCCGCGACGCCGCCCACGCCCGCGGCTACGCCAAGCGAGGTATCGGCGATCGCATCGAGCGCAATCGCGATCGCGCTGCCACCGACCACGCTGTTGATCACGGCGACGACCGTTGCGAAGGTGAAAAACTGCTTGCGCCTCTCGGGCGGCACCGCAGCGTTCTCGAACACCCCTCGTCCGTCGTCGTGCCCGGAGAGCAGGAAGAGCTTCGCTTGGTCGCCGGCGATCTGCTTGTAGTAGTTGCGGATCCGGTTGATTGCGACGCCGTAGCGGAAGTCCTCGGCACCGCACTCGACCACTCGCACGAAGGTGAAGACGCCGAGGACATAGAGCGTCGGGAGTACGGTGAGGGCGAAGACATCGAAGGTGGTGCCGATCTGCGATGCCTGGCCGATGAACCCCAGCGCGACCAGGGCGCTGGAGACCGAGAGGATGTAGAGCGAGGCGCGGGAGGCGCTCTCGCTCGCGGTCTGCGAGCGGGCGCCCTGGAGCGTGAAGTGCTCGGTGGTCAGAGCGGTCAAGAGCTCCTGGCGATCCGGGGCCTCCGCCACCTCACCAACGTACCAACGCCGACCAACGGAGATCGGAGGTCGATCAATGACTCGCAGCCAGCGTGCACCCAGCGCGTTCCTGGCGGTCCACGCTGGTCGCCAGCTTGTGCTTTCGAAGCCAGGCGATCACGTCTCCTTAGACGCGACACGTGACCGCAATGGACGAGGAGCAGGCATCTGGCGTCGGCGGCGGTCGCTTGCCCAATTCGCGCAAGGGAGGAGCGAGCGCGCGGGCGTCGAGCGCCATCGGCTACTGAGCGTCGAGCGAACTTGCGGACGTGCCTAACCGTTCACCTCGGCGTCGACGCTCATCGCGCCGAGGCGGCGGGCGCGCACCGCCGCCAGCGCCAGGGCGACGCCCCACGCGAGGAACCACGGGTCCCAGAAGAAGACGTGCCAGCGCAGCGCGTACTCGTCACGGCCCGAGGAGTCCCCAACACCCGCCAGGGCGAGCGCCCCGGCGATCACCAGCACGCCACCGTAGAGCGCGAGTCCGGCTCCGCCCACCAAGCCCAGGGTGATCACGAAGCGCTTGCCTTTTCTGCGGGGGTCGGCGAGGGCCAACGCGAGCCCGCCCGCGGCGAGCTTGGCGAGGAGCGTGACCGCGAGGACAGCAAGGGCGGCCGCGGAGCGCTCGCGGGCTTGGTCCTCGATTTCGCCACCCACCGTGTCGAGGCCGAGAGTCCCGCCGAGCAACCAGAACCCCGTCACGGCAGCCGAGGCGAAGGCGAGCACGGCCGCCGCGACGGCCGGCGGATTACGACGCGCGAACCGCGACGAGATCAGGGCGCCCCAACCGTATCGCCCAATGAGACGTGCGGCCGACGAACCCCGACCAGCCGATGTGCCGCGGTGGAGGGCGGGCAGGCGTCTCACCTGCCGCGGCGGTCACTTCCGCAGGTCGCGCAAGGCGGCACTCTGACATCAACCTGCTGTTAGCGCCCGGTCTCCGCGGTGCTCGGATATTCTCCCGCCGCGCAAGCCACAGTACCCAGAGAGTGGAGTGAGATGGCACAACAACTCGATCCTTCACACATCATGCAGGTTGGTATGGGCTTTTGGGCCTCGAAGACGCTCCTGTCCGCCGTCGAGCTCGAGCTGTTCACGAAGCTGGGTAGCGACGGAATGACGGGTGCGCAGATCGCTGAGGCACTCGAGCTGCATGAGCGGGCGATCCCCGACTTCCCCGACGCGCTCGTTGCCCTCGAGCTGCTCGATCGCGATGGCGATGGCGATGGCGATGGCGATGGCGATGATGCCCGCTACCGCAATACCGACGTAACCGCGACCTTCCTCGACAAGGCGAGCCCGGCCTACATCGGCGGGATCCTCGAGATGTCCAACGCTCGCCTGTACCAGTTCTGGGGCGATCTGACCTCCGCTCTCAAGACCGGTACGCCCCAAAACGAGATCAAGCACACCGGCAAGCCGATGTTCGAGGAGCTGTACAGCGATCCGGACAAGCTCGAGGAGTTCATGAACGCGATGGCCGGGATCTCCTTGGGTCCATTCAACGTCCTGGCCGAGAAGTTCGATTTCTCCAGGTACGAGACGCTCTGCGACGTGGGCGGCGCAACCGGTCAGCTGTCGATCATCGTTGCCAATCGCCATCCCCACATGCGCTGCACGACCTTCGACTTACCAGTCGTCGAGCCGATCGCCAAGCGAACAATCGAAGGCGCCGAGCTGAGCGATCGCGTGACTACCGCGGCGGGCGACTTCTTCGCCGACCCCCTGCCCGAAGCCGACGTCATCACGATGGGGCTGATCCTCCACGACTGGAATCTCGAGCGCAAGATGCACTTGATCAGGGGTGCCTACGATGCCCTGCCAGACGGCGGTGCGTTCATCGTCATCGAGAACCTCATCGACGACGCCCGCCGCGGGAACGCATTCGGGCTCTTGATGTCGCTCAACATGCTGATCGAGTTCGGAGACGCCTTCGATTACACCGGCGCTGACTTTGCAGGATGGTGCCAAGAGGTCGGATTCAAGAACACCGAGATCATGCCGCTCGCCGGCCCGGCGAGTGCGGGCATCGCCTACAAGTAACGCTCGCCGCGTGGTTCAGCTCGCCGTTGCTCCTGCCTTCGACGCAAAGCAGCACTTCTGGGTTCGCGTGAAAGCAGTCGCGCGCGGAGGAGCGTTGGTGGATGCGGCTCTAGACTCGCCGGCGATGAGCGAGAGCGACCATCCCACCGAGGAAACCGGCAAGGTCCCTGCGCTCGCCCGTCCGCTCCAGGGTCGCGACCGCGTCGCCAAGACGCTGATCGCCTGGGCGCGC
>JBOGZL010000289.1:0-13906 GCA_050697195.1 Solirubrobacterales bacterium
ACCTCGCCGGCGAGGTCGTCCACCTCGAGCTGGACGCGGTTCCAACCGCCGGGCTCCGGCCGGCGCCCATCGGGCATCGGCTGGGCGGCTCCTCCGGGGCCCGTTGGCGCATTCAGGAGCAGGCGAAGGTCACCGCGGACGAGGCTCGCGAAGCCACGCCCGGGGTGCATGTCGACCTCGAATCCCAGCCGCTCGGTGTAGAAGGGGATCGCCGCCTCGACGTCGTCGACGATGTAGCGGACGCTGACCGTAGCCATGTGTTCTGCCTCCTCGGAAGGATTATCAGTAGTGCTGACGATCAGGATGGCAGCGCCGCGGAGCGCGCGGAGGCCGAGTTCCTCGCTCCGATCTCCGCCGCCGATCGGCGCCGGCTCAAGGAGCTCCTGCGAGGGCTGATCTCGCAGTAGGCGACGGTGGAGGCGGTCACCCGCGGGCTTCCACGATCCGCAAGGCCGCGCTCCTCGCCACGTCGACCGGAATCGCAAATCCGGTGCGACCACCCGTCGTCGTGCCACTGATCCTCGCGCTGACCGTGGCAACGCCGAGGACCTCTCCGCGGGTGTTGACCACCGGCCCGCCGGCACCCGAAGGTTGGACCGCGGCATCGAGGACGAGCGCCTCCAGGTCGCTGCCTTCCGAGAGCCGCACCGGACGACCAGTGTCAACGAGCGCGCCCGGCGTAACGGCGGGCGCCGGCCCCCGCGTCGAGCGAACCGCGAGCACCTCGTCACCGACTCGCGCCTCGGCCAGGCCGGATCCCGAGTGCAGCGGCGGAAGGTTCGAATCATCCTCGATCTCCAGCACCGCGATGTCGACGTCCGTGGCACTGCCGATCACCGTGGCCCTCTGCCGCGCACCGTCTGCCGACGCCACGTACACATCCTCGGCACCCTCGACCACGCTGGCGGCGGTCACCACGATGCCATCGACGGCGACGCGAAACCCAGCTCCGGCGTGCTCGCCGTCGCCCAGCTGGACCGAGACGACGCTCGAGTGCACTCGTTCGGTGACTGCAGACGGCTCGCCGTCGCCGTTTGCCGACCCCGCCCCGGCGTCGAGTCCGGCCCACTCCTCGGGAGCGAGGCGGCCGACCAGGTCCACCTGCTGCCCACGGACCGCATAGATCGCGGCCTCACCCTCGTCGATGGGGACCGCCGGCTCGAGGACGCTCGGATAGACACCGTGGGCGGAGATGACCAGGTTGGGGTCGCCGGCAGCCGGCGCCTGGTCGTTGATCAGCCGGTTGAGGCGGCGATCCGCTGCCTCGTCGAGCTCCGGGAACAGGCGCTCGAGGCCATCCACGACCTGAGCGCGCCCGAACGCCAGCTCGGCTGTGTCTCGGGCCCGGCAGTAGGGGCTGGCCCAGACCGCTCCGACCGGGATCCGCAGGTCGCGGAAGGCAGTCCCGATCGCACGCGAGTCGGCACGCCCCTCGGGGACGAGGTTGCGTTGCGTCGAGCAGTCATCAAGGACGACCTGCGGGTCATCCTCGTCCGAAGGGTCGGTGGCGGCGTGCCGAAACACGATCACGAGGCCGCCGCTGCGCAGCTGCGACAGCAGTCGGTCCCCGTTCGGCACGGCTTGCTCTTCCGTTGGGTCAGCTCCACCATTCGGGCTCGCCGGCTCCTCACCCCCACCGCATCCGCTCACGACAAGCGCAAGCGCCAGGCCGATCGCCAACACTCCTTGGGCGCCAGCGCGGCGCGCCGATCGTCTGCGGGCGGTCGGCCCGTCGATCGCCGAGGCGCGATCCGCCTTCACCGCTGCGACGCGCCCGGCGTCGTTGACCACCATCTCGGTGACGGGCAGGTCCTCGCGGTGTCCTGGACGGGGCAGCCGCACGGCCGCCTCCGTCTGCGGATCGGGACGTGGGCGTCTCATCGACTCACCTCACCAGGCGGGCCACTCGGCCGTGCCGCCTGGGGGCCTGCGTCGACGCGGCGCTCGGAGCTTGCTTGCCAGGCGACGAGCACGCGGTCAACGCTGAAGCGCCCCGCCCCGTGAGCAGCAGCGCGAGCGAGGCGGCGCCCATGATGAACGCGAATCCGAAGCCGCTTCCGTCCGGCTGGATCACCAACGGCTCGCCCTGGTGGACGTAGATCAGCGCTCCGGCCATCGCGACGATGAACCCGGCGGCAAGCGGCCGGGTCAGGGCGCCGAGCGCCAGCGCGAAGCCTCCGACCAGCTGGATGTAGGCGGTGAAAGGCGCGCTGAGCTCCGGCAGGGGGATGCCGACGTCACGGTAGTTCTCGACGTTGGTCGAGACGCCGGCGTCGAACACATCGCCCCAGCCATGGACGATGAACACGGCGGCGGCAGCGAGGCGCAGGACCAGCAGCCCGGTCCCTCAAGACTGGTGGTTGATCGGTCAGCAACCGCAGTGACATGCATTGCTCTCCTTATGGTGTCGATTCCCCTGCGAGGGCAACTGTAGCAGATGGCAACTATCTGCTGGTGCCAGTAAGATGCCGTGATGGCCACGCCTCGCCCACCCTCCCTCCTTGCGCTGCCCTCCTACCTCGCCTCGCAGGTCTCGAAGTTCGGCCGCAGGAGGCTGGAGAGCGCCCTGGCCGAGCACGACCTGGTGCTGATCCACCACGGCATCCTGGCTGCGCTCAGCGACTTCGGTTCGCTCTCCCAGCAGCAGCTCGCGGACGCCCTCGACTTCGACAAGAGCCACCTCGTCGCACGCATCGACTACCTGGAAGGCCGCGGACTGATCGGGCGGACCCAGGACCCCGCCGATCGACGACGCAACCAGATCGCGCTCACCGCGACAGGACAGGAGCTCGTCGATCGGCTGCGACCTGTCGCCCAGGAGTCACAGCAAGGGTTCCTCGAGACGCTCTCCCCCGAAGAGCAACGAATCCTAATCTCCCTGTTGCGACGCGTCCTGGAGGCCAACGACGCCGCTCGCGCTGGCGCAACGGAGAACGCCGAGTCTCTCCGACAAGGACCTACGTGAATGGGTTCCGCCGGAGTACCACGCCCCCCGCTTGCGGATCCGTCACCAGGCCGACTCGAGGATCGCCTCGAGCTCGTCCGGTCCGGGGGGGTCCGGCGTGTTCGCGAGCTGGGGGCGCCCGGCGGCGAGGGCGACGACCTCGGCGCGGCGGTCGGGATCGGCGCCGAGCTCGCTCAGCGTCCGCCGGCCGCCCCCGAGCGCCTCGATCCGCTCTCCGATCCGCTCGGGTGAGGTGCCGATCGCCTCGGCGAGCGCCGCGATCGCGTCGGGCGCCCGCGCTCGCATCGCCTCCATCGTGCGGGGGAGGAGCGCCGCGTAGGTCTCGGCGTGGGGGGTCGCGCACGCGCGGACGATCGACTGGCCGAGCACGTGGTGGAGGGCGAACCCGGCGGAGCCGACCGCGTACCCGCACAGGATCGCGCCGAGGGCGAGCGCCGCGCGGTCGCGCTCGGCGAGTGCCTGGTCGAGGGCGCCGGCGAGCAGCCCCGCGCCCCGCAGCGCCGCCATCTCCGTGACGGGATTGACCAGCGGCGTGTAGAGGGAGTCGGCGCCGTGCGCGAGCGCGTTCATCGCGCTGGCGCGGAGGCGGTCCTCGGGCTGGGAGGTCATCGCCTCCGGGTCGGCGAGGACGAGGGCGGGCCGGACGAGCGCCCGCGCCTCCTCGCCTTCGGGGAGGCGGTGGATCGAGGTCATCGGGGCACCGGAAAGCGTCGTCGGTATCGCGCATACCCGCCCCTCGCGAACGGCCGCGATCGCCTTCGCGGTGTCGATCACCCGCCCGCCCCCGAGGGCGACGATCGCGGAACCGCGCACGCCGCTCATGAGCTCTCGCGATATCCGCGGCACCGCGCCCCGCGGCACCTCGTGCACGGGCTCCACCGCACGCAGCTCATCGGGCGCCTCCGCCAGCGCGCGGGGAGTGCTGAGCAGCTCGAAATCCTCCCACCCGTTCTCGCGCAGAAGCGCGGGCGCCTCGCCGAGCCCGCCGCGGCGGAACACGATCAGCCGCTCGCCGTCTTTCCACGTGAAGTCGGTCAAGCCCGGGGCGGGACTCGAACCCGCAGCCTCCGCTTTACAAGAGCGGTGCTCAACCAGTTGAGCTACCCGGGCGGATTGCTCTCACCGTAGCGCCGATCCGCGCTACGGCCGCGACGCCTCGACCTCGAACGGGCCCCCGCCGTCGAGGCGCCGGACGGCGACCCGCAGCTTGCGCTTCCCGCACACGGTGTAGTGCAAGGCCTGGTCGCGCCCCGAGCCCGTCGCCCGGTCGAGCACGCGACCCTGCCCCGCGGCGAGCAACCGGAGCTCGAACTCGGCATTCGGCGGGGACCGGAGCTCGACCCGCAGCCGCCCGTCGAGCGGCGTCCGGACCAGCGTCACATCACGCCGCCGGCCCGGCTCGAGCGTTCCGTCCCATCCGAGCGGCGTCCTGCGGGTCCACGGCGAGATCACGTCGGCGCGGATCGCGTCGAAGGCGTTCTGGTCGGGGCGAGCGATGTCCCACTGCCACCGGATCACGTTCGGGAATCGGTAGAAGGCGAACGCCTCCGCGAACGCTTCGCCGGGGCTCTCAAAATAGCGAAACGGACGGATCCTCCCGCGGTCGATCCCGCGGCAGATCCCCTCGTGGGTGGACCATCGCTTCGTCCCCCGCTCCAGCGCCCTCCACGGCCTGTTCGCGCGGTTCTGGGCGACGTGATGGCCGTACTCGTGCGCGATCACGAGCTCGCGCGGGGGCTGTCTCGGGTCGCCGCCGTGGCCCGGCACGATCATCTCCTCGCCGGCGGGGAAGTAACACGCGAGCGCTCCCGTCCCGCACTCCATCCGGACCTCGCCGGGGCTGGCGAGGAAGACCGCGAGCTGATTCAGCTCGTCGCCGTGGAGCAGCGTGCCGAGGAAGTCGACGAGGTTCTGCGCCGCGGCGTCGGGATTCCCGTACGCGCCGGAGACGAGCACCGTGACCGAGTGCCCGTGCTGGTCCTCGTACACGTTCCCTCCGGATGCGGCGCTCGCGCGGGCCGCCGCGCGCGGCCTGCCCTCGAGCACGCGGTCACGGACCGCCCCCGCGGTCGGGTGCGGCGCGATCGGCCCGAGCGAGAGCGGTTGCGCATCGCGCTCGGCGGCGCTCGCGTGGCTCGCCGTCAGCGCGAGCAGGGCGAGCGCGGCGCACGCCGCGACCATCGCCCGGCGCGTCCGCCCGGACCGGTGGTCATTCCCCCTCGCATGCACTCGCACACGTCAAGTATCGACCAACCCGGTCGCAAACTGGACCGTTACGCCAGGTTCTCACCTAACCCCGCCGCGGCGGAAGCGGGAGCGAGCGAGCATGATCGCCGGTGATGTGAGTGCGAGCGAGCGGGAGCTGAGTACACGGCGGGAGTGATTCACACCTTCACTTCGCGGGACGCGAGGTGGATGCCGACCTTGCGCTTCACGCGCTGGAGCGCGTTGTCGACCGTCTTCGTGTCGCAATCGAGCTGCTCCCCGACCGCCTCGTAGGAGTGCCCGTCGAGGTACAGCGACAGCACCCGGCTCTCGAGATCGGACAGCACGCTGGACAGGCACGCGACGAGGCTGTCGAGCTCCTCGCTCGCGATCAGCTGGTTCGCCGGGTCGTTGATCGCGGCCCCCGGCAGCACGTCCTCGAGCGTCGCGTCCGAGTCGCCCTGACCGGCGGGCGACTGCCCGAACGACACGTACTGGTTGAGCGGCGAGTGCTTGTGCCGGCTCGCGGTCTTCACCGCGGTGATGATCTGACGGGTGATGCACAGCTCGGCGAAGTTGCGGAAGCTTGACTCGCGGTCGGAGCGGAAGTCCCGCACCGCCTTGAACAGCCCCAGCAGCCCCTCCTGGTTGAGGTCGTCGGAGTCGCCGCCGAGCAGGAAGTACGCCGACGCCTTGAGGCGGACGAACCCCCGGTACCGGCGCACGATCTGGTCGTAGGCTCCCGGGTTGCCGTGCTTCGCGAGCGCGACCAGATACTCATCGTCAACCTCAGGTCGAGGCTCTGCGCCCTGCCGAGGCGACTGGTGCCGGCGCTGGGAGACATCGGGCGCGACTGGCGCGAACTCCTGGGTCGGAACAGCCACTTGAACCCTCCTCTTTCGGGGTCGTAGTGGCGCCGCACCTCCCCTGAGCGCCGTTCCCGGCGAAATCCCAGGCCAAGTCTCAACCTGAGGTTCACCTTTATGAGCGACAGTGTACGGTCGCGCGTTGTTCTGTCAACCCATTCCCGCCCGCGCTGCAACACCGCTTGCAGCGTCCGACCGGCCTGCTATTCGCCCCCGCTCCGCTGCCGCACGGCCTCGAACAGGAGCACCGTGGCCGCGGCGGCGACGTTCAGGGACCCGACCGTCCCCGCCTGGGGGATCGAGACGAACCCGTCGCACGCCGTCGCCACCCGCGGCCGGATCCCCTTTCCCTCCCCGCCGAGGACGAGCACGGCGCGCCCGCTCCAGTCGACGGAGTCGTACCTGGTCGGCGCGTCGGGGCGCGCGCCGTACACCCACGCTTCTGCGCGCTTCGCGTCGCCGAGCCAATCGGCGAGGTTCCTGACCCGGGCGACCGCGAGGTGCTCGACCGCGCCCGCCGATGCCTTGCACGCGACCGCCGTCACCTGGGCCGATCGCCTCGCAGGGATCACGACCCCCGCCGCCCCCGCGACCTCCGCCGAGCGGCAGATCGCGCCGAGGTTGCGGGGATCCTGGACCTGGTCGAGGGCGACGACGAGCGCGCCGGGCGCCTCGAGCAGCGAGCTCGGGTCCGCGTACGGGTAGGGGTCGACCTCGGCGACGATCCCCTGATGGTCGGGCGAGCCCGCAAGCCTGGTCAGCTCGCTCTCCGGAAGCTCGTCCGCGCTCCACACGCGGTGTACGCGGCGCCGTCCCGCCCGCGCCTCGGCGACCGGGTTTCGGCCGTAGACGACGGCGCGCTCGCCGCCGGGGCCCTCCGCCACGGTCAGCCGCGCCGCACGAGCCGGGCGCCGTCGGGCGTGTCGCGGACCTCCCACCCCGCGCGGCCCAGCTCGTCGCGGATCCGGTCGGCGCGCTCGAAGTCGCCGGACGCGCGCGCCTCCTCGCGTTCGGACAGAAGCCCGGCTGCCTCCGCGTCGGGCTCCTCCTCTCCCCCCTCCAGGAGCGAGTCGAGCCCGACCACCGGGAGCATCTCCTCGAGCGCCTCGCGGGCGCCCGCGAGCGGGCGCCGGTTCCCCTCCGCGACGAGCTCGAACAGCGACGCCATCGCCCGAGGGGTGTTGAAGTCGTCGGCGAGCGCCCCGAAGAACTCCTCGACGCGCGCGGCGACGAACGGGTCGCCCCCGGGCGGGGTCTCCTCGCGGAGGAAGTTCCTGATCCGCTCCACGCTGGCGTCCGCCTCGCGCAGCGCTCCCTCGCTGAACTCGAGCGGCTGGCGGTAGTGGCCCGAGACGAGGTAGGCGATCACGGTCGCCGCAGGAAACCGGTCGAGTGCCTCCGACAGCTGGAAGATGTTCCCGACCGACTTCGCCATCTTCTCCTCCGCGATCTGGACCATCCCGTTGTGCATCCAGATCCGGGCGAGCGGAAGCTCGCGCGCGGCCTCGGTCTGGGCGATCTCGTTCTCGTGGTGGGGGAAGACGAGGTCCGAGCCGCCGCCGTGGATCGCGAAGTCGACGCCGAGCAGCTTCTCCGCCATCGCCGAGCACTCGATGTGCCATCCGGGCCGCCCCGGGCCCCAGGGCGAGTCCCAGGCGGTGTCCTCGTCGTCCTTGCGCGCCTTCCACAGCGCGAAGTCGAGCGGGTCCTCCTTGAGGCGCGCGGTCCCCGCCTCCTCGCCCTGGTCCATGTCCTCGGGGCGGCGGTTGGAGAGCTTGCCGTACTCGTCGAAGCTTCGAACCCGGAAGTAGACGTCGCCCCCCGACTCGTACGCGTGCCCGCCCGAGATCAGCGCCTCGATCAGCGCCACGATCTCCTCCATCGTCTCCGAGGCGAGCGGCTCGTGGTCGGGGCGCCCGAGCCCGAGCCGGTCCGTGTCCTCGACGTACAGCGCGGTCATCTCCGCGGCGAGCCGCTCGGAGGGGACGTCGGCCTCGCGCGCCGCCGCGTAGATCTTGTCGTTGACGTCGGTGACGTTGACGACGAGGTCCACCTCGTATCCCTCGTGCTCGAGGAATCGCTTCAGGAGGATGAAGATGACGTATGGGCGCGCGTTGCCGACGTGGATCCGCGCGTACGTCGTCGGCCCGCAGGCGTACACCCCGACCCTGCCCGGATCGCGCGGCTCGAGCGGGCGCGGCTCCCCGCTCAGCGTGTCGCGGATCAGAACCTCACGCACGACGCCGATGCTATTTCAGCCTCGACGCCGCGCGCGAGCTTCCGTCAGCGGCTCCGCTTCCCGGCCACCGCCCGCTGGAGCTGTCCCTTGCTCATCTTCGAGCGGCCCTCGATGTTGAGCTTGCGCGCCTCGTTGTAGAGCTGATCGCGCGTGCGCCCACCCCCGCCGCTGCCGGAGCGAAGCCCGCCCCGGCGGCCGGAGGAGATGTCGCTCGTGGAGCTCCGCGAGCGCGTTCGGGATTCCCCGAGCGGGCGCGCTCCTTCTGCACGGTTCGCGCCGCGATCTCCCGCGCGCGCCGCGGGCTGCGCCCCTGGCTTCGCTCGCTCTTGCGCACGTGCTCGTACTGACGGGCACGCTTCGTGCCCTTCTTGATTCCCCTGGGTGGCATCTGCGTGTCACCTCCTTGAAGATCGCCTCACCCCGCCCGCCTACCCGGAGCGGGCGTTCCGAAACGATGCGGGCGGGCACTCAGGCGAGCTCGCGCTTGAGGACCTTGCCGGTGGCGTTGCGGGGAAGCGAGTCCAGGAACTCGACCTCGCGCGGGACCTTGAACCGGGCGAGGTTCGCCTTCACGTAGCCCTTCACGTCGTCCTCGGTGAGCGCGACGTCCTCGCGAATGACGACGAACGCCTTCAGCCGCTGTCCGAACTCCTCGTCCTCCACCCCGATCACCGCGGCCTCCGCGATCGACTCGTGGCTGGCCAGCAGGTCCTCGACCTCGCGCGGGAAGACGTTCTCGCCCCCCGAGACGATCATCTCGTCGTCGCGGCCGTCGATGAACAGTCGGCCCGCGTCGTCGAAGTGGCCGACGTCGCCGCTGGAGAGCAGGCCGGCGAGCTCCTCCTTGCCGCCCCCACCCGTGTAGCCCTCGAACGTCATCTCGTTGCCTACGAAAACGCGTCCCGCCTTCCCGGGCGCGACGTCGCGGCCATCGTGGTCGACGATCCTCACCTTCGTGCCGCGCGGGGGAGTGCCCGCGGTCCCGGGTGCCGCGCGGAGCTCCTGAGGCGTGGCGATCGTCGCCCACGCGACCTCGGTCGATCCGTAGAGGTTGTAGAGGTTGTCGCCGAACGTGTCCATCCACTCGGTCGCCAGCTCGCCGGGCAGGGCCGAGCCGCTCGCCGCCGTGACCCGCAGCCGGCTGAGGTCATGGCGGGCGATCGCGTCGGCGGGAAGCTCGAGGATGCGCTGCATCATCACCGGGACGACGACCAGCGCCGTCGCCCCGCTCTCCGCCGTCGCGCGGAGCGTCTCCTCGGGGTCGAACCGCCGCCGCAGCACGTAGGTGGAGTTGAGCGCCAGCCCGAGGTTGAAGTGCGCGAACCCCCACGAGTGAAACAGGGGCGCCGCGATCATCATCCGCTCTCGGGCGCGGAACGGGATCTTCGAGAGCAGCGACGCGAGCGGGCCGAGGCTGTCCGGCTGGCCGCGCTGGGCGCCCTTCGGCGTCCCGGTCGTCCCGGAGGTGAGGATCACGAACCGGCTCGACTCCGCCGGCGGGTCGAGCTCGGAGCGGTCGTTGGCGCGGACCAGCCCCTCGAGCGTCGCGTCCTCCGACCCGCCGCCCCCTTCCTCCCATGCGACGATCCGCCACACGTCGCGGCCCGCCTCGGCGAGCAGCTCGGCGAACTCGCCGTCGTGGATCAGCGCCACCGGATCCTCGCGCTCGACGACGTCGGCGAGCTGGGGGGCGGCGAAGGCGGTGTTGAGATAGAGCACGTTCGCGCCGAGCTTCGAGCACGCGACGGTGGCCTCGATGAAGCCGCGGTGGTTGCGACACATGACGGCGACCGAGTCGCCGGCCCGGATCCCCGTCGAGCGCAGCCCGCGGGCGAGCGCGTTGGAGCGTCCGTGCAGGTCGGCGAAGGTGAGCGAGCCCGCCTCGTCCTCGATCGCGGGCTCGTCCGGGTGGCCGATCGCCGCGGTCGCGATCCCGCCGGCGGGCGAGGTCCCCCAGCGCACGAGCTGGCGCACACCGCGGGCGAAGCGGTCGGGCCGGACGGCCCGAATCACGCCCGCCTCCGCGAGCACGCGGACGTTGAACGCCGCGTCGTCGAGGTTTCCGAGGGGCCCGAGGCTCACGCGCCTCGCGAACGACCCGATCGGCAGCTTCCCGGCTATCGAGCGCACCGGCACGGCCCCAAGCGTACCCTCGCCGCTAGGTTTCGACGACCGCTATCGCGATGCACGCGATCCCCTCGCCGCGCCCGATCGCGCCCATCGTGTCGTTTGTCGTCGCCTTCACGCTCACCGGGGCGGAGAGGGCCTCGGAGAGCCGGCGCTCCATCTCTGAGCGGTGCGGCGCGAGCGCCGGCGCCTCGCAGATCACGGTCGCGTCGACGTTCACGGGACGTCCGGGGAGGCGGCCGATCGCGACCCGCAGCATGTCGATCGAGTCCGCGTCGCGCCATTGCTCCTCGTCGGGCGGAAAGAGGCTCCCGAGGTCGCCGGCGCCGCCCGCCCCGAGGAGGGCGTCGATCACGGCGTGCGTGAGGACGTCGGCGTCCGAATGGCCCGCGAGACCGCGGTCGTGCGGAACCTCGACGCCGCCGAGGACGAGCCTGCGACCCTCGACCAACCGGTGGCTGTCGTAGCCGATCCCGACGCGGAAGCGGCCCGCCGGGGGGACCGCGTTCATCCGATCTGCTCCTCGCGTCGCTCGCGCCCCTCGAACACGCAGATCGTCTCCACCCCCAGCTCGCGCAGCATCTCGGTCGCCCGACCGTACTCGTATCCGACCTGCTCGGGGGCGTGGGCGTCGGAGGAGAGCGCGAACGGCGTCCCGGCCTCGACGCACATCGCGCAGAACTCGCGCGATGGGTAGATCTCCCCCACGGGCTTGCGTAGTCCGGCCGTGGACAGCTCCACGGCGATCCCGGACTCCGCGATCGCCTCGACCGCCCGCTCGTAGTGAAACCGCGGGTCGCAGTCGGGCCACGGGCGCTCCTGGCCCCACATCTTCACCAGGTCGGGGTGGGCGAGGATGTCGAACAGCCCGCAGCGGGCGGCCCCGGCGACGAGCTCGAAGTAGCGCTCCCACACGCGGTCGGGATCGGCGTCGCGCTCCCACACGTCGTAGCCGGCGTGGTCGACCATCCGGTCGCCGACGAGGTGGACCGAGCCGACTACGTAGTCGAGCTCGCGCCGCTCGAGCAGGCTTGCGATCCGATCCTCGGCGCCGGCGACGAAGTCGGCCTCGATTCCGAGCCGCAGCGGGGTGGTGCGCACGAACTCGCAGTACGCGTCGAGGTCGTCCGTGGCCTGGCTCTGCCAGAACGGATGGCGGGAGACGTCGAGCGCCTCGCGGAAGCGGTAGACGTGCTCGGAGACGCCAAGCTCTTCGATCCCCGCCTCGCGGGCGGCGTCGAGGTAGCGCTCGACGTTGTCGGCCGTGAAGTAGCGCTCCGGGGTGGCGGCCGGGTCGTCCGGCCTCAGGTGCAGGTGGTAGTCCGTCAACATCGCCTCGGTACGCTAGCCGGGCATGGTCCACCTCCGGATCGTGGTGCCCAGCTACCAGAGCGAGCACGCGCTCGACCTCCTCGAGGCCATCCCCTCGGTCTTCAACCTGGTCTTCCTGGAGCGCGCCGCGCGCAAGCCCGAGGGCGACGTGATCCTGTGCGACGTCGCCCGCGAGGACACAAGCGTCGTGATCGGCGACCTGCGCGAGCTGAACATCGACGTCGAGGGATCGATCGCGATCGAGGAGATCGACTCGCAGATATCGGCCGCGGGACTTCGCGCCGAGCGGGCCGCCCGGGGCGCCCCCTCGGACGCCGTCGTGTGGGAGGAGGTCGAGTCACGCACCTCGGAGAACGTCGAGCTCTCCGCAAGCTTCCTCGCGTTCATGGCGGTGGCGATGATGATCGCGGCGGTCGGGATCGTCACCGATCAGATCGTCCTGATCATCGGCGCGATGGTGGTCGGCCCCGAGTTCGGGCCGATCGCCGGGCTGTGCGTCGCCGCCGTCGAGCGGCGCCGCGACCTCATGAGGCGCTCGCTGCTCGCCGTCGTCGTCGGGTTCCCGGTCGGGATCACGGCGGCGTTCCTGCTCGTGGTCGCCCTCAACCTCACCGGGCTTGTCCCGGACAGCTTCGCGCAGGACGACCATCCGTTCACCGAGTTCATATCCGACCCCGATTTCTTCTCCTTCCTCGTCGCCTTCCTGGCGGGGATCGCGGGCGTGCTGTCGCTGACCGCGGCGAAGTCGGGGGCGCTGATCGGGGTGCTGATCTCGGTCACGACGATCCCCGCCGCCGCGAATATCGGCGTCGCGGCCGCGCTCTCGGACTGGGCCGAATGGGGAGGCGCGATCGGTCAGCTCTCGCTCAACCTCGGCGCGATCGTGCTCGCGGGGATCGGCACGCTCTACCTCCAGCGACGCCTGTATCGGCGGCGACGAGTCCACCACCTCCGCCACGCCGACGCGCGCGAGGCGGCCGGGCTCCCGGTCGGCCGCAGCCGGCGCGCCGGCGCCTCGGGCGCCGAGTAGCCGACGGCGAGCGGGTGAGCACGCTCGCGCGCGATCTCGCGGTCGTCGTCGGAGCGTTCGCGCTCGCAACGGCGCTCGCTGCCGCCCTCGGCGCGGCGAACTTCGGGACCGCGCTGGCGTTCGGCCAGATCGCGTTCCTGGCGGCGGTCGTGTGGGTGATTCTGCGCGGCTAGCCCGGCGCGATCAGGCCAACCGCCATCTGGCGCAGGGCGCTGGCGGGGCTGGGTAGGGCGGGGCCGGTAACTCGACACTCGCGCAGGTCTGGACCACGGCTGCCGAGTTAGCCGCGATATAGGCGGTCAGTTCGGCAATCGTCCGCCCGAGCGCTGCGATCGTCGAGTTAACGGTGTTTCCCACTCCCCCCGCCCAGCCAAACCAGCGTCAGCGCCCGCGCACCCGCGATGGATCAGCCGCTGCGCTCACGCTCCGCGAGAAGCAGCTCGGCGACCCGAAGGTCGAACTCCGTCGTCACCTTGAGGTTGGCGGCCGGAGCGGGATGGATCAGGACCTTGCCTCCCTGCTTCTCGACGAGCCACGCGTCGTCGGTGGCGGCGGTGAGCCGCTGGCGGTCGGCGCCCAGGGCGTCGCGGAGTGCGTCGGCGCGAAACGCCTGCGGCGTCTGCGCGGCCCACAGGTGCTCGCGGCTCTCGGTCCTCGCGACGGTGGGACCGCCGCGGGCGATCTCTCCGCGTGCGGGTCGGGGCTCGCGCGCGCGCTTCACGGTGTCGGTGAGCGGGGCGGCGGCGATCGCCCCGGCGGCGTCGGGGCGGCCCGCGAGCTTGGCGATCACCTCCGCGATCAGCTCCGGGGTGACGAGCGGGCGGGCGGCGTCGTGCACCGCCACGAGCTCGGTCTCCACGTCATCCATGGCGGCGGCGACCGACTCCGAGCGCGATTCGCCGCCGGCGACGACCCGACAGTCCAGGCCGCGGATCGCGTCCGCCAGCTCGGCGAAACGCCGCTCCTCGCCCGTCGGGGCGGCGATCACCGCCCGCCCGACCTCGGGCGCGCCGGCGAACGCCCGCAACGACCACTCCAGCATCGGCCGCCCGGCGAGCTCGACGAGCGCCTTCGGGCCCTCGAGCCCGAGGCGCTCGCCGGAGCCCGCCGCGGGGATCGCGGCTGTGGCGGACGGGGCGCCC
>JBOGZL010000290.1:0-22584 GCA_050697195.1 Solirubrobacterales bacterium
CCCGGCCGAGCTCGCCGCCGAGCTCACCGCGACGCTCGCGGCCGACGCCGGGCTCGGGGGCGAGGACGCGCGCAGCGCGACCGCGCGGGCGCGAATCGAGGCGCTGGTCGGCGGGTTCCTCGGCCGCGAGGCGCACACGACCTCGCCGCTGCGGCCCGACGCAGAGCTGATCGAGGCCAGCTTCGGGAAGGGGGAGAAGGACGCCCGGCCGCCGCTCGAGCTCGGCGGCTTTGCGCTCCACGGCAAGATCGACCGCGTCGACGTGACGGGCGGCGACGACCCGGCGGGGCTGATCCGCGACTACAAGGCGTCACGAGTCGTCACCGCGGCGGCGAAGCTCGCCGAGGAGGGAAAACTCCAGCTCCCGCTGTACGCCCGGGCGCTCGCCGAGCTGTGGGGAGTGCGCCCGGCCGGAGGGATCTACGAGCCGCTGGGCGCGACCGGCGACCCGCGACCGCGCGGATTCCTGCGCCGGGAGGAAAGGGAGGGCGCGCTCGCGGGGCTCGACCTCGTGGGAAGGGATCTGCTCGACGACGAGGAGTTCGAGGCGACCCTGCGCCAAGCCGCCGGCACCGCGGCCGAGATCGTCGAGGCGATGCGCGCCGGGAGGATCGATCGCGACCCGATCGACGACCGCTGCCCCAGGTTCTGCACGTTCCAGGCGATCTGCCGGCGCGAGCGCGCCGCGCGCCAGGCTCGCGAGCCGCTCGAGGAGGAAGAGGAGGAATTGGAACCGTGATCGGCGCCCAGCTCCAGCTCGGCGTCGAGCCGCGCGCGGCTCGCGAGCCGACACCCGAGCAGGCGCGGGCGATCGCGGCGCGCGACCGCGACGTGCTGCTCGAGGCGGGCGCGGGGACCGGGAAGACCCTCGTGTTGGTGGAGCGGTACTGCGAGGCCGCCGAGGAGGAGGCGGGGATCGACGGCATCCTCGCCTTCACCTTCACCGAGCGGGCGGCGGCCGAGCTCCGCCACCGGATCCGGCGCGACCTCGCTGAGCGCGCCTCGCGAGCGGCCGAGGCCGGCGACGACGAGCGCGCGAGCCGACTCGGGGAGATGAGCCGGGAGAGCGAGCGCGCGTGGATCTCGACGATCCACGGGTTCTGCCGCCGCCTGCTCGCCTCGCACCCCGTCGCGCTCGGCCTCGATCCCCGCTTCAGGGTGCTCGACGAGGCCGAGGCCGACAGGATCGCGTACAGCGCGTTCGACGACGCGCTCGAGGTCCTGGTCTCCGGGGGCGACCCCGAGGCGGCGCGCCTGGTCGCCGCGATCGGGATCGGGCCGCTGCGCGACATGGTGCGCACGGCTCACGACGAGCTCCGCAGCCTCGGGCGTCCGGACGCGGAGCTCCCGGACCCGCGGCCATCGGACCCGGGGGCGGCGGTCGCCGCGCTCGTCGACGCGGCGCGCGCGGCGCTCGAGGAGTGCTCGGAGTCGCGTGGCGGCCCGAAGAACCTCGACCGGATAGCGACCGCGACGCGGCTCGACCCCTCCTCCCCTCCGGACGAGGCCACGCTCGCCCCGCTGGAGCTGAACTCGGGCGCGAAGGCGTTCGCCGGGCCCGCCTGCGACCGGTACCGGAAGGCATGGAAGGCGGCGCGCCGGGCGGTCGTCGAGCACGAGATGGCCGACCTGTATCTGCACCTCGCGCAGCTCGTGCGCCGGTTCGGGGAGCGGTTCGCGGACCTGAAGGCCGAGCGCTCGGGGCTCGACTTCGAGGACCTTCAGCTCGAGGCGGTCCGCCTGCTCGACGAGCACCCTCGCATCGCCGAGGGCTACAGGGACCAGTTCGGCCATCTCATGGTCGACGAGTTCCAGGACACGAACGAGGTCCAGCTCACGCTCGTCCGCCTGCTCGCGGGTCCCGACACCCGCGTGTTCGCGGTCGGTGACGAGTTCCAGTCGATCTACGGATTCCGCCACGCGGACCTGAGGGTGTTCCGGCGCGAGCGCGAGCGGATCCGCGAGGGGCCCGCGGATCGAGCCGAGCTGCTGCCTTTGAGCGGCAACTTCCGCTCCGCGCCGGAGATCGTCGCGGCCGCGAACTTCCTCGGCGCCGCGCTGCTCGACGACTTCCGTCCGATCACGGTGGCGTCAGCGCGGGCCGAGCGCGAGGACGAGCCGGCGGCGGTCGAGCTGTTGCTGACGCCGGGGGGCAGCGAATGGAAGCGGGAGGACCTGGGGATCCACCTCCCGGGCGACTACCCCTCGGCTCCCGACCGGATCGCGGAGGCCAGGTTCCTCGCCGCGAGGCTGCGCGAGCTGAGCGAGGGCGGGGTCCCTCGCGGGGACATGGTCGTGCTCCTGCGCGCGTTCACCCACCTCGCCGCGTACGAGGAGGAGCTCGAGCGGGCGGGGCTCGCTCCCTACGTCGTGGGGGGTCGCGGCTACTGGTCTCAGCAGCAGGTGGACGACGCGCGCCGCCTCCTCGGCGTGGTCGCGAATCCGCTTGACGACCACTGCCTGCTCGGGGCGCTGTCCTCGCCGGCGTGCGCCGTGCTCCCCGACACGCTGTGGCTGCTGCGCCAGGCGGCCGGCGGCGGAATGCACATCTGGCCCACGCTCGAGCGCAGGTTCGGGCGAGGCGAGCAATCGGAGGACGCCGAGCACTGGCTTTCCGCGATCCCGGAGCGCGACGCCGAGCGCCTCGGGTGGTTCTGCGAGACGCTCGCGAAACTGCGCGAGGACGCCCCCCGGCTCGGCCTCGAGGAGCTCACGGACGAGACGATGAAGCGGTTCGGGTACGACCTCGCGACCCTGATGCGCGACCGGGGCGCGCGGCGGGCGGCGAACATCCGCAAGCTGATGCGGATGGCGCGCGCCTACGAGGCCGCCGAGGGTCGCGACCTACGGGGATTCCTCGACTTCCTCGAACAGGCCGCGGGACGAGGCGACCGCGAGGGCGAGGCGGCGACCGAGGCGGAGGAGCACGACGGCGTCCGGGTGATGACCGTCCACGCCGCGAAGGGGCTCGAGTTCCCGGTCGTCGCCGTGGCCGACCTCGGCCGCCGCCTCCTCGCCCCCCGCCGTCCCAGCGTCCGAGTCGACCGCGCGGAGGAGGAGGGCGACGAGCCGTCGCCGGCGCGGGTCGGGGTCCGACTCGCGCGCTTCGGCGCGAAGGCGGTGCCTCTGTACGACTACGAGGATCTCGTCGCCGAGGCGGAGCGCGACGAGGCGGCGGAGAGCTGCCGGCTCGCGTACGTCGCGGCGACAAGGGCCGAGGACCACCTGATCCTCAGCGGCTGCTACGCGCCCGACAAGGTGGCGGATCCCGTTCCCGACGACGAGCTCCCGGCCGGGACCCCGGTCAGCGAGCGACTGCTGCGGGCGCTGAGCATCGAGGAGCCCGATGATGCGATCGTCGAGCTGGCGGCTCCCCGGCCCCGCCCCGGGCTCGACGCCCGGTTCGGCCCCGGCCGCCTCGCGGTCGAGCTGAATCGTCCCGAGCCGAACGCCTTCCGCGCGCTCTCCCGCTTTGCCGGGTCCGGCGGGGTGCCCGATTCCCCGCCGGTGGGCAGGCCGCCCCTGCTCACGGACCTGCCCCCGCCGGAGCCAGCGGCCGGACACCTCTCATACTCGGCGCTCGCCGGGTACGGGCGCTGCGGCTATCGCTTCTACGCGGAGCGAGTCCTCGGCCTGCCCGGCCTGGACCGCGAGGATCGCGCCGCAGCCGACGGCGAGGCGACCGGGGCGGCACGGCGCTTCGGCTTCGGCAACGCGGTCCACGCCCTGCTCGAGTGGAGCGCGCGGCACGGCTGGCGCGCGCCCTCCGCCGAGCTGTGCGAGGAGCTTCTGCGCGCGGAAGGAGTGGCCACCACCGCGAGGGAACGCCGGCGGGCTAGCGAGATGGTCGACCGCTGGCTCGGGTCCGACCTGTGCGGCGAGCTCCGCGACACCCGCGCCCCGGTGCGGGCCGAGATGCCCTTCCTGCTCCCGGTCGGCGGCTCGGTCGTTCGCGGCGCGATCGACCTCCTCGCCGATACCGACGAGGGCCCGCTAGTCGTCGACTACAAGACCGACTCGCTCGCCGAGGCGACCCCCGAGGAGCTGGTCGATCGCTACGCGGTGCAGCGCAGGATCTATGCGCTCGCGGCGGCCGCGGGCGGCCCCGTGCGGACGGTGTTCGCATTCCTGGACTCCGGCGGGTACCCGGTGGCGGCCGAGCACGACGCGAGCGACCTGACCGACGCCCGCTCGGAGATCGAGGAGCTCGTCGCGGGCGTGCGGGCGGGGAGGTTCGCGGTCACGGACTCCCCCCACTGGGCGCTTTGCCACGACTGCCCGGCGCGGGAGCGGCTCTGCTCGCACGACAAGGAGCTGACCGGCCGCAGGCTGAGATGAGCTTCGGGCGCCCGGCGCTGTTCGCGTACGGCTCGCTCGTCAATCCCGACAGCGCCGCGGCCACGCTCGGGCGGCCCGTGAAGGCCTCCGAGCCCGTGCGCCTTCGCGGTTGGCGCCGGCAGTGGTCCGTGGCGCGGGACAACACGGCGGTCGAGAAGACGTTCGCCAGGTCGGACGGGAGCGTTCCCGCGTACGTACTCGGGCTCACGATCGAGCCGGCCGACGAGCGCGACGACGCGCCAAACGGCGTCTTGCTCGAGGTGAGCGAGGACGATCTGCGGCGCCTCGACGTGCGCGAGATGCGCTACGACAGGGTCGAGGTCGGCCCGGCCGGGGGCTTCGATCGTGTCTTCGCGTACCGGGCGAAGCCGGCCCACCGCGTCTCCGAGCCCCCGCCCGGCGCGGTCGTGATCGCAGCGTACGCGGAGCGGGTCGAGGCCGCGTTCGCCGCGCTCGGCGAGGACCAGCTCCGCCTCTATCGGGAGACCACCGGTCCGCCTCCGGTCGAGGTGATCGACGGCGTCCTGCTCCGCGACCGGATCCCGCCCGGCAACCCCCGCGAGTGGTAGCGGCCCGCCTCGCCGCAACCGGACAGGAGAGCTAGCCCGAAAGGTTTGGGGGTCCCCCAAGTTGGGTAAGGAGCCTGTGCGAATGGGGACGACAGGGAGCCCGTCCGAAGGGCAGACGGCAAGCGACAAGGCCTTCGACGCGCTCGCGCTCCAGCGGGTTCTGAGGGTGTTCGAGGACAACTACAGCCTCAGCTCGGCGGACTTCTACCGGGCGCACATGCACGACGAGCCCCCCGCCGCCGACCTCAGCCCGTGGCACCGGGAGATCTGGTCGGGGACCTACCGCCAGTGGCTGCGCGACCAGGGCGCCGAGGACGCCTGGCGCCTCGACCACACTCGGGTCAGCGCCTAGCTGCTCCCGTTCCAGCTCTTCGCCCAGCTCCGCAGCTCGCGGATCGCGGGCTCGAGCGCCCGGCCCTTGTCGGTGAGCGCGTATGAGACCCGGGCGGGGCTGCCGTCGTGGACCGAGCGCTCGACCAGGCCCTCGGCCTCGAGCTCGCGCAGGCGCCGGGACAGCAGCCGGTCTGAGAGGCCGGGGATCGCGAGCGACAGCTCGGCGAAGTAGTGCGGGCGCTCTGTGAGCGCCCACAGGATCGCCCCGGTCCAGCGCTTGCCGATCAACTCGACGGCCGTATGGAAGTGCGGGCACACCCGCACCGCGGGCTCGGCAGAACTCCTCGCTTCCACCACGAGCCAGGGTACAGAAGCGAACAGCCCGCCCCTGGGATCTACGTAACGCAGGGTCCCGTGTCCACGGGCTCGCCGGCGCGCCGGAGCGCGCGCTCGACGAGCTCGTCGGGCACGCCGAGCCCGCCCCGCGGCTTCCCCCCCACCTGCGCCGCGAACAAGGTGGCCAGGACTCGACCGTCGGCGTCCACCGCGGGCCCGCCGGAGTTTCCGCTTCGAACCTTGCCGCGAAACGAGACCATCTCGCGCGTGACGGGGCCGCGCCCGTAGGCGTCCTCGCTCACCACCGTGCCGGAACGGCCGAGGCGCGCCGGTGAGACGGTGAAGGGCCCGTTGTCGGGATATCCGAGCACGGCCGCCGGAGTCCCACGGGGAGCCGACGCGGCGAGGGAGAGCGGCGCCTCGGCGAGACCGTTCACGCGAAGCACCGCGAGGTCGTTGCGCGGCTCGAAGTGGACCGGGGTCGCGTCGAGCTCGCTGCCGCCGCGGGTCGTGACGATCGTGTCGTCCTGGCCCGTGATCACGTGCGCGTTGGTGACGACGAGCCCGGGCTCGGCGACCCAACCCGATCCGGCGATGCCGAGCCCGCACGCCGTTCCCAGCACCCGGACGACGCTGCGCCCTGCGCGGCCGACGTCGGGGTCGCTCGCGATCCCCCGCTCGGGCGCGGGCACCCGGGCCTCGGGACCCTGGACCCGCGGGGACGGGTCGATCCGGTTCAGCACGCGGAGGATCGGTCCCGACGGGGGGAGGAGCTCGTTCAGCTCGCCGAGGATGACCGAGCGCTGGATGTCCGGCCGCAGCTCGCGGGCCCCAGGCGTGTGAAGCGCCACCGCGCCGAATGCCCACGCCAGCGCCAGGGCGAGCGCCGCGAGCAGCACGGCTCCCCCGACCCCGTCGGCCGAGGTCCCGAGCCTTCCCCGCACCCACCTCGCCCGGGCGGCGCGGCCGACCCCCTCCATCGTCACCGCTGCGATCCCGCCGAGCAGAACCCCGCCGAGCAGCGCGGTGGCCGGCGCGTACGGCGACTCGGACCCCTCGGCAAGCAGCTCGGGGCCGAGGCGCGCTCCGAGCACCGCCCCTCCGACGAAGCCCGCCAGCGACAGGGCTCCAACCAGGAGCCCCTGCCGATAGCCCCACACCGCGAGCCCGGCGGCGAACAGGACGATGATCCAGTCGACTGCGGTCACGTACCTGTCAGCGGCGCGGTCACGTGGCTCCCGAAGGCCGGGGCGACGGGCGGACCGGCTAGCCTTCCCCCGCGGGGAAGTCGGCCCGTCGAGCGAGGCTCGCAACGCTACCCGATTCGGACACGATGATCGACGCCATAGCCCCGCGAACCAGGACGGCACGCGAACGGCAACCCATCGTCGTTTGAGCCCGATCACCTCCCAGGCGGAGCGACGCCGTCGCATCCTCACACGTGCCGTCCCCGTCGCCCTGATGGGCGTCGCGGCGTTCGTGATCGGCGCACTGGTGGGCGGAAGTTCCGCTGCCGAGGAGGCCGCGGAGCGGTTCGCGGGCGCGTGGGCGAAAGAGGACTACACCGCCATGCATGGGCAGCTGACCGAGGACTCCGCGACGCGCTATCCGCTCAACCGGTTCACGGCCGCCTACACGGAGGCGGCTCGCACGGCGACGATCGAGAGGATCGTCGCCGGAGACCCCGAGGGCGGCGTCTCGGGGACCACGGACGTCCCGGTGACGATCTCCACCCATGCGTTCGGCGACGTGCGCGCCACCCTCTCGCTGCCGGTCGCGGGTGACGCGATCGCGTGGCAGCCCCAGCTCGTGTTTCCGGGACTGGCGCGGGGCGAGGAGCTCTCGCGGCGCATCGACGTCCCGACGCGGGCGCCGATCCTCGCCCGCGGCGGAACACCGCTCGCCGAGGGCCCGGCGGCGGCGCGAAGCTCGCCGCTCGACGCCGCGGCGACGAACGTCGCCGGCGAGCTCGGGGTCCCGCGACGCAAGGAAGAGGAGGCGGAGCTCGAGCGGCTCGGGTTCCCCGCCGGCACGCTCGCCGGCACGAGCGGGCTCGAGCGGGCGTTCAACACCCGGCTCGCGGGCCAGCCGGGCGGGGAGCTGCTAGCGGAACCTGCCGACCAGGGCTCTGACGAGGGGCGGGTGCTCGCGAGCAGCGAGCCGGTGAAGGGGAAGCCGGTGCGGACGACGATCGACCCCGGGCTCCAGGAGGCGGCGGTTACGGCGCTGGGAAGCGCGTTCGGCGGCGTCGCGGTGCTCAACGCTCAGAACGGGTCGGTGCTCGGGCTCGCGGGGATCGCCTACTCCTCGCCCCAGCCCCCGGGATCGACGTTCAAGATCGTCACCACGGTGGCGGCGCTCGAGGCCGGGGTCGTGAAGCTGCAGGACAGCTTCCCGGTCGAGAGCTCGACGATCGTCGGCGGCCGTGAGATCACGAACGCCGGCGACGCGGCGTGCGGTGGGACGTTCGAGCAGAGCTTCGCCAACTCGTGCAACACGGTCTTCGCGCCGCTCGGCACCGAGGTCGGCGGCGAGCGCCTGGTGAAGACCGCGGAGCGGTTCGGGTTCAACTCCCCTCCCGCCCTGTTCGACGCCCAGGCCACGGCGATCATCGAGCCGCCCGAGAGCACGATCCCGAGCTCGATCCCGGCGGACGTCGATCTCGGCGCGAGCGCGATCGGTCAGGGCGAGGTGCTGGCGACGCCCCTCGAGCTCGCCTCGATCTCGCAGACGATCGCGGCCGGGGGAGTGCGGAGCCCCACCCCGATCGTGACCGAGCCCGAGCTGCGACCCGACGCCGAGCCGGTGAAGGTCACATCCGGGGATATAGCCGGCACGGTGCGCGACCTGATGGTCGGCGTCGTCGCGGGCGGCACCGGGACCGCCGCGGCCCTCCCCGGGATCGAGGTGGCCGGCAAGACCGGGACCGCGGAGCTCGGCCCCGCGCCGGGCTCCTCCGAGGAGGGCGGCGAGCCGGAGCAGCTCGAGGACGCGTGGTTCACCTCCTTCGCCCCGGCGAACAACCCGAAGCTCGCGGTTGCCGTGATGCTCGTGAACGTGAAGGGCGGCGGCGGGGCGGTGGCCGCCCCGATCGCACGCGAGGTCCTCTCCGCCGGCCTCTAGATATCCAGCTCCACTCGACCCTCCTCGCCGGCATCGCCCGGGATCTCGAGCTCGATCGGGCGGTTCTCGGTCACGGTCCGACCGACCCGGAAGAGGACCATCGCTCCGTTGATCGGCCCGCTCGCCGCGGGCGTGTCGGGCTCCGGCACGTCCCCGCCGGCGGGCACCGCGGAGCCGAGCTCCAGGGCGTACACGCTCTCGCTCTCGAGCGGGTCGTAGGTGTTGTCGCGCGTGTCGCGGATCGTCATCTCGTGTGGGAGCTCGACGCTCTCGTCGCCCTCGTTTTGGATCGTCATGAAGACGGCGAGGTACTCCTCGTCGGCCGCCGCCTGCGGCTGCCCGCCCAGATAGGCCTCGTCCTCGGGATCGTTCGGGTTCAGGAACCTCGTGATCTGGACGTTGTAGAGAAGCTCGCCGAGCTCGACCGGCTCACCCTCTATGACGTCGAGCTCCTCCTCCTCCCCGCACGCGGCGATCGGAAGCGCCACGGCGACGAGCAGAATCGCGGCGAGCCCCGGTCTCGGTAGGCGGCGCATCGGCGGCGGAGTCTATTGGTAGGCCACGAGGCGGCCGTCCGCAACGAGGCGACGCTAGCCGTAGCCCAGCTCCGCCAGCTTCTCCCCCATGATCTCCTCCGCGACTCGGCGGTCCTTCCTCGTGAGATTCTGCTTCCACGCCCCCGGTCGAGCGGAGCGGAAGAAGCTGGTCGGTCCCCGCTCGCGCTTCGGGACGCCCTCGAACGCGTTCGACTCGATCGCGTCCTCGAGCCAGCCGGCGTCATGGCGCAGCCCCAGCCACTCGGCGAGCGGGCCCAGCGTGGCGGCCGTGTCCTCGCGCAGCGCCTCGTAGCTGACCGTGCGCCGCAGCTCGGGCGGATGGGCATCGTACGCGCGCTGGATCGTCTTCATGTCGCCCACCCAGTTGTTCGAGTTCCGGCGAACCCACTCGGAGCGCTCCTTGGAGCCCTGGAACGCGCTCCGCCCTCCGAACAGGAACCCCCCCGGCCCGATCGCGTGCATCAGCGAGTCGAGGACGTCGTGTCCGTCGCGAACCAGGAAGATCAGTCTGGAGCGCCGGCAGATGGACATCACGAGGTCCGCGGCGTGGGCCTGAAGCAACGGAGCGAGGTGGTTGGTGAGGAAGGACTCGTTGACCGGCAGCAGGCGGGCCTGCGGCGAGTCCGGCGGCTGGTGGAATCCGAGCGGGGCGTGGTCGTCCACCGTGAGCGGGTGGGCGAGCAGCCGCAGCAGCCAGGTGCTCCCGCTGCGGGGAGACCCCCAGATCCACACCAGGCGCGACTCCAGCTCCTCGTCGTCGAAGGGCAGCCCGGCGGTCGGCGAGTAGGGCACTAGTGGCGGACCGCGCTGGGGAGGATGGGAATGCGGTCCTCGCCCGCGATCGCGACCGGCTCGACCGAGCGCCCCGACTCGAGCACCTCCTTCAACCGCCGCAGGGCCCGGGCCCACCGCCGCCGGTGCCAGCGACGCGCCCCGAGGCGCTCCTTGATCCGATCAACCGGGTGCGTCGGCTCGGTCCAGAATGTGACCGAGGCCTCGGTCGTCGAGCCGGGCCCCTCGACCATCTCCCACGCGGTGAACACCGGGATCCGGTCGCCGCGCCCGCCCCGGCCCTCCTCCAGAATCCGGTGGGGCACCGTCAGCTCCTCGATCACCGTCTCCATCCACATCCGCGAGCCCGGCGGATCGACGCGGAACCGCGCCGCCGCGCCCACCCCGGACGACGGGATGCGCTCGAGGTGGTACTCGCGAATGAAGTGGTCCGTGAACGCGGGGCGATTCGCGAGCTCGGACAAAAAGTCGAACACCCGCTCGCGTGGGGTGTCGATCGAGATCCGCGCGGTCGCCGGGAGCATGGCAGCGGCGGGATCATATCCGCGCTCCAGCGCCGGCGGCCGGTATCGATGGCATGCTCCAAATTGGCGCAGTTTGCGGGATTAGCTTGGCCGCAGCGGCCAGTCATTTGACCACGACGGTATCCTCGAAAACGAGGTCGGCGAAGGAGAGACGTGCACTCCAACCCAGGGCTAAGGGTCTTCGAGACCGGCAGGGTTGTGGGAGCGGGGTCGTTCATATGCCTCGAATGCGGCGTGAACGTGACGCTGGAGGCGCTCGAGGCGATCCCCGAGTGCGCGACCTGCGGCGAGACGCGATTCCGCCGCGCCTCCCTGTTCGAGCAGCCGACCACGGACACGATCGAGGTCGAGCCCGAGTCCGAGCCGGAATGGCTCCACAGGACACGCGATCGACTCGTCGCCGACGGACGCAAGGGCCAGTTCCTCGCATTCGAGTCCGACGACGGCGCCTCGGTCGTCCCGGTCTCCGAGGGTTGGAGCAGGATCGGCCGCAGTGTCAGCGCCGAGATCCGGCTCGACGATCCGACCGTCTCCAGGCGCCACGCGGTCGTCGTCAGGACCCCGCAGGGCGGCCTGCGGGTGCTCGACGACCGCAGCCTGAACGGCGTGTTCGTAAACGGCGAGTCGGTCGACTGGGGTCGGCTGCTCGACGGCGACGAGCTCGCTATAGGCCGCTACCGCCTGCACGTGATCGACACCTCCGCGACCGCCGCCGGCGCGGACATCCCGCTGCACGCCGTCGACGGCTGACCCTGCTCACGGTCACGTCGTGGGCGGTGAGGCCGCCCGGCGGCGCGACGGAGGCCGTCGCGAGGGCCGCCCACCCGCCTACTCGGTGGAGATCGAGGGGTCCGCCTGGACCTTGTGCGGGACGATCATCAGGAAGCTGTCCCTCGCGGCGGCGGCGAGCGCCCGGACCCGCTCCGCCTCGCCGGCCTGATCGGTCGCGCGGAGCTCCTCGGCGTAGTGGCCGAGCAGATCGTCCACGTCGAGCAGCCCCTCGGCGTCGAGCTCGGTTAGCTCGACCTTCGCCCCCTCGCCGAGGCGGCGCTCGATCGCCTCGCGATCGAGGTTCCAATCGGGGTTGACCCGCGCGTACACGCGCCCTCCGGTCATCCCCGCGCACGCCCACGGCCCGATGTCCCCGAGGACGACCGCTCGACCCGAGGTCATGTACTCGAACGCGAATCCCTTCGCGTTTGCCCGATCCACCACGCACCCACGGGGGTCGTCGAGCGGCTCGGCGGGCTCCCCGCCCAGCACCACGTCCGCGCCCGAGAGGCGAATGCAGAAGCGCGAGTCGGCCGACCCCTGGACGAACAGGCGACCGCGCTGGGCGCCGTAGGCGAACGACTTCCCGACCGAGCCGTTGAGCCGCCGGCCCTCGCGATTGCGCCCCTTCATGATCGACACGGTCCCGCCGAGCATCGCCTTGCCGACGCCGTCCTGCGCCCCGCCCTCGACCCGGACGACCAGGCCCCAGGAGTTGAACGCGCCGAAGCCCTGGCCGGCCACCGAGCCGCCGTTGAAGCTCAGCTCGGCGAGGGTGTCGTCGGTTCCCTCGGGAGCGCCGTCGTAGATCCGCGCCCTCGAGATCGCGCCCGCGAGCTCGGTGCCCAGCACGCGGTCGTTGGCGTCCGTGGGCCGCGGGAACTCCTGGCGCACGACGTCGCCCGAGAACAGGGTGCCGGCGAGTCCGGCGATCTGGGCCGATGCCTCCTTCGCCTCCATCCGGATCGGCCTCGCCATCACCAGCCCGGGCGCCCCGCGCTGCTCGGCCTCGACGTCGGCGGGCACCGGCAGGTCGGCGGGCTCGAGATCGAGGTACTCCTCCAGCGGCGTGATCAGCTCCGCGAGGTCGAGGCGCTCGGAGTGCGAGACCTGCTCGAGCAGGTCGTAGCGGCCGATCAGGTCCTGGGCGCGCTCGTACCCGAGCTCGCCCACGACCCGGCGGACCTCCTCGCCCATCGCCTCGAAGAACCGGGCGCAGCTCTCCGCCGCGCCGTCGACGTGCTGGGGGGTGAACTTCTTCAGCCCGTGCTCCTGCGCCTGTTCGACGGTCTCGATCGAGGTCGCGATCCCGACGTGACAGGTGTCGAGCTGGCACCCGCGGCAGATCGTGCACCCGAGCGAGACCATTGCCAGGGTGCCGAATGCGACCCTGTTCGCGCCCATGCAATGCAGCTTCACGATGTCGTGGGCGTGACGGTACCCGCCGTCGGCCCAGATCTCGACCCGGTTGCGGATCCCCGCCTCCATCAACGCCCTGTGGACGGCGCGGGTGCCGATGTCGGACGGCAGCCCGACGTGTCGGAGGGCGTGCTGGCGCGCCGCGCCCGTCCCGCCCTCGAACCCCGAAAGGGTGATGATGTCGGCCCCCGCCTTTGCGATCCCGAGCCCGATCGTGCCGATGTTCGGCACCACCGGGACCTTGACCGAGACCCGCACGTCCGGGTTCACGGTCTTCAGCTCGTCGATCAGCTCCGCGAGGTCCTCGATCGAGTACAGGTCGTGGTTGTTCGACGGCGAGATGAGGTCGGTCCCCGGCGACGCGTTGCGGGCGGCGGCGACCTTCTCGGAGACCTTCTTGCCGGGGAGGTGGCCTCCCTCGCCCGGCTTTGCGCCCTGGCCGATCTTGATCTCGGCCACGTAGGAGGAGTTCAGCATCTCGGCGGAGACCCCGAACCGGCCCGAGGCGACCTGCTGCCCGCGCCACTGCCGGTAGTCCCCGAACATGTCGGGGATCTCCCCGCCCTCCCCGTTGATGCACAAGATGTTGATCGCCTTCGCCGCCTCCGCGTAGGCGCGGAACGCCGGCTCGGACTGCGACCCGAAGCTCATCGAGGAGATCACGATCGGGTAGTCGTGGTTGCCGACGCTCGCGTCAACGTCGGCCGCCGGGATCGGCTCGCGGTCGGACCGCAATCTCATCACGTGGCGCATCGAGATCGGGTTCGCGGCCTCCAGCTCGCGCACCTTGTCCGCGTACTCCTCGTACGAGCCGCTGCCGTTCGACGCCGCGACCGCGGCCTTGTAGACCTTGGGATAGAAGCGGAACGTCTTCGCCGGCTTGCCGCCGTCGGGGTCCCGGAGGGCCTTGTGGCGCTCGTCGGCGTCGGAGTCGAGCTCGGAGAACCCCACCCCGCCGCGCTCCGAGGCGCAGTAGTGCTCGGTCTGGAAGATCTCCGCGAGCTCGGGCTTGATCCCGATCGAGGAGAACTGGCGCGCGTAGCCCCGAACCTCGTGGATCCCGATCGTGGAGATCACCTTCTCGATTCCCTTGCGCAGCGCGCTGCAGATGTTGTCGACGTCCTGCTTGTAATCGTCGACGCAGATCACCTCGACCATCACGTAGGGGCAGACGCCGTTCGCTCCGAGGCCGAGCGCGAGGACCACGTCGTGGACGTTGCGCAGGGCGGCCGAGCGCAGGACGATCGAGCACCGCCTGCGCAGGTTCTCCTCGCCGGGGTCGACCCGGAACTGCTTCAGCGCCTGGTCGATCGTCGAGGTCGCGAGATGCGGATCCATGTAGCGGCGCTCGCCGTCGTACACGGTGCGGTCGGTGAGCACGAGCAGCTCCGCCCCGTCGCGGACCGCCTTCACCGCCTCCTGCTTGATCCGCTCCACCGCCCCCCGGGTCGTCTCCGACTCGAGCAGCGAGATGTCGATCGCGCCCGCCCTCCCGCGGAACTCCTCCCACAGGTCCTCGAGCAGGTACGTCTTGTGGTCGCGCGCGATCTCGCGGTAGGTCTCGTCGGAGAGCGGCGCGAGGTCGTGATGGCCGCCGAGCAGGACCGGGAACGATGTCTCGATCGTGCGCGTGTCGGAGGGCTCGTGCGCGGAGGGCCGGGCGCCGAACAGCGCCCGGGTTGAGAAGTGCTCGATCTCGCGCTCGCGGTCGATCGCCGGGTTGGTGACGACCGCGACCGTCTCCTTGAAGTAGTCGGCGAGGTTCTGGCGCTCCGGCGAGAGCGCGGCGAGCGGCCCGTCGTATCCGAGCGATCCGATCGGCTCGGCGCCGTTCGACGCCATCTGCTGGACGAGCTTGGAGTCCTCGCGCAGCCATCCGAATCCGGCCAGCAGCGGCTCCTCGACCTTGACCGGCTCCGAGGGGCCCGCGCTCGAGTATCCGGGGATCTCGGCGCCCTCGAGCGGGCCGCCGGTCTCCAGGGCGCGGGCGAACGCGTCGTACTCGGAGACGCCGGTGCGCTCGGACCAGCGGCGGCGGACGGCGTGGAGGGTCTCGTCGTGCGGATGCAGCGTCGCCATGCGCCGCTCGCGGTCGATCGAGACCATCGCCTTCTCCCCCGGCGCGAGCGGCTTCGGCTCGGACTCGAGGTCGTGGACCGAGACGACGCCGGGCTCGGAGCTGAACACGAAATGCTCGTCGGTCTCGAGCTGCCACAGAGGGCGGAGGCCGAGCGCGTCGGCCGAGAACACGCACTCGTCGTGGTGGCGCGAGATCAGCGCCACCGGGCCCTGCGCGAACGGCCCCATCGCCTGGCGGAGGTACATGTAGAAGCCGTGGAGCTCGCTCGGGAGGGTGCGGATCTCGTCCACGATCGGCGGCACGACCATCTCCATCGCCTCGGCGAGGCTGATCCCGTCGCGCCCCACGAGCGCCTCGATCGCTCGGTTCAGGTCCTGGGAGTCCGAGCAGCCGGGCTCGATCGGCACGTTGAGCATCCCGACCTCCTGGCGAAGCTGCTCGATCGTGTTGATCTCTCCGTTGTGGCCGAGGACCGAGAACGGCTGCACGCGGCGAAACGACGGCCACGTGTTGGTCGAGTAGCGGTTGTGGCCGAAGCAGCCGACGGTCTCGAACCGCTCGTCGGCCAGGTCGGGGTAGTAGGCGCCGAGCACCTTCGGGGCGCCCATCACCTTGTACACGCAGGTGCTCGGCGAGAGCGAGGGGATGTGGAATCCGAGCTCCTGCTCGAGCTCGACCAGGAGGTCGAAGAGCACGCGGTCGCGATGCTCGGGGTCAGCTACGAGCCCGCACACCTGCCAGAAGTGCGGCTCCTCCTCGCGCGCGGTCGGGGCGAGCGCGGCGGAGTCAACCGCGCCCACGCGCTCGGCGAGGATCCGGAAGCCGCCGCGCCCGAGGATCTCGCGCGCATCGTGGCGGGTCCGCTCGAGGTCGGCGGTGCGCTCGATGAAGATATGGCCGACCGCGAACGCGCGATCGAGCGCGAGCGCGGGGTTGTGGCCGCCGGAGCGGACCTCCTCGGCCCAGATCCCGCGAGGGATGTCGACGAGCACCCCGCACCCGTCGCCCTCGCCGTCGACGTTTCCGGCGCGGTGGAGCATCTTCTGCAGCGACTCGAGCGCGACGCCGACCAGCTCGCGGCTCGGAGTCCCGTCCTTTCGCACCGCCGCGTACAGTGCGCATGCGTCGCGATCCTCGACGCTCGGCGGCGACACGCGGGGGCGGTAGGCGCGTTCGGGCGAGTAGCGGACTGTCATCTGACCTCCCGGGTTCCGCGCCTTCTTCGAGCGGGCGCGCGACGGGTTGGACCGACGGAGCGAGGATTATAGTCGGGCCTCGGGCGCCACCCGCTGGCCTCTACGCGGCCAAAAGAACGCAAATAGCGAAGGAATGACGATGAGCGACAGCGACTCACCCGATGCTCTCCGGGAGGCGATCGCGCGCTACAACGACGCATGGAACGCCCACGATCTCGACGCGATCATGGCGATGCACGCGCCCGACATGGTGTTCGAGAACCACACCGCCGGGGAGTCGGCCGAGGGCGCCGACGTCCGCAAGCACATCGGGTCGATCTTCGAGACGTGGCCCGACATCAGGTTCGAGTCGCGCCGCACGTACGTGCGCGACCGCCTCGTGACCCAGGAGTGGACGGCGAGCGCGACGCACGCGAACCCGATGCGCCGCGGCGAGCTGGAGGCCGCGCCCACCGGGAAGCGGGTCGAATGGCGCGGCGTCGACCTGATCCCGTTCGAGGACGGGCTCGTGAAGCGCAAGGACGTGTACTCGGACTCGGTCTCGATCCTGCGCCAGGTGGGACTGCTGGACTGACGCTGGGGGGCGAACTCGCGCGGGTACCGGCGAGACTGCACAAATCCGGGGGGCGGATCCTCACGGCTGGACACTTTTCATGCCCATGGGGTCGAAAGGTGTCCACTCACCAGCTCGGCAGGCGTGGGCGCTCGCGGAACGCCAGCACGGTGTGGTGAGTCGCAGGCAGCTCCTGGCGCTCGGGTTTCACTCACACGCGATCCAGCACCGCATTGGACGCGGTCGCCTCCACCGGACAAGGTGGCCCGGCGTCTACGCGCTCGGGCGTCCCCGGCTGTCCCGGCACGGCGTCTGGACGGCCGCCATCCTCAGCGCGGGACCCGACGCGGTGCTCAGCCACCGCACGGGCGCCCGTCTATGGGGAATGCGCGCCCCCCAACCCAGCGGAATCGAGCTCTCGGTCCCCAGTGGCCGGCGCCCTCGATCGAACGGGATCATCGCGCACCGAAGAGCACGGCTCGGGGCCTCGGAGGTAACGACCCACCATCGAATACCGGTAACCACGCCGGTTCGCACTCTTATCGACATCGCGACATGCACGAGCAGGGAGGCCTTGGAGGCGGCGGTAAACGACGCCGACAAGCTGGAGCTGACGAATCCGGAGACGCTCCGGCGCGCACTCGACGAACGCCCCCGGGAACCCGGTACAGCCGCCCTGCGCGATCTGCTCGACAGCCACACCTTCGCCCTGACCGACTCGCAACTCGAGCGGCAGTTCCTCCCGATAGCTCGCCGCGCGGGCCTGCCACTGCCGCTGACGCAGCAACACGTCGACGGCTACAGGGTCGACTTCTACTGGCCCGACTTGGGGCTGGTCGTAGAGACGGACGGACTTCGCTACCACCGTACCGCGGCCGAGCAGACCGCAGACCGGCGTCGGGATCAGGCACACGCAGCCGCTGGGCGCATCCCCTTGCGGTTCTCCCGCGCGCAGGTCGCCTTCGAGCCCGACCACGTCGAGGCGACGCTGAGACGCGTCGTCCGACGGCTCACGGTCTGAGGTTCCGAAGGGCGCGCCCGCGAGGCGGTCGGCCAGCGGCTAATCGCGCTTCGCGTAGTCCCCCTCCTCGTCGCCCACGTCGACCATCACGCACGCCTCGTCGCCGACGATCTCCGCGTCGTGCCCGGGCGGGATCGAGACGAGGTCGCCGGGACCGATCTCGGCCTCTGCGCCATCGTCCATCGTCACCTTCATGCGGCCGGACACGACATATCCGAAGTGGGCGACCTGACAGGAATCGGTGCCGGCGATCGGCTTCACGTTGTTCGACCACCGCCAGCCCGGCTCGAACACGGCGCGGCCGACGCTTCGGCCCCCGACCTCGAGGATGCCGATCTTGCCCTTCCCCTCGAACGGCCTTGTCTCGTCCGGCGAATCGAAGCTCTTCACTTCCATCGCTGCCATCGCTGCTGCTCCCTCCTGTCGCCTGCCCTTGCCGCCCACCCTACGCCCGGGTCCGAGGCGTGCAACCCGGCCACGCCCGAACACACGGCTACAGCTCGGGCACGTCGGCCCCGAGCGGCGAGAACGGCGCCCGGCGAACCTCGGCCCACCCGTCCGTCCGCTCGCGGAGCGCGGCGACCACGTTGCCGGTGTTCTGCCAGAACGTCCACACGAGCACGCTCGGGCCGGCGCCCGAGATCGTCGCGCCGATCGCGCCGAGCTCGCGTGCCTCGGCGACGAGCTCGGCCGACCGCGGATACAGATGCGCTCGCCGCGGCTGGTGGATCCGGTCCGCCAGCCCCCGCTCGATCAGGGTAAGGTCGGATCGCTGCACCCCGAGCACGAGCAGGGAGGCCGCCGCGAGGTTCGCGAGCGCGTCGGTGAGCGGGACCTCGTCGGGGATCGCGCGCCGGGCGTCCTCGGTGAGGACGGTCTCGTCCGGGATCACGACCACGGCCTCGACGCCCTCGGGCGGATCGAATCGCGTCGCGCGGGGCGCTTCGGTGTCGGGCGAGCAGATCACGAAGCCCCCGTAGAGCGCCGCGGCGACGTTGTCGGCGTGTCCCTCGAGCTCCGCCGCGTGCGCGAGCAGCTCCTCGCGCTCGAGCGCGAGCTCGAAGAGGTGCTCGGCGGCCATCAGCCCGGCGACGATCGCGGCGGCGCTGGCGCCGAGGCCGGCCGCGACCGGGAACTCGCTTCGGACCTCGAACCGAAGCCCGTCGGCGGGATGGAGGCGCTCGAACGCCCGCACGCAGAGATTCGTGCGGTCCGTTGGGACCGGTAGCCCTTCGGCGTCGACCGCGAACTCGTCCGACTCGCTCACCTCGAGCTCGAGGTGAAGCGAAAGCGCCGCCGCGAGCACGTCGTAGCCTGGCCCGAGGTTCGCCGACGAGGCCGGGACCCGGACCAGCCTGCGGCGCTCAGTCACGCTTCCACTTCACGGAGCAGCCGACCGGATCGGTCTCCGCGCGCTCGACCGCCTCGCCCTCCAGAACGGCGTCGAGCGCGTCGCGTAGCCACGACGCGTTCTGGGACCGGTCCGCGTGGTCCGCGTCGGGCGCACCTTGGTAGCGAAGCCTGCGTTCGGAGTCGAGCACGAAGACGTGCGGCGTCACGTTTGCGTCCCACGCCCGTGCGGTGTCCTGGTCCTCGTCGTGGAGGAACGGAAACGGCCAGTCCTCCTCGGCGACTCGCTTGCGCATGCCCTCGAAGGAATCTGCCGGGTAGCGGTCCCCGTCGTTCGAGTTGACGGCGAAGAACCGCACCCCTCTCGGCGAGTAGTCGCGCGCCGCGTCCGCGAGCCGGCCGTGCCACGCACGCGCATAGGGGCAGTGGATGCAGGTCCAGATCACGACGGCGGCCGGCGCTCCCTCCGCCTCGGCGAGCGAGCGGGTGCGGCCGTCGGTGTCGGGAAGCTTCAGTTCCGGAGCGGGCTCTCCGAGCACGAACCCCTCGCCGCCGGCCGTCATCCGCGACTCCCCTCCAGCAGCACCCTGAGTCGCTCGAGCCGCTCGCCCCAGTACGCCTTCACCCGCTCGGCGGTGCCGGCGTCGGGGAATCCCTCGTGGATCACCTGGACCTGGCTCTTCGCCCGCCCGTTGGCGTAGAAGGAGACCGAGACCGTGGTCTGACCGTCTATCCATGCGATCCGCAGCGAGCGCTCGGGGGTCGCCTCGCGGATCTCGAACCCGGCGTCCTCGCCGAGCCATTCCCGCCTCAGGTCCGCGTCCTCCCAGGCCGCATACGCGCGCGCGACCGGGACCACGATCGTCTTCGTGTGCGCGCTCTGGAACGCCCCGGTGTCCCTCTCGGCGCTCATCCGGGGTCAAACATACCGCCGCGGGCGCGACGCTCAGGCGCGCCGGGCGCCGATCGCCTCGGCGAGGATCGTCCCGGCGGGAACCTCCGTCCCCGCCAGCAGTACGGCCCGGTGGATCCTCGCCCCCGCCCCGATCCGGCAGCGATCGCCGATCACCACCGGTCCCGTGAGGGCGACGTCGGCCTCGACCTCCGCCCCGCTGCCCACCAGGACGGGGGGCTCGATGTCGGCGTCGTCCGGGAGGGCCGCGTCCGGGGCGACGTAGACCCCTTCCCGAACCCGCTCCGCGCCGTGGTCGACGGCGACCGCGCCCGCGAGCGCGTCGAAGTTCCCCTGGCTGAACTCGTCGAGGGAGCCGACGTCGTTCCAGTAGGCATCGGTCTCGTGGACGTAGAACGGCACGTCGTTCTCGAGCAGGGCGGGGAAGACCTCGAGCGCGAAGTCGACCTCCGGCTTGTCGGGAAAGAAGTCGAAGATCTCGGGCTCGAGCACGTAGATCATGCAGCTCGCGAGGTCGGAGAGCGCCTCGGCGGGGTCGGGCTTCTCCTGGAAACCCTGGATCCGGCCGTCGGAGCCGGTGACCACGACGCCGTACTCGCTCGTGTCGGAAACCCGCTTCACCGCCAGCGTCGCGATCCCGTCGTTCGATTCGTGGGCGGCGCGAAGCGCTCGGAGATCGATGTCGGTGAGCGCGTCGGCGGCCATCACGAGGAACGTCTCGTCGCCGAAGAACTCGCGCACGTTCCTCACTCCCCCGGCGGTCCCCAGCAGCTCCTCCTCGAACCGCCACTCGAGCGACACGCCGTAGCCGGAGCCGTCCCCGAACCACTCCCGGACCTGGTCCGGGAGGTAGGAGAGGTTCGCGATCACGTCGGTGAAGCCGTGCCGGCCGACCAGCTCCAGGACGTGCGCCATGATCGGCCGGTTCAGCACCGGCACCAGCGGCTTGGGCATCTCGTGGGTGAGCGGACGGAGGCGCGTGCCGAGGCCCGCCGCCAAGACCATGGCCCTCACGTCGACAGCGCGGCTAGGTCCCTTGATCCCAGCTCGACAGGTACTTCTGCTGGATCTCGGTCAGATCGTCGATCTCGACGCCGCGCGAGGCGAGCTTCAGGCGCGCGATCTCGCGGTCGATGTCGTCGGGCACGGTGTACACCCGCTTCTCCAGCGAGGCGTGGTTCTTCACCATGTGCTCCGAGCACAGCGCCTGGTTGGCGAAGCTCATGTCCATCACCGCGGCGGGATGCCCCTCGGCCGCGGCGAGGTTCACCAGCCGTCCGTCCGCGAGCAGGAAGATCTCGCGGCCGTCCTTCGTTCGATGGCCCTCGACGAACGGTCGGACCTTGAAGGTCTCGTCGGTGACCGCGTCGAGCTCGTCCTTGTTCACCTCGACGTCGAAGTGGCCCGAGTTGCACACGATCGCGCCCGACTTCATCCGCTCGAACATCCGGCCATTGATCGCGTCGCGGTTCCCGGTCACCGAGACGAAGACGTCGCCCACCGAAGCGGCCTCGACCGCGGGCATCACCTCGAACCCGTCCATCAGCGCCTCGAGCGCGCGCAGCGGATCCACCTCGCACACGATCACGTGCGCGCCGTGTCCCTTCGCCCGCATCGCGACCCCCTTGCCGCACATCCCGTACCCGATCACGACGACGCGCAGCCCCGCGACGAGCACGTTCGTCGCCCGGATGATCCCGTCGAGCGTCGACTGGCCGGTCCCGTAGCGGTTGTCGAAGAAGTGCTTTGTGATCGCGTCGTTGACGGCGACGATCGGATATCCGAGCCTGCCCTCGGCCTCGAGCGCCTTGAGCCGGATCACGCCGGTGGTCGTCTCCTCGGTCCCCCCGAGCACCTCGGAGAGCTGCTCGGTTCGCTCGCCGTGCAGGACCCCGACGACGTCGGCGCCGTCGTCCATCGTGATCTGGGGGTGGGTGTCGACGGCGGCGTAGATGTGGCGGTAGTAGGTGTCGTTGTCCTCGCCGTTGATCGCGAACACCTGGGTCCCGTAGCGATCGACCAGCGCCGCCGCGACATCGTCCTGGGTGGAAAGGGGGTTGGAGGCGCAGAGGGTCACCTCGGCGCCTCCGGCGACGAGCGCCCGCGCGAGGTTGCCGGTCTCGGTCGTCACGTGGAGGCAGCACGCCATCCGCACCCCCTCGAGGGGGCGCTCGCGCTCGAAGCGCTCGCGGATCTGCCGCAGCACGGGCATGTGGCGGTCCGCCCACTCGATCCGCCGCTCCCCGTCGTCCGCGAGGGCGACGTCGGCGATGTCGTAGCTCCTGGAGGCCGTTGCCAAGTCTCTTCCTTTCTTAGTTGCCCGAGCGGGGAAGAATAGGGCCTACTCGTAGCTCAGCGCCCGGATCACGTCGAGGCGTGCGGCGCGGCGGGCCGGGAGGATCGAGGCGATCAGGCCGAGCGCGAGGCCCGCCACCGCGACCCAGATCATGGTTGTCAGCGGAGGCCGGTACTCGACCCCCGGGATCCCCGACGACAGGCCCTCGAGCAGTGCCCATCCGAGCACCGCGCCGACCGCGATCCCGAGCAGAGCCCCGATCAACCCGATCACGAGGCTCTCGTCGCCGATCTGGCGGCGCACCTGCCACCGGGTTGAGCCGAGCGCCCGCAGCACGCCGATCTCCCGCGTGCGCTCGATCACCGACATCGAGAGCGTGTTGACGATCCCGAACAGGCTCGCGAAGATCGCCA
>JBOGZL010000291.1:0-7456 GCA_050697195.1 Solirubrobacterales bacterium
TCGCGGTAGGCGCGGCGCATGATGTTCCCGAGCTTGTCGTTCACCTCGCGCTCGTCCCAGCGGAAGTGCTGGAGGTTCTGGACCCACTCGAAGTAGGAGCAGACGACGCCGCCCGCGTTCGCCATCACGTCGGGGATCACGTACACGCCCTTCTCGTGCAGGATCCGGTCGGCGGCGGGGGTGGTGGGGCTGTTCGCTCCCTCGACGATCGCCTTGCACTCGGCGCGATCGGCGTTTCCCTCGTGGATCATCCCGCCGAGGGCGGCGGGGACGAAGACGTCGCAGGGGACCGCGATCAGGTCGTCGGGCTCGATCGGCTCGCCACCGTCGTACTCGGCGAGCGTGGCGCCCGCACGGATGTGCTCCTCCAGCGTGTTGGCGTCGATCCCCTCGTCGTTTCGGATCGCGCCGCTCGCGTCGGACGCGGCGACCATCGTGCACCCGAGCTGCTGCATGATCCGCGCCGCCCACGAGCCGACGTTGCCGAAGCCCTGGACGACGAATGTGGTGTCGGCGGGGGTGAGCCCGAGGTGCGGGGCGGCCTCGCGGAACATGTACACGCACCCGCGGCCGGTCGCCGCCTCGCGGCCGTACGAGCCCTCGAGCGCGATCGGCTTGCCGGTGCAGATCGCGGGCGTGTGGCCGTGGAGCTTTCCGTACTCGTCCATGAACCACGCCATGACCTGGGCGTTGGTGTTGACGTCCGGGGCGGGGATGTCGCGGGTCGGGCCGAGCACCTTCTCGATCTTGTCGAGGAAGGAGCGCGCGATCTTCTGCAGCTCGTGCTGCTCGAGCTTGCTCGCGGGGCAGTTGACGCCCCCCTTGGCGCCGCCGTAGGGGATCCCGGCGACGGCGGTCTTCCACGTCATCAGGGACGCGAGGGCGCGGACCTCGTCGATGTCCACCTCGGGGTGGAAGCGGACACCGCCCTTGTACGGCCCCCGGGCGCCGTTGTGCTGGATCCGGTACCCGGAGTAGACGTGGATCTTTCCGTCCGAGAGCCGGACCGGGATCTGCACGGTGACCTCGCGGTAGGGCTCCCAGAAGACCGTTCGGACGTCGTCGGCGAGCCCGAGGCGGTCGGCCGCGAGGTTGAAGTAGTGCTGGACGATCTCGAGGTTGGTGACCTCGGCGCGCTGGCCGGGCTTCGCGCCGGTCGCCTCCTCGGCCTCGCGCCTTGCCTCCTCGACCGCCTGCGGCGACTTCTCGACCTGCTCGCGCTCGCCAACGGGCTCGGTCGCGGTATCGGTCTTGGAGGCCATCTGCTCCCTCACCTACCCATTCGGCCGGAGTCTCTCACAAGGGGGGTGGGAGAAATGACCCGCGTGTGAACGCGCCGTGGGGAGCGGATTGCGATCCTACAATGGCCGCCAGGGGCCATAGCTCAGTTGGAAGAGCGCATGCTTTGCAAGCATGAGGGCGCCGGTTCGAGCCCGGCTGGCTCCATGTTCAACCTCGATTGCGGATATTCGTCCAAGTTCGAGGTAGTCTTGGGCGTATCGGATTCCCGCTCGCTGGTTGTTTCTTGGCGGGGTTATCCGTAGGCGCAGTTCTCGTCGACCGCTCCCGAGTTCGCGTGCAGGGATGTAGTAGCAGCGGTCGGTGGCGCGGTCGTACACCGCTAGCCAGTCGATCATGGCGGCGGTGTAACGCTTCACCGATCTGGCCCTGCCGTTCGTGAGGGAGTTCGAGTAGCACTGAACAGATATGACCTCACCACGAGAGTCAGCGTGTTTCACCTGCACCCGTTCAAGCTTCCCGCCTCGGTCGATCACAAGGTCGTAGTCGGACTCCTCGCCGAAGGGGATCGCGATCTTGCAGCCGCGCCGGCGGAGGTCGCACGCCACCATTAGCTCGGCGAGGTCGCCCTTCTGTTTTCGCGTCACCTCAGGCATCGGCTTGCGGTCCTGGCCGGACCGTAAGCCGCCAGGTGTCACGTAACAAGACTTAAGCGTGACGACTTCGTGACAGTTCGGAGTGCTCGGAGATCGGCGTTCTACGGTGGACCCTCGAGGCGGGGCTCGCGCGCCGCCGCCGAGCCACGCGGCCGGGCGCGGGCGCGCTGCCCGTCCACGCTTGGAAGGCCGAGCTGGACGGCTTCTCGATCGGGAGGCTGTCTAACGTCAGCCGGGCACCAAGACGATCGTACGCTCCGATCTCGCCCGCGTCCAGTCGGTCGAGGACGACCACCAGCGCCGCGCCGCGCCGTCGGCAGAAACCGCGCTGCCCACGATACCCCGTTCGTCGCCGGTAGCGTGTCCGCCGATGGCGGATGTGTCTGGCCCGCGCCCCACCGTCCTGATCGCCCGCAGATTGCTGCCGGCGGGCCGCGATCGGCTCGAGGCACATTGCGAGATACGCGAGGGCGGCCTCGACGCCACCCCCGAGCGCCTGCGCGAGCTCGCCCCCGGGGTCGACGCGATCGTCTCCGATCCCACCGTGACCGTGGACGAGGAGCTGCTCGAGGCGGCCGGACCGCAGCTCAGGGTCGTGGCGAACTTCGCCGTCGGCTACGACAGCATCGACCTCGAAGCCTGCCGGCGGCGCGGGATCGCGGTCACGAACACGCCGGACGTGCTCACGAACGCGACCGCCGAGCTCGCGCTCGCTCTCACCCTCGCCGCCGCGAGGCGGATGAGCGAGGCCGAGCGCGACCTTCGCGCAGGACGGTGGACGGGGTGGGACCCCGGCGCCTACCTCGGAACCGAGTTGAGCGGGGCCGCCTTCGGGGTCGTCGGGCTCGGGCGGATCGGCCGTCGCTACGCGGGCCTGGTCCGACCGCTGGCCGGCGAGATCCTCTACGTCGCCCGGAGGGCGAAGCCCGAGGCCGAGCGGGAGCTGGGAGCGATCCGCGTTGACCTGGAGGAGGTCCTCGAGCGCTCCGACACCCTCAGCCTCCACGTACCCGCGAACGAGGAGACGGCGCGCCTGATCGGCGCCGCCGAGCTCGCATCGATGAAGTCGACCGCGGTGATCGTCAACACCGCGCGAGGCCCGATCCTCGACGAGGGGGCGCTGGCCGAGGCATTGCGGGAGGGATCGATCGGCGCCGCCGGGCTCGACGTCTACGAGAGCGAGCCGAAGGTTCACGAGGATCTGCTCGCGGCGCCACGCTGCGTGCTGCTCCCGCACATCGGCTCGGCGACGACCCGCGCCCGCGATGGGATGGCCTCGCTGGTCGCCGACAACGTGCTCGCGGCCCTCGACGGCGCCGAGCCGCCCAACCGGGTGGCCTGAGCACCGATAGTCTCCCGCGATCTTGAGCGACGAGGGCCTCAAGGAGCTTGGAGCGAAGCTTGCCGGCGATCTCGTGCGGCCCGAGAACGCGGGCTGGGACGAGGCGCGCCAGGCGTGGAACCTGGCCGTCGACCAGAGTCCGAAGGCGGTCGCGTACGTCGCCGGAGCCGAGGATGTCGCGGCCGTGGTCGGCCACGCGGGCGAGCACGACCTCGGCGTCGTCACCCAGGGGACGGGGCACGGTGCCGGATCGCTCGAGTGGTCCGACGACGTCCTGCTCGTCAAGACCGAGCGCATGAACGGAATCGTGGTGGACGCCGATGCCGAGCGGGCGCGGGCCGAGGCGGGGCTGCTGTGGCGCGATGCCCTCAACGCGGCCCAGGAGCACGGGCTCGTGGGCCTCGCCGGCACCTCGCCCGACGTCGGCGTGGTCGGGTACACGCTCGGCGGCGGCCTCGGGTGGCTCGGCCGCCGCTACGGGCTCGCGTGCAACAGCGTCCACGCGGTCGAGCTTGTGACGGCGGACGGCGAGCAGCGGCGGGTCGACGCCGGCTCCGACCCCGAGCTTTTCTGGGCGCTGCGCGGGGGCGGCGGCGGGTTCGGGATCGTGACCGCGATCGAGATCGACCTCTATCCGCTCGCGGAGGTCTACGCCGGGAACCTGATCTTCGACGGAGCGGGGGGGCGCGAGATCTTCCACCGCTTCCGCGAGTGGGCCGCCGCGACCCCGGACGAGGTGACCTCGATCGCGAGGTTCCTGCATCCCCCGCCGCTGCCGTTCGTCCCCGAGCCGCTGCGCGACAGGCTCGTGGTCACGCTCGGGGTCACGTTCGCGGGCGGCGAGAGCGAGGGGGCGGAAGTGATAGCGCCGCTGCGCGAGATCGGCGACCCGATCATGGACACCTTCGGGACGATCCCCGCGGCCGAGCTCGTCGGCGTCCACATGGATCCCGAGCAGCCGGTCCCCGCGGCGGGCTTCCACAACCTGATCGATGAGCTCTCCGAGGAGACGGTCGACGCGTTCGTCGAGGCGGCCGGGCCCGACTCGGGCTCCCCGTTGCTGCTCGCCGAGCTGCGCCAGCTCGGTGGCGCGCTTTCGACCCCCGCGCCGGACGGCGGCGCGCTTCCGTCGATCGACGCGCCGTACGTGCTCAACTCGATCGGGTCGCTGATGGACCCGAGCGCCCATCCGGCGATCACGCACCAGTTCGACGTCCTCCGCGACGCGCTCGCGCCGTGGTCGACGAGCGGGTGCTATCTCAACTTCGCCGAGCAGCGGGCCGGGTTCGACACCCTGTTCCCGGCCGAGAGCTGCAAGCGCCTGAGCGCGGTCAAGGAGCGCTGGGACCCGGGGAACGTCTTCCGCGCGAACTACTCGTTCGCCACCACCTGACCGTCTAACCGCGCCGAGCGCCGGCGCGCAACAGCGCCGGCACCTGGTCGAGGGGGCGCGGAGTGTGGAGCAGGACGACCCCGAGGTGGCGGCCGCCCCGCCGCGCGGTGATCACGTAGCAGCGGCCCGCGGCGTCCGTGTACCCGGTCTTCAATCCCGTGATCCCCTCGACCCCCGCGCGGATGAACGGGTTGTTGTTGTAGAGGTCAAGAAAGCCGCCGCGGATAGGGAACGGGAACCGGGCCTGGTTCGTCGCCGCGATCTCGCGGATGCGGCGGTTGGCGAGATCTGCGCGGGCGAGCGCTGCGAGGTCGCGCGCGCACGAGTGGTTGCCCCTGTCCTCGAGCCCGTGAGGGCTGGAGAAGCGCGTGCACGCGAGGCCCAGCCTGCGCGCGCGGCCGTTCATGCGCCGGACGAAGCGGGGCACCGACCCGGCGTCATGCTGCGCGAGCGCGATCGCCGCGTCGTTCCCCGACACGAGCAGGAGCCCGGTCAGCATCGACTCCAGCCTCACCTTGCGGCCCTTCGGCAACACCCCCACCCCCGAGCCCTCGAACGCGAGCGCCTCGGGGGTGATCGCGACTCCCTCCCGGGGCCGGTGGCGCTCCGCGATCAGGAGCGCGGTCATCATCTTCGTCAGGCTCGCGATCGGAAGGCGGCGGTCCGGGTGGCGCTCCCACAGGACCTCGCCCGTATCGACGTCGAACAGCACGCCGGACCGCGGTGGATGGCGAAAGTCGATCTCGACCGGGGGAGGGTCGGTCGGCGCCTGGAGCGCGAAGCGCGAGGTCCGGGCGGGTTCGGCGGCGGGTGGGACCCGCTCCGCGGGCCGGGGCGCGGACGCGGCCGGATCGTCCTCCCATGGCTCCACCAGCGCGCCTCCCACGGCACCCGCGATCACCCCCGCCGCGAGGACGGCGCCAACGGCCGCCCAGGCGCGGCGCCTCAGCGACGGCCGGTCCACGGGGTGGTCGGACGAGGCGCGGGGAGCGGCTCGCTAGCCATCGGGCGGATTGCGGATCGCACCGATCAGCCCGATCGCGATCAAGGCGATGATCGCGAACGAGGTCACCGAGATGATGTCGAGCCCGGAGTCGGCGACCACACCGAGCGTGAGGGTCAGGAACAGGACGCAGAACACGACTCCGACGACGAGGATCGCGGTCCTGACCTCGGGCTCCATCAGTAGACCGGGTACGGGGGCCCTTCCCCCGGCGCCTCCTCCCGGCGTCTTGCGAGGAGCTTGATCAGCGCGAGCCCGACGATGAAGCCGCCCACGTGCGCGAAGTAAGCGACCCCGCCGCTCTCTCCCGTCACGTCGGGAGTCGCGAGCTGGCCCACGGCGGGCAGGAACTGGAGCGCGAACCAGATCCCGAGCATGATCATCGCCGGGATCTCGACCAGGGTGACGAAGAAGATGATGAATACCAGCGTCAGCACCCGCGCTTGGGGGTGAAGGAGCGCGTATGCGCCCAAGACCCCGGCCACCGCCCCGCTCGCGCCCACGGTGGGAATCGTGGCGCTCGTGTCGAGGAACGCCTGCGCGTAGACCGCCACGATCCCGGCGAGCAGGTAGAAGGGGACGAAGATCACCCGTCCCACGGAGTCCTCGATGTTGTTCCCGAACACCCACAGGAACAGCATGTTCCCGGCGAGGTGGAGGATCCCACCGTGAAGGAACATCGAGGTGAAGACCGTCACCCACCAGGGAGGCTCGTCGAGGTCGACCACGCCGCCCGGCGTCTGGCTCTCGGCCTGCCGGTACTCGGACGTCCCCTCGCACACGATGTCGGCCTGCTGGCTCCCGACGACCCCAAGCGCGCACTCCTTGCCTGGGTGGGTGATCCGGTACGGGATCGCGCCGAGCTCGATCAGCTCGACGTCGTACTCGGAGGCCCCGAGCTGGCCGGCCCGACCCGACGCCGAGCCCCGATCCTGCGACCACGTGTACTCGATCCCGAACACGATCACGTTCAGCACGATCAGCGCAACCGTGAGGATCGGGAACCGCAGCGTCGGGATGTTGTCCTTCAGCGGGAGCACGGCTCGGGAAGCGTATTAGCCGCGCCGAACCGGTTTGCCACACTTGATCCGGGGCCAGATCGAACGACAAGAGCCACGACGACCACGCGACCGACAGCCGATCCGTACCGCGACACCGACGTGATCGACTCGCGCGCGCCGCGCGTCAGCCAGGGGGTGACTGGGTCGGTGGCGCTCCTCGGAGCGATCCTGGGCTGGCCGCTCGCGTGGGCGGTGATGTCCGCACAGCTCCTCCTCGGCCTCACGGCCGGCCGCCGCTGGTGCCTGCCCTGCCTCGCCTACTTCGCGCTCGTCCAGCCACGCTTCGGCGAGGGCCCGCTCGAGGACTCCCGCCCTCCCCGGCTCGCGAACGCGATCGGGACGGTCGTGCTCGCCGCCGCCGCGATCGCGTGGTGGCTGGGTGCGCCTGTCGTTGGCACGGTGCTAGGCGGGCTCGTCGCTGCGCTCGCCCTCCTGTCCGCGAGCACCGGGCTCTGCGTCGGGTGCGAGATCTACCGTCTCGGCGCCCGGCTGCGCGGGATCTCGCCTCGCCGCCACGGCCGGATCGATCCCTCCGATCTCACGGGGCTCGACGGGTACCGCGAGGTCTACGTCGAGTTCACGCACCCGCTGTGCGCGGAGTGCCGCGAGTGGGAGCAGCGGCTTCGCGGCGAGGGGAAACCCCTGCTCACACTCGACGTCAGGGAGCGCCCCGACCTCGCCCGCAAGTACGGGATCGCGGTCGTGCCCACCGTGGTGGCCGTCAACGCGAGCGGGGCGGTCACCGAGCGTCTGGCGCCCTAG
>JBOGZL010000292.1:0-2235 GCA_050697195.1 Solirubrobacterales bacterium
TCGACAGCGCGAGGCCGGAGCCGGTGGAGCTCGACGAGGTCCTCAACATCTTCGACGAGCCCACGCGGCTCGCGGTCCAGCGCAACCTGGTCGAGTTCGGGAGCGCGATCGCCGCCCGCGGGCCGGCGCTCAACGAGGCGATCGGCAAGCTCGCGCCGGCGCTCACCCGGCTCGAGCCGGTGGCGCGCGTGCTCGCCTCCCGCGACACCCAGCTCGGCCGCTTCTTCACCTCGCTTCGCGACACCGCCGGCGAGGTGGCGCCCGTGGCCGAGGCGCAGGCGCGCATGTTCGCCGTTCTGAACACGACCTTCGCCGCGCTGGCGGAGGTGGCGCGGCCGTTCATCCAGGAGACGATCTCGCGCACGCCCCCGACGTTCGACACGGCGATCCGCACGATGCCCAGGATCCGGCCCTTCCTGCGAAACACGGCCGGGCTGTTCACCGACCTCGCGCCGGGCGCCCGGGCGTTGCGCAGGACCGCGCCCGACCTCGCCGATGCCGCGACCGTCGGCGTCCCGGCGCTGCTCGAGGCGCCCGGGTTCAACCGCCAGCTCCCGCCGACTGCCGCCTCCCTGCGGCGCTTCAACGACGACCCGGTGGTTCGAAACGGGATCGACCAGCTGACCACGTTCTCGAACGAGCTCAGCCCGACGCTGCGGTTCATCACCCCGGCGCAGTCGGTGTGCTTCTACGGCTCGCTGCTGTTCTACAACATCGCCGACACCGGGCGGCTCGGCAACAGCCTCGGGAACTGGCAGCGGTTCATCGTCCTGTCGGGTCCGGGCGCCCCGAGCTCCCCCAACAACGAGGGGGTGCCCTCCACCGGGGTCGCGAGCGGCGGAGGACCCAACCCGGCGAACTTCCTCCACTCGAACCCGTATCCGAACACCGCCTCGCCGGGGCAGACGCGGGAGTGCGAGGCAGGCCGCGAGCCCTACATCGAGGGCCGGACCGTGATCGGCAACCCGCCCGGCAACCAGGGGTTGATGCCGGACTCGATCACGAAGCCGAACAAGGTCGTCGGGGGCACGGAGTGATGGCGCGCGATCGCAAGACAACCGCGATCGGGGAGGCGAAGCCCTACGACGAGCGCCTGTACCGGCGCGGGCCCAGGGGCCTCAGCCGCACCGCCGTCGGGGCGATCGCCGTCGCCCTGATCCTGTTCGGCACCTACCTCGCGTTCGCGAAGGAGATCCCGTTCGCGGGCAAGGGCTACGAGGCGAAGGCGGTGTTCGAGAACGCCGCCACCCTGCGCACCACCGCCCCGGTGCGGATCGCGGGCGTGAACGTCGGCGAGGTGACCAACGTCGAGGCGGACGGCAACCTGACCGAGGTCACGTTCACGGTCGACGACGAGGGGCTCCCCCTGCACAGCGACGCGACGGTCGAGATCCGGCCGCGGCTGTTTCTCGAGGGCAACTACTTCCTCGACACCAGCCCGGGGAGCCCGAGCGCGCCCGAGCTCGAGGACGGCGGGACGATACCCGCCACCCAGACCGCGGTGGCGGTGCAGCTCGACCAGGTGCTGACCACGCTCCAGAGGCCCGATCGCCAGAACCTGAGCGAGTTCCTGGAGGGCTTCGGCGCGGGCCTCAACCGTCAGCCGACCGCCGAGGAGGACGAGACCCAGGATCCCGACGTGCAGGGCGAGAGCGGGGCCCAGGCGCTCAACGACTCGTTCAGCTACGGCGGGCCCGCCGGGCGCGACTCCGCGATCGTCAACGACGCCCTGCTCGGGACAGAGCAGCACGACCTCTCGCGCCTGATCCTTGGTCTCCGCCGCACCTTCGGGGCCCTGGTCAGCCGCGAGGAGCAGCTCAAGGACCTGATCACGAACTTCAACATCACCACCGGGGCGCTCGCGGCGGAGTCGGAGAACCTCAGCGCCACGGTGCGCGAGCTGGCGCCGACCCTGGAGCGGGCGGAGCCGTCGCTGCAGCACCTGAGCGAGTCCCTGCCCCCGCTGCGCTCGTTCGCCCGGGCGCTGGAGCCCAGCATCAGGGAGCTCCCCGGCACGATCACCGCCTCCGGCCCGTGGCTGCGCCAGACGCGCAAGCTGCTGCGCAAGCGGGAGCTGGGCGGGCTGGCGAAGACCCTGCGCAAGGCGCAGCCGAACCTCGCGAGCGCGACCCGCACCGGCATCGGGCTGTTGCGCCAGAACGGGCTCGTCGCCCGGTGCGGAAGCGAGGTGCTCGTCCCGACCGGCAACACCGTGATCGACGACGCCGGCGGCGC
>JBOGZL010000293.1:0-2107 GCA_050697195.1 Solirubrobacterales bacterium
GGACCGAGGTCCTCGATCTGGGGCTGTCGCTGTGCGGGACGTGGTTCCGCGATCTCGCCGCCGTCGTCGAGGGGGCGCCCGAGCTCGCCGACAACGCCGACCGCACCGCCGAGCTCGCCGCGGACGCCGAGGGGCTCGACCCGCGGGCGCCGCGCCGGGCCACCGAGCTCGTCCTCGACACCCGCCGCCGGCTGCGCGTCCACGTCTCCGAGCAGCTCGCGCTCGAGGCGCTCTTCTACCGGCTCGAGTCGACGCTGGGCTGACGCAAGCGCCCCGCCGGGCGCGCTCGGTCATCCGTGTCCCTAGTTTGTGTTAAGAGATACATATGACGCCTGCTCTCCGCAGGCCGGATCGGCCGGTCCGCCCCCGTCGCCGGGTCGGCGTCCGCCTGTGGCTCGGCCTCGCGTTCGCCGGGGTGGGGATCGTCACCGGGGCATCCGTGTACGCGTTCGTGAGCCGCTCGAGCGAGGAGTCCGCGCAGTCGCGCTCGGTCGAGATCTCGGTCGGTCGCACGGTGACGCTCGCCGACGAGCTCGGCGAGTTCAACCGCAGCGCCACCAACTCGATTCTCGAGGACAACCGCAGCGAGGCGTTCGTGGCGTGGGCATTCGACCGCAAGGGTCGGCTGATCAGCCCCCAGATCGTGCTCGGCGTCGACCTCACCCAGGTGAGGCGACCCGGGGAGGCGATCCGGGCCGGGCTGCGCGGGGGGCGAATCGTGCGCGAGCACGGCGGCAACGTCACCGACGTCTCGGTGCCGGTGTTTCGCGACGGCGAGATCGCCGGAGCGCTGCTCACCCGCGCCACCCGGCCGCCCGAGGTGCGCGGGGCGCTGGAGGCGGTGCGCGAGGACAGGCTCACCGCGCTCGCGATCGCGGTCGGGATCGCGGTCCTGCTGGGGCTCGTCGTCGCCAGCCTGTTCACGGTCCGGCTCAAGCGGCTCGCGGCGAGCGCCGCGCAGCTCGCCGAGGGGCGGCTCGACATTCCGGTCCCGGGGCGGGGGCGAGACGAGATCGGGGACCTGGCGAGGGCGCTCGACTCGATGCGCGCGGCGCTGCGCGAGACGTTCGGGATGCTGTCGAGCGAACGCGACCGGCTGTCCGCGATCCTTCACGCCCTGAGCGAGGCGGTGCTCGTCGTCTCCAAGCAGGGCGCGGTTCGGTTCTCCAACCCGGCGGCGGCGCCGCTGATCGGAGACGACGGCGCCCCGATCGACGCCCTCGGTCCATGGCTGCGGCGCGCGGCGCAGCGCGGCGAGGCGTCGAGCGACGCGCTTCGCGTGGGGGAGCGGGTGTACGCGCTCCAGGTGCGCGAGCTGGCCGCCGAAGACGCGGTCCTGCTGGTGGTGCGGGATCGCACCGAGGAGCTGCGAAAGGAGGTCGCGGAGCGCGAGTTCATCTCCAACGCCGCGCACGAGCTGCGCAATCCGATCGCCGGGATCTCGGGGGCGATCGAGGTCCTTCGGGCCGGCGCGAAGGACGATCCGGAGGCGCTCGAGCACTTCCTGCAGCGGCTGAACGAGGACGCCGATCGGATCAGTCGCCTGACGCACTCGCTGCTCACGCTCGCGAGGATCGAGGCGGTGGGGGAGAGCGAGGGCGACGTCGTCGACATCAGGATCGCCGCGCAGGAGGCGGTCCAGGCGCTGGTTCCGCCGGAGGGCGTCCAGGTTCAGCTCGACGTCGAGTCCGGGGTGTTCGCCGACGGGGATCCGGCCCTAGTCCGCCAGATCCTCATCTCGCTGCTCACGAACGCGTACAAGAACACGCCCCCCCAGGGGACCGTTACGCTTCGCGCGCGCTCCGGTGGGTCCTCGCCTACGGATCCGGCCGAAGCGCCGACGCCCCAACCCGGAAGCAGCGTGTTGATCGAGGTCAGCGACACCGGCACAGGCATTCCCCGAGAGGAACGGGATCGGATATTCGAGCGCTTCTACCGCGGTCGCAACTCGCTCGAGAAGGAGGGGTTCGGCCTCGGGCTCTCGATCGCCCAGCGGATGGTCGAGGTGATGGGGGGCGAGATGGGGGTGCAGTCCGAGCTCGGCAGGGGAAGCACGTTCTGGGTCCGGCTCCAGGCCGCGAAGACCGCCCCCACCCCGGTGGCCTAG
>JBOGZL010000294.1:0-18419 GCA_050697195.1 Solirubrobacterales bacterium
GGAGCTGTTCGGCGACCCGCACATGGTCACCCTCGACGCGCTCCGGCGCCGCGCCGAGTCCGCGGGGCTCGTGTTCGAGCGCCACGTCGGCCCCAAGCTCGCCTACTTCGCCCGGCTCCGGGCGTGAATCAAGTAGGAACGTCCGGTCTCACGACCCGTCTGGTAGCGGCTGCCAGCTGGGCGAGCGGGTCGCACCGTGCGGATCGGCTTGAAGAAGCTGTTCACGACGCCCCGGGTGAAGACGATGCGCCGTCCATCGGGTCTGTAGTCCGGTCCCACGTCTGACCCGCGCTTTGTGAGCCGCCGAAGACGCGATCCGTCAGAGATCCCGGACTTCTCCTTGCCGCGCAGTAACCCTGAGAAGGCGATTCGCTTTCCGTTCGGGGAGTACCGCGGGTGGCTGAGATCGCCGCCGCGGACAAGAGCTGCGGATCGGTGCCGTTCGCCCGGATCGCGGTGATGTGCCGGAGGTCGAGTAAATGATCCTGCGGCCGCTCGGCGAAAACGAGGGCGCCCCCAGCGAAATGCCTGCATCGACGACCCGCGCGATCGTTCCGCCGTCGGCATTCATCGTGGAAACGAGATCGCCGAACATGAACACGATCCGGTTGCCGGCCGGGGACCACGAAGGCTGGCTACCAGCCGCCAGCTCCTGCGAGTCAGAGCCGTCAGGCGAGATGGTCGAGATCGTCCCGTCCTGCGAGTACGCGATGCGGCCGTTCTCCCCGGGAAACGCCGCGGTCGCCGCACTCGGCAATGCCGCGGCTGCGGCGCCGTCGCCCCGAGCACTGCCAGTCCCGCTGGGGAGCGGTGAGTGACGCGTTTGGTAGTCCATGGACTACCGGATGCGTCACTCGCGGAGGGCGGTCCATAGCCGCTCCTCCGCGTCGAGGACCGCCACCGCGCCTTCCGAGACCGCCGCCCACGGGCGCGGATCGGGATCCTCCGCCTCGCTCGCGGCGAGGAGCTCACCGGCGAGCGCCGTCCAGCGCTCGGCCGCCTCCTCGGCGAGCTCGGCCTCGGCGTATCCGGCCTCGGCGAGGAAGCGCCCGTACATGCGGCGGAAGTTCCCGCCCCCGCTCCCGCGGCGCTCGATCACCTGGTAGCCGAAGCGGGCGCACCACCGCCAGTCCTCGGCCGCCCGGGGCCACTCCTCGACCTCGGCGGCGAGCCGGCGCAGGGCCAGGACGCCCTGGAACTCCCCGAACTCCGGCTCGAGCATCCCCTCCACCGCCCGCTCGATCGCCCGCGGCGCGGCATCGCGTGGGTCGCCGAGCGTGACCTCCTCGGGAACGTGGAACAGGTGCCCGGCGAGTGGGTACGCGGGGTGCTGCTCGTGGCGGGCGAGCGCGAGGTTGGGAAGCGCCGTCGCCTGGAGCTCCTCGAACGCCGTGTCCGAGAGGAACGCCCGGTCGGAGTCGTATCCCGCGAGCACCACCGCGTGACCGGGGAAGTGGGCGGAGCGGCCGTAGTGGTCGAGGTGGTACAGGTCGGTGAGCAGGAGCGCCGGCCTTCCCGAGTCGACGACGCGGCGGGCCTCGTCCCACGAGGTCTCGGGGTCGTCGGCGGTCTCGAGGCTCAGCGGGGCTCCCGTGAGCTCGACGAACTGCTCCTCGAGCCGGGCGGCGCGGCCGTTCGTGAACCGCGACGGCGACTGGCCCTCGAGGACGACGTAGTAGAAGCACGCGCCGGCGCCGAGGCCGAACGCCATCTCCTCGGAGAGCTCGACGCCGTGGAACGCGAGCAGGTTGCGAAGCGCGGTCGATCCGCAGTGGTTTCCGGGCCTGTGCTCGTAGCCCGCGACCATGGTCGGTGAGGAGGCCTTCTCCACGCGGGCGGGATTGTGCCCGTTTACCCCCGGGAGCGCCGGGTATATCCCGAGGTGCAACGGAAGCGGACTAGGAGGAGGGATCTCTCAATGACGATCGCGATCATCGTCGGTGTGTGCATCGTCCTGCTGGTGCTCGCGTTCCTGCTTCCGCGCCTCTCGCGGTACCCGCAGCGGGGCGTGGACAGGACGCTCGGAACCGGCCAGAGCGCCGCCGGCCATGCGCCCGGGAAACTCGGGAAGTGGCTGCAGAAGCCGTTCTCGAGCTCGCGCAAGGCGACCAACAAGAGCGCGCAGAAGGGCCGCGAGGGGCGCGGCAAGCTGCCGACCTGAGCTGACCGTCGCGCTGCTCACCAACCCCGAGTCCGGCCGGGGCGGCGCCCACGAGGCGGGCCGCCTCCTGCGCGCGCAGGGCGCCGAGGTGCTCCCGTTCACGCTCAACCGGGCACGGGAGGCGGTGCGGTCCGGCGCCTCCCGAATCGTCGTAGCGGGCGGTGACGGGTCGATAGGCACGGCGGCCGAGGTGGCCGGAATGGCGGGCGTCCCGCTCGCAGTGATCCCGGCAGGGACCGCCAATGACTTTGCCCGCGCGCTCGGCATCCCGCTCGACCCGTCCAAGGCCTGCCGGGTGGCGGTGGCGGGCACCGCGACTCGATCGCTGGAGCTCGCCTGGATCGGGTCGCGGCCGTTCGTCAATGCGGCGAGCGCCGGGCTGTCGCCGGTCGCGGCGCGCAAGGCCGGCGGCCTCAAGCGGCTCCTCGGGCCGCTCGCCTACACCGTCGGGGCGGTTCGCGCCGGCCTCGGCGCCCGCCCGGTTCGCTGCCGGGTGAGCTGCGACGGCGGCGCCAGCTTCGACGGGCCGGCGTGGCAGGTCAGCGTCGCTGTCACCGGCGCCTTCGGCGGCGGCTCGACGGTCGAGGCCGATCCACAGGATGGTGAGCTCGACGTCGTCGTGATCGAGGCCGGCTCTCGGGCCCGGCTCATCCTTCACGCCTACCGCCTTCGCGCCGGTGGGATCGAAGCGCAGCGCCGGGTGCGCAGTCGCCGCTGTCGCGATCTCGAGGTCCTCACCGACGGCACGACGGGGTTCAACGTCGACGGCGAGCTGATCGAGATGAAGGACGCCCGCTTCCGGGTCGAGGCCGGGGCCTTCGAGGCGGTGACCGGATGAAGCTCCGCCCGGCGCTGCCCGGCCGCGACGGGGAACCCACCTGGAAGCGCACATGGCGGCGCTATGCCTTCCCCTCCGCGCTCGGCGCCGCCGCCGTGTCCTGGTACGCGGCCGACAGCCTCCGCCACCGGCGCGAGGGGGCGTTCGGTTACGACCTCGGCGAGTCGGTGCCCGTCGACTCGCCGGAGTTCCTTCGCGCTGCCGAGGCGCTCACCGGGGCGCCGATCTCGCACGGCAACGAGGCTGAGCTGTTGATCAACGGCGACCGCATCTTTCCTGCCTTCCTGGAGACGATCGCGTCGGCCGAGCGCACCCTGAACGTGCAGACCTACATCTACTGGCGCGGCGAGATCGCTCACGAGGTGGCCGGCGCGGTATCCGCAAAGGCCCGGGAGGGGGTCCAGTGCAAGGTGATCCTCGACGCGCTCGGCGCGGCGAAGATGGACACGGGCCTCGTCGACGAGATGGAGAAGGCGGGGGTCAGGGTGGTCCGATTCCGCCCTCCCAAGCCGTACGCGGTCCGAAGGATCGCCAACCGGACCCACCGCAGGCTGCTGATTGCGGATGGCAGCGTCGGGATGACCGGGGGCGTCGGAATCGCCTCGGAGTGGACCGGCGACGCGGAGGACCCCGACCACTGGCGCGACACTCATGTCAGGGTCCGCGGGCCTGTGGTGCGGGGGATGCAGGGCGCATTCGCGGAGAACTGGCTCGAGGGAACCGGCGAGCTGCTCGCCGACGAGCGGCAGCTCCCCGAGCTCGAGCCGCTCGAAGGCGGCGGGCCGATGCAGCTCGTCCGCTCCTCGGCGAAGGTCGGGGACACCAACGTCGAGGCGCTCTACTACCTCGCGATCGCCTCGGCGGAGCGCTCGATGGACATCACCGCGGCCTATTTCGTGCCTCGTCCGGCGTTCGCCGAGGCCCTCGTTAAGGCAGCCGAGCGCGGTGTCGAAGTCCGCATCCTCGTCCCCGGCCCCCACATCGACAAGGGCCTGGTGCGCCTCGCGGGCCGGGCCGCGTACGGGCAGCTTCTCGACGCGGGTGCGAGGATCTTCGAGTACCAGCCGACCATGCTGCACGCCAAGTCGCTGGTGGTCGACGGCGTTTGGGCCTCGGTGGGAACGGTCAACTTCGACAACCGCTCCTTCCAGCTCCACGACGAGGTGACGCTCTGCGTCTGGGACGAGACCTTCGCCGGCCGCCTCCGCGAGGCCTTCGAGCGCGACCTCGAGCGGTCCGAGGAGATTGACGCCGACGGATGGGACGGCCGCCCGCCGCACAGGCGACTCGCCGAGGCGGCGACGACGCTGTTGCGCCGCGAGCTGTAGCGCGGCCGTGATCCTCGCGGTCGCGCGTATCCTGCCCGCGTGATCGACCGCCTGAGATCGCGGCGCTCGAGGCGACCTCGATCCCGGTTGCTGCCGGGTCGCCGGGTGGCGCCACCCAACCCGGTCCTCGGCGCCCTCGGGCGCGCGGACCAGGCCGCGCTTCGATTCCTGCGGACGCGGGGACACTGGGAGCCGCTCGAGACCGTGATGAAGGGACTCGGAGTCGCGGGCGAGTTCGCGGCCGCCTGGACGGCGATCGGGCTGATAGGCGCGTCGGTCGACCCGCGACGGCGGAGCGCCTGGCTGACCGGGGCGGGGGCAGGACCTGCGGCGATCGCGATCAACTTCGCGGTCAAGGTGACGGTTGGGCGTCAACGTCCTCTGATCGAGGAGCATCCGCCCCTCGCCCGCGCCCCGACCAAGCTCTCATTCCCGTCCGCGCACGCGACCTCGTCGCTCGCCGCCGCGACCGCGATGGCGCGGTTCGCGCCCGGCGCTCGCCTGCCGCTCTACTCGATCGCCGCGCTGATCTGCCTCAGCCGCCCCTACCTCGGAATGCACTACCCCTCCGACGTGCTCGCCGGCGCGGCGCTGGGCGCGGTGCTCGGCCGCGCGGTGCCGGGGCTCGACGGCTACCGCGCCGCCCGTCCCGATCTCGCGCGACGATCGCCGTGAAGGTCGGGATCGTCGGGCTCCCGAACGCGGGCAAGACGACTCTCTACAACGCGCTCACCCGCGCCGCCGCTGAGACCGCGGTGTACCCGTTCACGACGGTGGACGCCAACGTCGCGATCGTCGAGGTGCCGGACAGGCGCCTCGCGGCGGTCGCCGAGACGGTGGGCGCGAGCCCGGTCGTGCCCGAGACGATCGAGTTTCACGACATCGCCGGTCTCGTTCGGGGCGCCGCCGCGGGCGAGGGACTGGGCAATCGGTTCCTCGCCGGGATCCGGGAGACCGACGCGATCTGCCACGTCGTCCGTGCGCACTCCGACGAGGGCGTCCCCCACCCCGACGGGCGCGTCGACCCCGCGCGCGACATCGAGACCGTCGAGTCCGAGCTCCTGCTCGCCGACCTCGAGCAGGCCGAGGCGCGCCTGGGTCGGGTGGCGAAGGAGGCGGGGTCCGGCGACAAAGGCGCGGTCGCCGAGCGCGAGTGGCTCGAGCGGGTCGTCTACGCGCTGAGCCGCGGGGAGCCCGTGCGAACCGTGCCCCCACCCGAGGCGGTCGCCGACGCGCCGCGGCGCCTCCAGGCCCTCACTTCGAAGCCGGTGCTGTACGTCGCCAACGTCGACGAGGACGCGGCCGAGGTGCCGGAGGCCGTGTCGGCTCACGCGGCGGGGACGAGCGCCGCCGCGATCGCGATCTCCGCCCGGATCGAATCCGAGCTCGCCGAGCTCGCCGGCGACGAGGCCGCCGAGATGCGGGCGGACCTTGGGATCCCGGGGTCGGGCCTGGAGCGCCTGATCGGCGCCGCGTACGAGCTCCTCGCGCTGATCACCTTCTTCACCGCGCACGAAGGCTCCGAGGCGCGGGCGCGCAGCCTCGGGCTCGGCGGCACTGCGTGGGCCGCGGCCGGGAAGGTGCACTCCGACATCCAGGCGGGGTTCGCCCGCGCGGAGGTGATCCCGTGGCGCGAGCTCGTCGACGCCGGCGGGTACGCGGCCGCGCGCGAGCGCGCGCTTCTTCGCACGGAGGGTCGCGACTACGTCGTCCGGGACGGCGACGTGGTCACGATCCGGCACGCGTAGACGCGGACCCGGCTCGCGTCGCTTGACCGCGCGTCAGTGTGTCCAGCCCGTGCGAAGGACGTTCCCGCGCCCCGGCCCCAGGAGGCGGACCTCGCTCACCTCGTGGAAGTCGATCGGGATCGATCCACCGCCCCCGCCGCCGTTCGGAGTGACCCGGATCGGGCGGACGCCGTCGCGCTTGCCATCCGGCGTGATCACCTGGACGTCATAGCGACCGGGCTCGACACGGTCTGACGGGTCGACCGTGACCAGGACCCAGGAGGGCTCGCCCTGGTATCCGAAGACCGTGCCCGCCCTCTCGCCGCCGGGCGCCGAGAGCGGCTGGGCGGCGAGGTACTCCCCGTTCGCCACCGCGAGGGTCTCCTCGTATCGGTCCGCGATCTCGAGGTCGTCGCGGACCGCGAGCCACATCCCGAGCGCGGTCGCGAGCGCCGCGGCGGCCGCCGCCCCGATCGCGATCAACGGCCTCCGGCGCCGGGGCTCGCGAGGCTCTCTCACCTCGCCGAGCAGGCGCGACTCGAACCCCGCAGGGGGCTCCTGCGCCGGGCCGAGCAGAAGCATCTCGTCGGCGAGGCTGGAGAGCTCCTCGAGATGGCGACGGCAGGCGGAGCACTCGGCGAGGTGGCCGAGCGCGCGGGCGCGCTCGTCGCCGCCGGCGATCCCCAGCGCGAGCTCGGGCGCGACCGCGCGCAGCTCCTCGCAGCTCGCCCTATCGCTCATCGGGCACCCCCCGCGCGCCGCGCAGCTTCAGCATCGCGCTGCGGATCCGGGACTTCGTGGTTCCAAGCGGCGCGCCCTCGATCTCGCTGATCTCGCTCGCCGTGAACCCCCACAGCGCGGCCATCAGCAGCGCCCGCCGCTGCTCCGCCGGCAGCGCCGCGAGCCCCGCGCGCAGCTCCTCGATCTCGGCGTGGGCCTCCCCTCCGGGGTCCTCGGGGGCGCGCATGAACAACGCCTCTCGCGCCGTGAGGCTGTCGGGGTCGATCGGCTCGCCGCGCCTGAGCCGAAGATGGTCGATCGCGAGGTTGCGCGTGATCGAGAGCAGCCACGTCTCCACTTTGCCCCGGCGATGGTCGTAGGCCCCGGCGTGCCGCCATGCCCGCAGCAGCGCCTCCTGAGCGATCTCCTCCGCGGCGGCCGCGTCTCCGACGATCGTCCTCGCGAGGCCGAAGACCCGTGCCTGGAACCGGCGAACGAACGCAGCGGCCGCCTCAGGGTCCCCGGAGGCAAGCCCCGCGAGCAGCGCTTCGTCCGAAACCGACCACATGGGGAACTACGGATGCTCGCAGCCTCGGGATTGAAATCCGCCCCCTCCTGCCCCGAAGGGCCAATCCCCAGCGCGTCCTCGCCCGTATCACCGGGCAACGGCAGTCCAGCCGAAAGGAGACGACCGTGCCCAGATCGCACCGAACCGGACCCCGTCGCTCGCTTCCGCGCTGGAGCGCGATTGCGATCCTCGCCGTCGCCGCGTCGATCGGACTCGCCGCGTGTGGCGGCGACGATGACGACGAGGACACCGCAGCCGAGACCACGGAGACGACCGAGGAGACCGCCGCCGGAGGCGGCGAGACCGTGGACGTCTCGGCCACCGACTTCAAGTTCGACCCCTCCGATCCGAGCGTGGCGCCGGGCGAGGTCACGTTCAACGTCAGCAACGACGGCGAGGCTCCGCACAACCTCGAGGTCGAGGGACCGACCGGCGGGGCCGAGCTCCCCGAGGATCTCCAGGCGGGCGATTCGGGCGAGTTCTCCGTCGATCTGAGCGAGCCGGGCAGCTACAGGTTCTACTGCCCGGTCGGAAACCACGAGGACCTGGGAATGGTCGGGGAGGTGAAGGTCGAGGGCTAGCGGCGGTACCCGCCCCCGGAGCGGGACCTTCGCGCTGCGACCGCCTCGATCGCGGCCGGCGTCAGCTCGTCCAACGACCCGAGCACGACGTCGGCCGCCTCGAGGGCGTGGGCGGCCGGCGGAAAGGCGCGGTTCGGCACCGCGACCACGCCGAGGCCAGCCGCGGCGGCGGCGAGCAGGCCGTTGGTCGAGTCCTCGATCGCCACGGCGACACCGGGATCGACCCCGAGCTTCCTCGCCGCGTCGAGGTAGACATCGGGCGCCGGCTTGCCCCTCTCGACCTCCTCGGAGGACACGGTGACCGCGAACAGATCCGCGAGCCCGGCGCGGTCGAGGACGAGATCGACGATCCCGCGGTTCGACGAGGTCGCGAGGCCGAGCGGCCAGCCGGCGCCGAGCCGGCGCACGGCCTCGGTCGCCCCGGGGAGCAGCGGCAGGCCGTCGCCATAGGCCTCCGCCACGAGCCCCGCGACGGCCTCCGAGATCTCCGCGGGCGAGAGTGGGACCCCGAGCTCCTCGTGGAGGTACCGCGACCACTCGGTCGAGCTCATCCCCATCATGTCCCGCTGGGCGCCTGGATGCCACCGGCCTCCGTGCTCGCGAACGAATCGCTCCCGGACCTCGTCCCAGACCTGCTCCGAGTCGATCAGGACGCCGTCGAGGTCGAAGATCACGGCCCCGTCCTCCGCGCCGCCCGATCCCTGCATCACGGCAGCGGGCGACCCGAGACGGTGACGTGGATCGCGTCGGGCTCGACGGCGTAGTCGATCACGTCGAGGGCCTGGAGCCGGTCGAGCACGAACTGGAACGACCCGGCCTGGGCGTCGCTCTCGTAGTCGCGCAGGACGTCGAACGACCATCCGGTCGTGTGGAGCGAGTACGCGTCGGTCGCCTCGGGGTTGCGCTTGCCGAGCTCGCGCTGGTAGGAGCGGTCGCGCACGGCGCTCGTCACCGTCAGGCTTCCCTCGCCCCCGTTCAGCGCCCGCACCCACGCGGCCATCCGCACGAGCACCTCGAGCGCCTCGGGGCGCATCCCGCGGTAGAGCCCCGGGTCGGCATCGAGGTCGGACGCGACCTCGCCGAGTTGGCGGCCGACCACGTAGCCGAGCTCCTCGCCCTCGGGAATCGGGACCACGTCGCCGTCGCGCCATCCCTCGGCGAGCTCGTCGGGGTCGTCGAACGCCTCGGTCTCCGAGCGCGGGTGGAACGCCTCCTCGGCCGTCGCCTTCGCCGCGTGCAGGCGCTCGAGCCGCTGGAGCTCGTCGCGGTCCTCGCGGTAGAGGCGCATGATCTCGCGCGAGGCGAGCACCTTCCAGTAGTACTCGCTCGACTCGTCGCCGAACCCGGACAGCAGGTCCCACGCGTCGGGGTTGCGAAGCGGCGAGGAGTCGAAGAAGAGCTCGGCGTAGGTGAGCTCGTTGTCCGCGACCACCGCGCCGGTCCCGGCGCCCGAGGCGGTGGACCCCGTGTAGGCGCCGATCACGTTCTCGAGGTTCCCGATCCCCATGTGGTAGGAGACCACCGCCAGGTCCTCGGCGCCGAAGCGCCCCCTTGCGATCTCGAGGTAGCGCACAGCTCCCTCGAGCGCCTCGCGCGGGTCGAAGCGCTCGTCGACGCGGGCTCTCGCGGCGAGGAGCCTCTCGACCCTGGCGATGTCGTCCCGGCTGAGCGCGCGCTGCGCCTCTCGCGTCAGCCTCTGGCTGCGGGCGAGGTCGACGTCCATCCCGAGCAGGCTGATCCCCGTCGAGGCGACGATCTGGACGAGCCCCGACGCGAGCGCGGGGTTCTTACCCGCGATCACCTCGGGGCGACCGGCGCTCTCCAGGTACACGATCGCCTCGAGGAGGTCGGGGTCCGTCTCCGATCCCGCCGTCGCGGCCTCGATCTCGTCCCGAAAGCCCGCCACCCGCTTCGCGGTCGCGGTCGCTCCCTCGGGGCTGTTCGCGAACACGACGTGCGCCGAGCCCGCCTCGGCACGCGCCTCGAACTCGGCGCGGCGCGCCGGGTCGTAGGCGGTCGGCTCCTCCTCGGCGGGGAGGCCCTCGAGCGCCGCCGGGACGTCCTCGCCGCCGATCCCGCTCGCCGACACGAGCCCGACGAGGGCGGCGACCGCCACCAGGGCGAGCGCGAGCACGACGACGGCAGTCCTTCCCCGGCTCATCTTCTGCATGTTAGGTTCAGCGCGTGCGCACCCAGGCACGCTTTCCGGACCTCGACCGCCGGGCCGGCCACTACGAGAGCTTCTACGTCAAGGCGTGCCGCCCCGATGGGGGGCTCGGGGTGTGGATCCGCCACACGGTGCACAAGCGCCCGCGAGCGGAGCCGACGGGGTCGATCTGGTTCACGCTCTTCGACGCCGAGGCCGAGCGACCGCTCGCGGCGAAGGCGACGGTGCCGGCGACCGAGCTCTCGGCGGGCGGAGGCGCCTACATCCGCGTCGACGGGGCGGTGCTGGAGCCCGGCCGTGCACGCGGCGAGATCGCGGTCGAGGGGCTGGAGGCGAGCTGGGAGCTCGAGTTCTCCGACGGGGCCGACCCGCTGCGCCACCTCCCCTACGGGTGGATGTACCGGGCGCCGCTACCGCGGACCAAGTTCCTCAGCCCGCACCCCGACGCCACCTACAGCGGCCGGCTGACCGTCGCCGGGAGGGAGATCGCCGTCGACGCGTGGCCGGGGATGATCGGCCACAACTGGGGCCCCGAGCACGCCGAGCGCTGGACCTGGATCCAGGGCCAGCGCTTCGATGGGCGTGAGCGAAGCTACTTCGACCTCGCCGCCGGACGGATAACGCTCGGCCCCTGGACCACCCCCTGGGTCGCCAACGGGATGCTCGTCCTCGACGACGACCGGATCAGGCTCGGCGGCCTGGACCGCGTGCGCCGGACCGAGATCGTCGACGGCCCGACGGGCTGCGAGTTCACGCTCCCGGGGGACGGCGCCATGGTGCGCGGCCGGGTCGGCTCCGACGCCCGCAACTTCGTCGCCTGGGTGTACGCCGACCCCGACGGGGGCGAGCACAACACGCTCAACTGCTCGATCTCGGACCTCGAGCTGACCGTGGAGCGCGACGGCCGCGACCCCGAGCGCCTCACCTCGCGAGGCGGCGCCGCGTACGAGATCGGGATGCGGGAGACCGACCACGGCGTCCCGCTCCAGCCGTACGCGGACGGGTAGTACGCTGGGGACAATGGCGACGGAGACGATTCAGGCCGCGGACCACGAGCTCCTGATCGCCGGTGAGCGGGTGGAGACCGGCGATTGGTCGGACGTAAAGAGCCCCTACGACGGCACGGTCGTCGGCCGGGTCGCGAAGGCCGATGCGGCGCTCGTCGACCGCGCGATCTCGGCGGCGGGCGACGCCTTCGCCGCCGGAGGCTTTCCCCAGCACGAGCGCGCGGCCGTGCTCGAGCGGGCCGCCGAGCTTGTCGCCGACCGCGAGGAAGAGCTCACGATCGCGATCGCCGCCGAGGCCGGCAAGCCGCTGAAGACGGCTCGGGTGGAGGCGCAGCGCTGCGCCGGCACGCTCTCCTACTCGGCGATCGAGGCGCGGACCCTAGCCGGCGAGGCGGTGCCGCTGGAGGGCTCCGCCAGCGGGGCGGGCAAGCTCGGCGTCGTGATCCGGGTCCCGTACGGGATCGTCGCCGCGATCTCTCCGTTCAACTTCCCCCTCAACCTCGTCGCCCACAAGCTCGGGCCGGCGATCGCGGCCGGCAACGCCGTCGTCCTCAAGCCGGCGGGGCAGACGCCGATCTCGTCGATCAAGCTCGCCGAGGCGTTCGTCGACGCCGGCCTCCCCGCCGGGTGGCTGAACGTCGTCTGCGGCTCGGGGTCGGAGATCGGCGGCGTGCTGACGGAGGACCCGCGCGTGGGGGCGATCAGCTTCACCGGCTCGGCCGCGGTCGGGTGGGACATCCGGGCGCGCGCCGCGCGCAAGAAGGTCAACCTCGAGCTCGGCTCCACCGCGCCGCTCGTCGTGAACGAGGACGGCGACTGGGAGACGGCGGCGGACAAGGCCCAGCTCCACGCCTACTCCCACGCGGGCCAGAGCTGCATATCGGTGCAGCGGATCCTCGTCCACGAGGCGATCGCGTCGCCGTTCCTGGAGCGCTTCATCTCAAACGTCGAGAGCCTGGTGGTGGGCGATCCGATGGACCCCGACACCGACGTCGGGCCGCTGATCTCACACGGCGACCGCGACCGGGTGAGGGAGTGGATCGACGAGGCCGTCGAGAGCGGCGGCGAGCTCCTCACCGGCGGCGAGCTCACCGACGACGACCGCTGCCTCGAGCCGACCGTGATCCGCGAGCCGTCGCGCGAGGCGCGCGTGTGGTGCGACGAGATCTTCGGGCCGGTCGCGACCGTGCACTCGTTCGGCTCCTTCGAGGAGGCGATCGAGCTCGCGAACGACGCCCGGTTCGGGCTTCAGGCCGGGGTCTTCACACGCGACATCGAGCTCGGGCTCGAGGCCGGGCGGCGGCTCGAGTACGGGGCGGTGCTGATCAACGAGGTGCCCACCTTCCGCGCCGACCAGATGCCCTACGGCGGCGTCAAGGACTCCGGCAACACCCGCGAGGGCCCCGCGTACTCGGTCCGCGAGCTCACCGAGGAGCGGCTGATCACGCTCCAGGGCTAGCCGAGGCGGCGCCGGCAGCCGCTCACACGTCGTACGTGGTCAGCTCGATCTGATGCCCGTCCGGATCGTCGAGGTACAGCGAGTGGCTGATGCCGTGGTCCGAGAAGCGAGCCTCGATTCCGCGCTCGCCCAGGGCGGCCCGCGCCTCGTCGAACCCGGTCCGGGCAAGCCGGAACGCGATGTGGAGGATTCGAATGGCGGGTGGCTCGACGCCGTCCGGCGTCGAGGACGGGTGGAGATCCCGATCGAACAACGCCAGCCCGCTCCCGTTGGCGGCAAGCACGATCGGAACGTCCCACTCTTCGTGAACACGCTCGAGACCGAGAACGTCCTCGTAGAAGCGCCTCGACCGCTCCAGGTCGGTGACCGCGATCGCGACGTGGTCGAGCCCCTGGTTGTCGAAACGCGTCACCGGTTTCAGCGTAGCCGTCTGCCGAACACCAAGTATCACTGACTACACATATAAGTCTATGATCAAATAACGCCATGACCACGGCGTTCGAGGTCGTCGCCGAGCCGGCGCGCCGGGAGATCCTCGACCTGCTGATCGAGGGGCCGCGGCCGGTCGGAGAGCTCGTCGAAAGGACGGGGCTGAGCCAGCCGAACACGTCACGGCACCTGCGGATCCTTCGCGAGGCGGGGCTCGTCGAGCGCAGGCCCGACGGCCAGCGACGGCTCTACGAGCTGCGCCCGGAGGGCCTTGCGGAACTCGTGCGGTGGCGCGCCCTACCAGCGCATGTGGCACACCAGCCTCGACGCGCTCGAAGGACACCTCAACGAGAAGGAGTGACCGATGTCCCACGCAGCCGACGCAGTTCTCAGGGACGATCAGGGGCGGGCGGTGTTGCGGTTCGAGCGCACGTTCCCGCATCCGCCCGAGCGCGCCTGGGCGGCGCTGACCGACCCGGGGGAGATGGCCGCCTGGCACCCGAGCCCGTTCGAGCTCGAGCCACAGGTCGGTGAAACGGTCTCCTACCTCCCGAACCCGGAGATCCCCGAGATGCCCGACGGCGAGGTGATCGAGTACGACCCTCCGCGGTTGCTCGCCCACACGTGGGGCGACGACCACCTGCGGTGGGCGCTGCGTCCCCACGACGACGGCTGCCTGCTGGTCCTCACGCACACCTTCGACGACCGATTCAAGGCCGCGCGGGACGCGACCGGCTGGCACCTGTGCCTCGAGGCCCTGGCGACGACGCTCGACGGGACACTGACCGGTGAGCCGTTCCCGGCGGAGGCGGGCGCCGAGAGGGTGATCCCGTCCGGCTGGCGTGATCTGAATCGCGCGTACGAGGAGCGCTTCGAGATCCCGCCCGACAAGGCGACGCCGCCTCCCGAGGGATACAGCTGAGCAATAACCGTACCCACGCTGCGATCCGCTGATCCCGCACGACATCGGAGGCTCCTACGGAGCGCAGAAGAGCTTCGAGCTGCGGATGCGCTTCGCCTCGTCGGGCTTCGGACCCGGGAAGTGCAGGTCGGTAGGGCCGCTTTAGACGCGCCGCCGATGTCTGTGCCGATGTCGGCCTAAAGCCGATGGGCCCGATTGCCGATGAAGGCGGTGTCGCTTCCGAACGAGCCGGGGGTGACGGCTCACAAGGGAGGTTCGTAATTGCTCCGCATGTCTCGTCGTTCGTCATCGGTTGTCTTTGTCGCCGCCCTCGTGTTGGTCGTGGGCACCTTCCTGGCTTCGTCGGCCACGGCCCTCGTCGTCTCCGAGACCGCAAAGAAGAACGACGACTTCGCCGGCGCAGGGTGTGGATCGCGCGACGCGGTCACGCTTCGGCTGCCACGCGACGCGACGAGGATCCAGCCGCGAGAACCTCAGGTGGGGACGGTCTTCAGCGACTTCACCTGGGGGACGCCGGTCGCTCGGCTCATCGCCGTGGAGATCGCCGCGGACGGGAACTCGGTCAGCTTCATCGCCGAGGGCAGCGCCGACACCTGCACGGATCCCTCCGTTTACGATGGCATCGGGTGGGAGACCGATTTCCTGCGCTTCCAGGTCGACTACAAGGCCAAGGAGAAGCTCTTCGTCAGGTTTGCGCCTCGCCGCCAGTACCGCCCGAGAACGCTGTTCATGGGCGCGAACGGAAGGATCAAGGACCTCCACTGGCGGGGTTGGAACCAGCGTCGCGCCCGATCTCGCGGAGTCCTCCCGTTCAACAACTGCAAGCCCTACTGCGCCGTCGGGAAGATCATCAACTACCCGGTCAAGGTCAAGGTCTCTAGACCCCGCGACTGCGGCAAGCGCTGGCAATACCTCAAGCTGAGCTACCGCTTCCTCGGGAAGACTCCGCTCGGCAATCGCAAGGAGACGATCAAGGGCGGCTGCGACTTCTTTCCACGGGCCCCATTGGAAGAGGCACGGTGAGTCCGCGGCTCGTCATGGTGATTGTGCTGGTCGTGCTTATCGGCGCTGGCGCGGGCGTCGGCGGCTACCTGATCGGAGACTCCTCCGGTGCCGATATCGACGCGGCTCAACAGGAAGGCACCGAGGCCGGGCGCGCCGAGGGTGCCGCCCGCGGCGCTGAGGAAGGCTTCGCCCAGGGTCTCCGCGAGGGACGCGAACAGGGCTACGAGAAAACCTACGCCACGGCCTATCGCGGGGCATATCGCAAGGCCTACGAGGACGCCGGTCTAACCGCTCCGGAGAAGGTCTCGGTTCAGGAGCCATGAGTACCCGTACCGCCCTACTCGGCGCGATCGCGATCCTGCTCATCGCTGGATTTGGGGTCGGTGGCTATCTCGTCGGTGAAGCGCAGGCTCCGACCGACGCCGACGCCGACCAAGCGCGCGAGATCGCCGAAACCGAGGCCGAGGAGGTAGCCGAGGAAGAGGCCTTCGGTCGCAGCCAGGAACGAGGCCTTGAGAAGGGCCAGGCCGAGGGCCGAGCAACGGGTGAGAACGACGGTTCCAAGGCCGGGAGGTTGGCGGGCAAGGCCGACTCCAGCCAGGCGCTCGCCGCGGCCGAGCCGGCCACCCCTGCCGGCCCGCCCCTGGAGTACACCGCGGAGCTCCCCCACGGCGAGCCGGGCTACCTGTTGCCCGAGGATGAACGAACCCTGAGCTGCGTCGGCATCGACGCCGAAACTGGGTCATGTATTGGCGACTAGCCCGACAAGGACCCTGAAGGCTCGGCTCCAAGCGGCACTTGCGACGGCGGCCCTCATTGGGGTCCTCACTGGATGCGGTGGTGACGATGACCCTGACACTGGAGCCGTGGGCACCACTGGTCCGACTGGCCCCTCCGGAGTCGAATCCACCGAGAAGCGCATCTACACGCCATTTGGACCGGACGGCGAGCTTACTTCGGACCTGAGCCTGACTGAGCAAACCGGCCGCTGCACCATTCCCTCGCCGATCGCGCCGCGCTCGGACGCCTGGCGCTGTTTCGCGGATCAGGGCGAAACCACCGGGCCTTTTGATCCTTGCTTCGGCCAGCTCGGTGCCGAGGCCGTGATCTGTCTTCTCGCACCCTGGGAGCCAGAGGGAGTTCGGATAGAGCTAACCCGCCCGCTGCCCGTAAAGCGGCCGGTGAACGAAGGCAACCAAGACCCCTGGGCCATCGAACTAGTTGGCGGCCAGCGCTGCGAGTTCGTGCCCGGCGCCGGTGTCCAGGTCGCAAATCGCTGGCTCAACTACAGCTGCGACGACGGATCGGACTTGCTCGGCAGTGTCGAGCGGAACCGGCCGTTCTGGAGCATCCTCAGCTCCCAGGAGAGCAAGACTTCCCTGGAGCGCGAGCAGATCACCATCGCCTGGTTCTAAGTGTGAGCGTCACGGTCGACAGGACCTGCGATGACTGCTGGAGAAGCCCGGGAGCATGCTCCAGGTTCAGCTCTACGTCAATCGTCATCAGGAACCACTCGGCCGGGCGATCCCTCAACAGCTGCCCGAGCTGGACGATGGCAATGGGATCCTGTGCTAATGACTCGATGTCTGATCGCACAAATCCAAGCGGCCTACATCAACCGCATTTCGATTGCCTGTGTCTGCATCAGCATCGTCATCCGGTAGGTCCGGTTGTGGCCCCGAGTAAATCCCGACAAACTCGGAGGCGGTCGACCGACGATGACAACAGAGAGCTTTTCCGATCTCTTCCCCGCTGGTGAGCTGAAGCAGCGCGTCGATGCGCTGAGTGAGCCTTCTGCCGTGCCCACATTTGATCGGGCCGTCTATCGGCTCGGATATCGGTCGATGGGCATTGCCGGCTTCCCCGAGACCGTGCCGATCGGGGATATTCGACTGTTTCATGTCATCGGGCCGGTCAGAACACAGCTAACAGCGATCCAGCAGCGACCGGGACTGGACCTGGCCTTCGACAAGCACATGGAGAGTTCGGCGGAGGTCGGCGACGGCCAATGGCTGACGATCGTTCAGATTGACTCGGAGCCAACGATGGAACTGACACAAGCGATGGCGGAGTGGCGGGGAGCGGCCAGGGCCGCTATGGGCGTGGTTTGCGCTGTCCTTGATGATCGGATCGCCCAGGAGCAGCTCTTCGAGGATGTGATCCTGTTCCACGGCTCCGAGCCCTACGCCGTTGCCGACCGCAATGATCTGGTTCGGCACTACTTGCCTTATCAAGCCACAGAGACCGAGCTTCAGGCGCTTCATCGCCTGGCGGAGCTCGGATCTGACGACGAGGGCAACCCAGCTGTCCGGGCTGCTCGCTGGTACCTGAGGGCGATCGAGCTCGGGCCGACCGCCGAGGCGGTCATTTTCATGTGGTGTGCAATCGAGGCTTTTGCTCCCGAACACAGTAAGAAGACGCAGGCGATCGAGGCACTGTTGAACGACGCAGGTTGGGATCCCGAGCTTCTTGAATTGCCGCTACGCCGCCTGGTGGCTCTTCGTGGGGACATCGTGCATAGGGGAATCGATGATCCCGAGGAACTACGAAGCGGGTATTATCGCTTGGAGGCGATTGTTCGAGTGCTGCTGCGCCACCATCTTGGTCTCGACTCCACTTGGCCTGAGGTAGTTGGCGTCAACCTCTTCTTGCCGCCGGCGGACGAGCAGGTGGCAGAAGGCTGGGCGCGACCCAGCGTGATCTTCCATGAGGACGGTCTTCCCGAGCCGGATGCGGCCGAGGAGCAACCCGTGACATGGGAGCGGATCGAACGGCTCGAATCTGATGGCGGGGCACCGACAATTGACGTGGGGGGCCATCTCGAAGCGGGCTGGGGTCGCCGGGTTCGAACGATCGCTCGTGAAGTGACTCGATCCCTGGCATTGCATGAAGAACTTCCCGAAATCACAATCATGATCGAGAATCCGGAGGGCGCGCCACCCGAGATTCGGACCGCAGTTGGCACAGGGCGGATCGCGATCCGACCGCGGGTCCTTGGACTCGACGAGCCTGAGCGGACTGCCCGCCTGATCTGGGAGTTGGAGGCGGCGATCATGCAACATGCCCTGATGAGGAGGGGCGTTCCGAGCGATGGTGGTTTCGGCACCCTGCTCCTGGAGTTGGCCGGTGGCTGGGCGCAGCACCACCATTTGATGTGTGCGGGCGGCGCTCCAGAGTTGCTCACATACACAGAGATCCCTCTCGAGGGGGATCCGGATTCTGCCCTGCTGGGGGGACATCTCGGGGCGGCGCTCGCCGGAAGCACGGAAGCGAAAGCAGTCCTTGACCGTTGGACCGCGAGGTCGTCCGACGATGCGGCTGCCCCGATGGTCGAAGGAGTGTTGGCTGAGTGGGAAGACGTGGACTCGGCGACCGCGCTCCTAGACAGGGCTGCCGACGCATTCCAGACACTGCAGGGTTGATAGACGGTCGCTAGCGATCGAAGCCGTGCCGGCCGACGAGGCGCACGAAGTGGGCGCCGGTGATCGTGCGGCGGCGGACCAGCCC
>JBOGZL010000295.1:0-11794 GCA_050697195.1 Solirubrobacterales bacterium
CGCTCGGGCCGTGCCGCCAGGCGATGCAGGACGCCGGCGTCAGCGCCGCCAACATCAACGAGGTGATCCTCGTCGGCGGCCAGACGCGGATGCCGAAGGTCCAGGAGGTCGTGAAGTCGCTCTTCGGCAAGGAGCCGCACAAGGGCGTCAACCCGGACGAAGTGGTGGCGATCGGCGCTGCCATCCAGGGCGGCGTGCTGCGCGGCGACGTCAAGGACATGGTCCTGCTCGACGTGACCCCGCTGTCGCTCGGCATCGAGACGCTGGGCGGCGTCATGACGAAGCTCATCGAGGCCAACACCACGATCCCGACGAAGAAGACCGAGACGTTCACGACGGCGTCGGACAGCCAGCCCTCGGTCGAGGTGCACGTGCTCCAGGGCGAGCGCGAGATGGCCGCCTACAACAAGAGCCTCGGCAAGTTCCAGCTCACCGGGATCCCACCGGCACCGCGGGGGATGCCGCAGATCGAGGTCACGTTCGACATCGACGCGGACGGCATCCTCCACGTGACCGCCAAGGACCTCGGCACCGGCAAGGAGCAGGCGATCGAGATCAAGGGAGGCTCGGGCCTCGACGAGTCCGAGGTCGAGCAGATGGTCAAGGACGCGGAGTCCCACGCCGAGGAGGACCGCCGCCAGCGCGAGCTCGCCGAGGCGCGGAACACGGCCGAGAACGCCGCCTACCAGGCCGAAAAGCAGCTCGGCGAGATGGGCGACCAGCTCGACGCGGACGCGAAGTCCGAGATCGAGTCCGCGATCAAGGAGGTGAGGGACTCACTCGGCTCCGATGACGCAGACGAGATCAAGGCGAAGACCGACGCGCTGCAGCAGGCCTTCCACAAGGTCTCCGAGCAGATCTACCAGTCCGCCCAGCAGCAGGAGGCGGCCTCCGGCGACGGGGCCGGCGAGGACGGCGCCGGCGCCGACGAGGAGGAGGTCGTGGACGCCGAGGTCGTCGACGACGAGCGCTCCTCGTAGCGGGGGCGTGCCGTGACGGAGAAGAGGCGAGCCGGCGAGCCTGAGGTCCCGCGCCGTCCGGCCGGGACCCCGGAGCCGCCGGCGGAGACACCCGCCGGCCCGGACGAGTCGGCGAACCCGGCCGCGGCGGAGGTCGAGCGGGACTTCGACGCGCTCCTCGACGACACGCGCAGGGAGCGGGACGAGTACCTCGACCTGGCGCAGCGCACCCGCGCAGACTTCGAGAACTACCGCCGCCGCGCGACCGAGGACGCCAAGGACGCCGAGCGGCGGGGAAGGACCTCGCTCGCGAGGGAGCTCGTCCCGAGCCTCGACAACCTCGAGCGCGCGCTGCGCGCCGCGGGGATCGACCCGGACGCCGATGTGGAAACCGACGGCGGTCCCACCGGCGACCCTGCGACGCCCGCGCGGGACCCTTCGGGTCCCGCTACCGCTCGTCCTTCGGACTCGCTCGCGGAGGACGTCGCGGGATTGGTACGGGGAGTTCTCCTCGTATATCGGGAGCTTCGATCGACCCTGGAGCGCGCGGGCGTCGAGACCTACGACCCCGCCGGGGAGCGGTTCGACCCGGAGTGGCACGAGGCCCTGGCGACCCGTGCCCAGGAGGGCACCGAGGCGGGGGTGGTGCTCGAGACCGTTGAGAAGGGCTTCAGGCTCGACGGCCAGGTGCTACGGGCCGCGAAGGTCATCGTCAGCGAGTAGCGGTCCGATGGCGAGCGGTGACTACTACCAGGTGCTCGGGGTCTCCAAGAAGGCGTCCCAGGACGAGCTCAAGAAGGCGTATCGGAAGCTCGCGCGCCAGTACCACCCGGATCGAAACCAGGACGACCCGAAGGCGGAGGAGCGCTTCAAGCAGGTCCAGGAGGCCTACGACACGCTCTCGGACCCCGAGCGGCGCAAGCGCTACGACAGCGGCGGCGCGTTCGCCGGCTTCGGCGGCGGGAGCGGTCCGTTCGGCGGCGGGGCGGGGGCGCAGGGCGGCTTCGCCTCCGACCTCGGGGACATCTTCTCCAGCGTCTTCAACCGCGGGGGCCGCGAGGCCGGGCACCAGCCGGGTCGGGGCCGCGACCTCGAGACCGAGGTGCGGCTCAGCTTCGAGCAGGCGATCGAGGGCGACCAGGTCTCGATCACGGTCCCGAAGGCCTCCACGTGCAAGATCTGCGGCGGCACGGGGGCGAACCCCGGGACCTCGCCGAAGGTCTGCCCGCAGTGCGGGGGGCGGGGCGTCGACTCCCAGAGCCAGGGCCTGTTCTCGATCAGCCAGCCGTGCCCCCGGTGCGGTGGCTCGGGCCAGATCATCGAGAGCCCGTGCCGCGGCTGCGGCGGCTCGGGGCTCACCGAGCAGATGAAGCGCTACCGCGTGAACGTCCCGCCCGGAGTCCGCGACGGAACCCGGATCCGGCTCGCCGGCAAGGGTGAGGACGGCCCGCGGGGCGGGCCGCCGGGCGATCTCTACGTCGTCACCAGGGTCGCTCCCTCGCCCGTGTTCAGGCAGCGGCGCGACGGCGATCTCGAGGTCGTCGTCCCGATCACGATCGCCGAGGCGGTCCAGGGAGCGACTGTCGAGGTTCCGACCCTGGGCGGAACGAAGCGGATTCGCGTCCCCGCCGGGACCCGTCACGGGGCGGTGCAGCGGCTTCGCGGAGAGGGACCGCCGGAGCCCGGCGGTCGAGGGAAGCGCCGCGACATCCGCTACCGGTTCGAGATCGACATCCCCCGCGACCTCACCCCGGAGCAGAAGCGGGCGCTCGAGCAGCTGGCGGAGTCGCTCAACGACCGCGACCCGCGTGAGAGCCTGCTGCACGCGGCGCGCCGTGCCCAAGGATCGAATCGGTCCGGCGAGTCCGGGAAGGTGGGCGCGACATGAGCCCGCGAAAGCGCAAGGACGCCAACCCGGAGCGGATCGACTCCAGGCGCGGCGTGTTCATGATCTCGGTCGCCGCCGAGCTCGCGGAGATGCACCCGCAGACTCTGCGGATGTACGAGACGCGCGGCCTGATCACTCCCCAGCGCTCGCCCGGAAGGACGCGTCTGTACTCGCAGGCGGACGTGGACAGGCTGCGCAGGATCCAGCAGATGACCGAGGAGGGCCTCAACCTCGCCGGGGTGGAGACGGTCCTGGAGATGGAGCAGCAGCTCGAGGGCCTGCAAGCCGAGCTGACGCGGATGCGCCGGCGGGCGGCCGAGTCCGAGAAGCGGATGCTGGCGGAGATCGAGCGCGTGCGGCGCTCGATGCGCGCCGAGCTGGTGCCCTACGGCGCCTACGAGCCGGACGAGCTGATCCCCGGACGCGACCGCAAGCGGGTGAAGATCCCCGTCGAGCGCGGAAAACCCAGAGCCGCGAGCGGCTAGAGCCGGGCTACTCGCCGCCGAGCAGGCGCGCGGCGATCCCGCGCACGGTCTCGATCCCGTACTCCTGCGAGGGCTGGGCGTCGGTGAGGACCGCGATCGCGAGCTTGCGGTCGGCGCCGCGCAGCAGCGCCGCCTGGTGGACGAGCTGCCCGCTCGCGGAGGGCCGCCAGCCGCCCTTGAACCACACGCTCCACTCCTCGCCGCCGGCCGCCGCGATCCCCCAGCGCTGCTCGGGGACGATTCCGGAGAGAAGCCGCATCGCGAAGCCGCGGTGCGGCGGCGCCAGCACCCGGTGCTCGAGCCTGCGCATGAACCACGCCATGTCGCGGGCGGTGATCCAGGCCTCGGACCAGAACCCGGCGGGACGGAAGTCCCGCATGCCCGCCCTCGCGGCGACCGCCGCGAGCCCCGCATCGCCGACGATCGGGTAGACCGCGTCGGCGGCGTCGTTGTCGCTGTACGTGATCATCGTCGTGAGGCGCTCGCGTGTCGCCGGGTCGAGCGGCGCCTCCCCCACCCGGTCGAGATACGCGGAGAGCAGGAGCGCCTTCGTCACGCTCGCGGACTGGAACGACGCGTCGCTGCGATAGCCGTGAAGCCGCCCCCGCGAGTCGACGACCGCGAACGACACGGTCTCCCCTCTCGTGGCCGCGAACTCGCGCGCCCGCCGGACGTCGGCATGGCGCGGGATCCGATCGAGTGGCCGTTCCGCCGGCCCCGCGCTCCAGCCGTCGCGAGGCCGCTCCGCGGTGACCTGCTGCGGCTCCCCGTCGACGACCACCCCGAGCACCACCCCGAGCAACCCGACTGCGACGAGCACCGGGAGAGGGGGTATCGCTGGACGCAAGGCGTCAGCCCGGTTCGTGGATCTCGAGCTCGGTGTGGCGGGCGATGAAGTCGAAGGCGGCGTCGTTGTGCAGAACCGGGACGCGGTTGCGGATCGCCACCGCGGCGATCAGGCAGTCGAGCTGGTTGCGCATCCTGCGACCCGCGCGCCGACAGGTGCGGTAGATGGTCGCGGCCGCGTCGAAGTCAAGGGAGCCGCTCACCTCCAGGACGGTGGCCCCGAGCAGAACGGTCCGAAGTCGAGTCGCGTCCCGCTCGTTCCGCGCCCCCGCCAAGACCTCCATAGCCACTGGGGGGGTCGCGCAGAGGCGCGGCCACAGTTCCGTCATCCCCCGATGAACCACGCTGTCGGTCTTCCGGAGGAATTCGACCCACGCCGAGCTGTCGGCGAGGATCAATCCGTTCCGGAGCGCTTCGCCCGTTCGGCCTCTCGGTCCTGCTCCTCGATCCACCGCTCCACCGACCGGTCCATGCGCCTCATCTCATCGAGATCTCCCTCCCAGCCGATCCCCTGCAACGCGAGAAAGTCCTCCTCGGTCGCGGGCGGGACGTAGAGAGCGCGCAGAGCCGCGTCCACGGCTTCGCGCTTGGTCCTGAAGCCGCGCTGGCGCATCACCGTCTCGATCAGCTCGTCGTCGATCTCGATATTGGTGCGCGACATCGCCCTGAGTGTACCGCTGAATACACCACAAGGTGTAGAGGATGTGTAGAGGTTCTGACCCACAGGGCGCATCGGCCCGGCCACGCACGTAAATCTAAGTCAAATCGACGTAGATTGTGCGGGATTTACTGGTAGCCTTCGGCGTGACAATGCAGCCCGACCGCTTCACGATCAAGGCCCAGGAGGCCGTCGCCGGCGCGACCCGGATCGCATCCGAGTCCGCGAACACCGAGATCGCCTCGGCCCATCTCCTCCTCGCCCTGCTCGAACAGGACGACGGGCTCGTCGTACCGGTGTTGCAGAAGCTGGGGGCGGACGTGGACGCGATCATCGCGCGGACGCGCGACGCCGTCGACGGGCTCCCGAAGCTGAGCGGCGACGCCGAGCCCGACGCGCGGCCGTCCTCGGAGCTGGTGCGCGTGTTGCAGCGCGCCGAGAAGGAGATGACGTCGCTCGGCGACGAATACATCTCCACCGAGCACTTCCTGCTCGCGCTCGCCGACTCCAAGTCGAGCGTCGCCGACATCCTCCCGGGACGCGACGAGCTGATGAAGGCCGTGTCCGAGGTTCGCGGGCCGCACCGCGTGACCTCGCCGAATCCCGAGGACACGATGCAGGCGCTGGAGAAATTCGGTCGCGACCTCACCGCCGAGGCCCGTGAGGGCAAGCTCGACCCGGTGATCGGGCGCGACGAGGAGATCCGCCGCGTGATCCAGGTGCTGTCGCGGCGGACCAAGAACAACCCTGTGCTGATCGGCGACCCGGGAGTCGGTAAGACGGCGATCGTCGAGGGCCTCGCCCAGCGGATCGTGGACGGCGACGTCCCGGAGTCGCTGCGCGACCGGCGCGTGATCGCGCTCGACATCGGCTCGCTGCTCGCCGGGTCCAAGTACCGGGGGGAGTTCGAGGAGCGCCTCAAGGCGGTGCTGAAGGAGGTCCAGGCCGCCGAAGGCCAGATCGTCCTGTTCATGGACGAGCTCCACACGATCGTCGGCGCGGGCGCCGCCGAGGGCGCGGTCGACGCCGCCAACCTGCTGAAGCCGATGCTCGCCCGCGGCGAGCTGCGGGCGGTCGGGGCGACGACGCTCGACGAGTACCGCAAGCACATCGAGAAGGACGCGGCGCTCGAGCGCCGCTTCCAGCCGGTGTTCGTCGGCGAGCCCGACGTCAACGACACGATCGCGATCCTGCGCGGGCTCAAGGAGCGCTACGAGGTCCACCACGGTGTGCGGATCTCCGACGCGGCGATCATCGCCGCGGCGACGCTGTCCTCCCGCTACATCTCCGACCGCTTCCTCCCCGACAAGGCGATCGACCTGATCGACGAGTCCGCATCGCGGCTCAAGATCGAGATCGACTCGATGCCGACCGAGATCGACGTCCTCGAGCGCCGGATCCAGCAGCTCGAGATCGAGCGCCAGGCGCTGTCGAAGGAGAAGGACGAGGCCTCCAAGAACCGGCTCGACGCGATCGAGTCCGAGCTCGCCGAGCTCCGCGAGCAGAGCTCGGAGATGAAGGCGCGGTGGCAGACCGAGAAGGGCGCGATCGACGCGATCAAGCAGGCGAAGGTCGAGCTCGAGGAGACCAACCGCGAGCTCGAGCGCGCCGAGCGCGACGCCGACCTCGAGCGCGCCGCCGAGCTGCGCTACGGGCGCATCCCAGAGCTGGAGCAGACCGTCGCCGACCAGGAGGCCCGGCTGGCCGAGCTCCATCGCGACGGCGGCTCGATGCTGACCGAGGAGGTGACGGAGGAGGACGTCGCACAGGTCGTCTCCAAGTGGACAGGGATCCCGGTCTCCCGTCTGATGGAGGGCGAGGTCGAGAAGCTGATCCACATGGAGGAGCGCCTCCACGAGCGCGTCGTCGGGCAGGACGAGGCAGTCGAGGCGGTCTCCAACGCGCTGCGCCGCTCGCGCGCCGGACTCTCGGACCCCAACCGGCCGATCGGGTCGTTCCTGTTCCTCGGGCCGACCGGTGTCGGCAAGACCGAGCTCGCGCGGGCCCTGGCCGAGTTCATGTTCGACTCCGAGCAGGCGATGGTGAGGCTCGACATGTCCGAGTACATGGAGAAGCACACGGTCGCGCGGCTGATCGGCGCCCCGCCGGGCTACGTCGGGTACGAAGAGGGTGGCCAGCTCACCGAGGCCGTCCGCCGCCGCCCCTACGCGGTCGTGCTCCTCGACGAGATCGAGAAGGCGCACAACGACGTCTTCAACGTCCTGCTCCAGATCATGGACGACGGCCGGCTGACCGACGGCCAGGGCCGCACCGTCAACTTCACAAACACGATCCTGATCATGACCTCGAACGTCGGCTCCCAGTTCATCGTCGCGGAGGCGGATGAGGAGAAGATGCGCGAGCAGATCGAGGAGGTCCTGGCGGCGACCTTCAAGCCCGAGTTCCTGAACCGGGTCGACGACACCGTGATCTTCCGCCGTCTCACCCGCGAGGACATCTCGAGGATCGTCGAACTCCAGGTCGCCCAGCTGACCGACCGCGTGCGCGAGAAGGGGATCGAGATCGAGCTGAGCGAGGACGCCCGCACGCTGCTCGGCAACCTCGGCTACGACCCAACGTACGGCGCCCGCCCGCTGAAGCGGGTGATCCAGAAGCAGCTCGTCGACAAGCTCGCGCTCCGGATCCTCGAGGGCGAGTTCGGCGAGGGCGACGTGGTCCGCGTCGACGCGGCCGACGGCGAGCTGACGTTCGAGAAGGCGCCGGCGCGAGTCGCCGAAGCGGCGTAGCTGGCGCCTCCCGTCAGTCGCCGACGAATCTGAGTGCCTTCGAGCCGTCTCCCCGGCACAGCCCCTACGTGGGCAGCAACTCGAGCCGCTCGCAGTGGCGTGGTCGCACGGTCGAAAAGTCCCGGCGGTCGAGCGTGGCGACCTTCCTCTCGCCGAGGCGCTCGCATAGCGCGACCACGGCTGCATCGACGAGTCCGAGGTCGAGTTGCGAGTACTCACGCTCGAGCTCCGCAGCGCGCCGCACGTCCCCCTCGTCCAGGTGCTCGAGGCGATACGCACCCAGGCTGAGGTCCTCGAGGAAGCTCTCCCACGCGTCATGGCCGAGCAGCTTCAGCGTCCAGTAGTCGATCTCGACCAGGACCGGGGCCGGCACGACGAGGTCCTCGCCGATCGCCTCGATCATTGCGACGCAGCGCTCGTGGTCGGGGTCACCGGCGTCGAGCAGGGCGAGGATCGGTCCGGTATCGAGGACGAGGGCCAATCAGGTTCGTCCCCGAGCACGAGCGGGAGCGGCCTCGTCTCGAGCGGCCGCCCGCGCGGCTCCAGGACCGCTCCGGGCGACTCCCACCCGGGGGCGGTGACGGCGGCGAAGCCGCCTCGCCTCGCGGTGGACAGCCTCGCGAAGCAGCTGTGCGAGGGAGACACCGCGGCGGCGTGCCTCCGCTTCGAGCAGCGCTAGGTCATCGGCCTCGGCCGCAAGGGTGGTCCTCCTCGTTGCCATGCATCTGATGCTAGCATCAGATGTGCTTCTTCGTAAGCGGCTCCTTTCAGGCCTTCTGCCTCTTCCGCTTCTTCTTCACCTTCCAGCGGAATCGAGATCGAGCTCACCGACGACGCCGGCACCCCTGCTCGGAAACCTCGGCTACGACCCCACCTATGGCGCGCGCCCGCTGAAGCGCGTGATCCAGCGCCAGCTCGTGGACAAGCTCGCGCTCGGATCCTCGAGGGCGAGTCCGGCGAGGGCGACGTGGTGCGGACCGACACCAAGGACGGGGAGCTGACGTTCGAGAAGGCCCCGGCGCGGGGCGCCGAGGCCGCGTAGGCCGTCGGCCGATCCGGGGCTCCGCTAACCCCGCTTCCTCAGCTTGACCTTTCTGCTCTGTATGTTCGCGGAGCCGCCGTCGGGCGTGTAGGTGACTTCCGCCTTCACCTTCGCCGCACCCTTCCGCTTCAGCTTCTTGCGCCCCTTGCCCTTCGGCTTGATCGGGAGCTTGACGCTGCCCTCCGTGTCGGCGCGCTTGCCGTTCGGCTTCACCTTCCTGTTCTTCGCGAGGTCGAGCTCGCCGGGGCCGGGGACGATCACGGTCAGCTTCGCGGTCCCCTTCCTCTTGTTCCGCTTCACCTTGCCGAAGCTGAACTCGTTCGAGGGCGGGGCGACCTGCCGCGCGTCCACGTCGATCCCGAGCGGGAAGGCCGCGCCGTCGATGAAGCTCTGGTCGCGGCCCGAGCCGTCCAGGTTCGCACGCCCGATCGCATCCGCGCCGGCGTTGGACCAGTACACGTGCGCCGCGTCGACGGCAACCCCGGTTGGAGTGCTCGCGCCGGTGATGAAGCTCGGGTTCGCGCCGGAGCCGTTCAGGTTGGCGCGCCCGATCGTTCCCTCGAAGTCCCCCCAGTACACGTGCGAGCCGTCGACATCCACGCCCCAGGACGCGCCGCCGCCGTGGCTGATGAAGCCGTGGTTCACGCCGGAGCCGTTCAGGTTGGCGCGCCCGATCTGGTTTCCGCTCCCGCTCGTCCAGTAGATGTGAGTCGAGCTCACCGCCACTCCGCGAGGATCGAACAATCCGGTGATGAAGGCGGGGTTCGCGCCCGTGCCGTCCAGGCTGGCGCGCCCGATAGTGCCCGAGGCGGAGTGGGCCCAGTAGAGGTGCTCGCCGGCGACGGCCACCTGGCCGAGGTCGCCGGGACCGGTCTCGATCAAGCTCCCGTTCACTCCCGAGCCATCCAGGCCGGCGCGCCCGATCGCGCCCACGTCGCTGAAGATGTCGTAGCTGGACCAGTACAGGTGCGTCGCGTTGGCCGCCACCCCGAACACGCCGAACTGGCCGATGAAGCTCTGGTCGACGCCCGATCCGTTCAGGTTCGCACGGCCGATCGCGTCCCCGTTGGCGTTTGCCCAGTAGACGAGCGCGTCGGCACGCGGGGCCGCAGCGAGCGCCGCCGCGAGCAGCGATGCGAGCACCAGCGCCGTCAACCACCTGGGCACGGCCGACACCCTAGTCCCCCACGAATGTGACCGTCTTGGAGCGGTCGCCGCGGCACAAGTAGCCCTCGCCGGAGACGATGTTGAGCTTGCGGCGGACCTTGGCGTAGAAGCGGTCCTGCGGCTCGAGCTCCTCGACCGGCACCTCGACCTTCCACCGTCCGCGCCGGTTGGTCCGGTCTCCGCCCACGCTCCCGTCGGGACCGGGCCGGCGCTCGAACAGCCTCACCCGGCGGTTGCGAACGCACCGGTCCACGTCCGCCTTCACCTTGCCGTGATAGAGCGGCACGGCGATGCCGATCGTCGCCCTCGAGTCGTACTTCTCGACCTGGGCGTGCGCAGTCGCCGTGCCAAGCGTCAGGACGGCGACGAGCGCGGTGCCCAGGCTACGCCGGGTTCGATTCATCGAGGCCTCCTTCGTTCTCTCGACCGTTTGGGCACCGGCTCCCCGCGGCGCGCCGGCGCGCACCCTCCACACCGTCCATCAGCTCGAGCCAGCCGAAGAAGGCGTTCACCGACCCCCGGTCATCCGTGAGTCGACCGCTCGGCCCTTCGTCGGCTATCTCGAGGTCGAGGACGAGCCGGACGCTCTCGGGAACCTCCTCGCTCGGCATGTCGCGATGATCGCTGCCGCGAGCCGCGGTCGCATCGATGAGCCACCCTGATATTTGCCGGCGCCCGGCGCGGACGTACACTCACGCCCAGGGACGGTGATGGAGATGGCCTCAACGCGGCACGGGGTCCGGATCGAGGCTCGCAGCGCGCCGGTGGCGCTGCTGGAGCGTGAGCCGGAGCTCCGAGTCATCGATGCAGCGATCGCCCGCGCCCGGGAGGGGAGCGGCGGAACGCTTGCGATCCAGGGGCCCGCCGGAATCGGCAAGACCGCCCTCCTCCACGCTGCCCGGGAGCGGGTCGAGGAGGCCGATCTGCTGTCGCTCGGGGCGGCGGGGCGGGAGCTCGAGGAGAGATTCGCCTTCGGGGTCGCGCGCCAGCTCTTCGAGCCCGCACTGCGGGCGCTCGAGCCCGCCGTGCGGGAGCGGGTCCTCTCCGGCGGGGCCGCTCCGGCCGCCTCGCTCTTCGGCGACGCGACGGAGACCGTCGCGCCCCCGGACGCCGCGTTCGCGCTCGCCCACGCTCTCTACTGGCTGACCGCGAACCTCGCCGAGCTCCACCCGCTCGTGCTCGTGGTGGACGACCTCCAGTGGGCGGACCGCCCATCCCGACAGACCCTTGGCTATCTCGCCCCGCGCCTCGGCGAGCACCCGGTGCTGCTCGCGATCGCGGTCCGCAGCGGGGAGGTCGAGCTCGATCCGTTCTCGCCCAAGGACGCTCCGGCCGAGATCATCCTCCCCGCTCCGCTGAGCACGATCGCGGTTCGCCACGTCGTGCGCGCGGCGGTCGACCCGAACGCGAGCGACGAGTTCTGTGAAGCGTGCCATCGGGCGACGGGCGGAAACCCGTTCCTCGCGCGGGAGCTCGCCCTCGCGGCGGCCGACGAGGGGCTGGCCGGGGCGGCCTCCGATCTGGACGCACTCGGGGCGATCGCCCCGGAGAGCATCTCGCGTTCGGCCCTCCTGCGCCTGCGGCGCCTCGGCGAGGATCCCAGGGCGCTGGCGCGGGCGCTCGCGGTGCTCGAGCGCGCCGGCATCCAGCTCACGGCCGCACTCGCGCACCTCGACGAGTCCGATGCCGTGGACGCGGCCGAGGCGCTCGCCGACGCCGACATTCTCTCGGGGGAGCTGCCGCTTCGCTTCATGCATCCGATCCTTCGCGGCGCCGTATACGAAGACCTCAGTCCGGCCGCGCGCGAGCGCGCCCACCGCGAGGCGGCCGAGCACCTCGCGGAGAGGGGAGGCGATCCCCGCGCGATCGCCTCACACCTCGAGCGGAGCGAGCCCAGGGGCGAAACGTGGGCAGTCGAGGCGCTGCGGGCCGCGGCCGGGGAGGCGTTCACGCGCGGATCGCCCGAGGCAGCCGCCCGTGCGCTGGGCCGGGCGCTCGACGA
>JBOGZL010000296.1:0-2419 GCA_050697195.1 Solirubrobacterales bacterium
CTCCCGCCCTTCGTCATACGTCAGCAGGAAACCTGCAGGTGGAACGGTCGCGCGGCCCCTGCGCCGGCCGCGTTGTAGGTGAAGACCCGCACCCCGTTAGGGTTGGTGGGGTCGCGGTTCACCGTCGCGAAGCCGATCAGCGACACGATGTCGTCCGGGCGTCCTACGGTCGCGCCGTACGCGCACTCCGTGACGTCGCGGTCGAACCCGACGTCGTACACGAAGGCCGCGGCCTTCTCGGCGCTCTCCGCGTTCGCTCCCCTGGAGAGGTTGCCGTCTTGGTCGACGACCGCGTACAGCCGCTGCTGGTACTCCTCGGCCGCCACCTCGCCGAGATTGTCGGCGTTGTTCACGGAGAGGCCGGGCGCCAGCTTGTTGATCTGCTTCTTGACGATCTTCTTCGTCTTCTTCTTGCTGATCGCCGTGTTCGCGGCCGGATCCGCCGCGATCGCGGTGCCCGCGAGCGCGGCAACCAGCGCCATGATCGCGACAACGAGCGCCGGGCTCGGCCGGGCCTGCCTGAACCGTCTCATCTCCACTCCCTTCGGTCGACAAGAACCCCGATCCCTGCCGGGCGGGGATCCCCTGCTGCTTCGGCCGCATCCTCCCTCAGGTCCACAGGCGTGTCAAATCGGGCGGCTTCGTGACGGCGCCTGGCCTGGCTACCCTGTGGTCGTGGCGACTGCGACCACCAGCGTCTCCGAGGTCTGCGCGCGGGCGAAGCGCGCCGCTCGCGAGCTTGCGACAGCCGACACGGCGGCCAAGGATGCCGCCCTGGAGCGCCTCGCCGAGCTGCTCGGGGAGCGCCAGGAGGTGCTGGAGGCAAACGCCGCCGACCTCGCGGACGAGCGCGCGGGCGGGCTGACAGACGCGCTGCGCGACCGGCTCACGCTCGACGAGTCGCGGCTCGACGCGATGGCGAAGGGTGTGCGCGAGATCGCCGCGCTCCCCGACCCGGTCGGCGAGGTGGTCGCGGAGCGCACCCTGGCGAGCGGCCTCGAGATGCGCAAGGTGCGCGTCCCGCTCGGTGTCGTCGCGGTGATCTACGAGGCGCGCCCCAACGTCACCGTGGATTGCGCCGCGCTGTGCGTCAAGTCGGGCAACGCGATCGTGCTCCGAGGCTCGAGCTACGCGGCGCGCTCCAACGGGGCGCTCGCCGCGCTCGTCACCGAGGCCGTCGCCGACGCCGGGCTTCCCGCCGACGCGGTCGAGCTGCTCGGCGGCGCTCGCTCCGAGCTGGCCGAGCTCGCGACCGCTGAGGGCCTGGTCGATCTGGTGATCCCCCGCGGCGGTGAGGGCCTGAAGGAGGCCCTCAAGGAGGTCGCGACGGTGCCGGTGATGTACGCGGCGTCGGGCAACTGCCACGTCTACGTCCACGACGACGCCGACCTCGAGATGGCGCGGGCGATCGCCTACAACGCGAAGGTCCAGCGGCCCGGGGTGTGCAACTCGGCGGAGACGCTGCTGGTCAACTCGGCGGTGGCGGACGAGCTGCTGCCCGGGCTGTTGCGCGAGCTCAGCGACGGCGGCGTCGAGCTGGTCGGCGACGAGCGGGTGCGCGATGCGGCCGGCGGGATGGAGGTGGGCGCGGCCGACGAGGAGGACTGGGGGACCGAGTACCTGGGGATGAAGATGGCGGTCGGGACCGTCGATTCGATCGAGGACGCGATCGAGCACGTGAACCGGTACGGGAGCGGTCACTCGGAGGCGATCGTGACGGCGTCGGAGGAGGCGGGGGAGAGGTTCACCGGCGAGGTGGACGCCGCGGCGGTGTACGTGAACGCGTCGACGAGGTTCACCGACGGGTTCGAGTTCGGGATGGGCGCGGAGATCGGGAACTCGACCCAGAAGCTTCACGCGCGCGGCCCGATCGGCCTCCGCGAGCTGACGACGACCAAGTACATGGTCCACGGCACGGGCCAGGTGAGGGAGTAGGGGGTCTCGCCGTCCCCGAGCCGCAGGTCGCTCGCGAGGGCCGGGTGGGCGTGCTCGGCTCAGCCTTCAACCCGCCGCACCTCGGCCACCTCGTGCTCGCCCAGGAGGCGCACTCGCGGCTCGGGTTGTCCGAGGTGGTGTTGGTCCCCACCGGCCGCGCGCCGCACAAGGAGATCGAGGACGACCCGGGTGGCGACGCGCGGGTGGAGATGGCGCGGTTGGCGGCCGCCGAGGACGCGCGGCTCGTTGTGTCGGGGGTGGAGACCGGCCGCGACGAGTCGTCGTTCACCTATCGCACCCTCGAGCTGCTGCGCGAGGAGCGCCCCGGGGAGGAGCTGGTGTTCGTGATGGGCGCGGACGCGGCGGCCGGGCTGGAGGCGTGGCGGGATCCGGAGCGGATCCTGGAGCTGGCGAGGGTCGCGGTGGCGGAGCGGCGCGGGGTCGAGCGGGCGGCCGTGGAGGGCGTGCTGGAGAGGTTGGGCGG
>JBOGZL010000297.1:0-1739 GCA_050697195.1 Solirubrobacterales bacterium
ACTACGACCTGATGCGGCGCGAGAGCGTCCCCGCCGAGGAGCTGATGGGAAGGCGGATGGAGACCGGCGTGCTCGCCGTCCTGGCGCAGCTGCGCGCGAGGCGCAACTGGTACCGGATCATGCGCGAGTGGGTGTACGCGGACGAGCCGGCGACCGAGCTCGGGGAGCTCGAGTGGGAGTACTTCGAGTCCCGCGGGGTTACACGGACTCCGGGGATCGCCGGGGCCGCTTAGCTATGACGGCGCGGAGGGGGCCTCGGTGTCCGCCTCCCGATCCCCGCCGAACAGCCGCCCGCCGACGAACAGCAGCGAGATCACCAGGCCGAGCACCGCGATCCCCGCGACGACGATGAAGCTGGTCTGGATCCCGACGACGAACGAGTCGTGGACGATGTCGACGATCCGGTCCATCACGCCGGTGGGAAGCTCGCGCAGCGCCGCTTCCGCGGCGTCCGTGCCCGCGAGGTCGCCGTGCAGGACGGCCTCCTGGTGGGCGGTGAGCTGGGCCCCGGCCCCGCTCGCCTTGTCCGCGAGCTCGCTCTCCGAGGACGAGGTGAAGATCGTCGTCGCCAACCCGAGCCCGATCGCGCCGCCTCCGATCTGGGCCATGTAGAGCAGCCCGCCGGCGAGGCTGGAGCGGGAGGGGTCGAGCGCGGTGACGCCCGCGGTCGTGACCGAGGGGTAGAACAGCCCGACGCCGACCCCGGTGACGATCAGCCCCGGCATCAGCGCCCCGTACCCGCTGTCCGCGTCGATCCGCGAGAGCAGGAACGGGCCAACCGCGAGGCACAGCGCCCCAGCGCCGATGATCGGCTTCGGCCCGATCCGCCCGTAGAGCGGCCCGGCGACGAACGACATCAGCGCGAACGGCACCAGCATCGCGAGCATTCCGGCGCCGGCCCCGAGCGGCGAGTAGTCGAGGATCTTCTGCATGAACTGGGGCGCGTACAGCACCGTCGCGAAGAAGACCGCCGACATCAGCAGCATCGCGAGGCACGCGCTGCGGAATTCGACGCTGCGCAGCACGTCGCGGGGGATCAGCGCCGCGCGGCCCATCCGGGGCTCGATGAACCCGAAGCTGACGACGAGGACCGCGGAGACGACGAGCAGCCCGATCACCCGGATGTCGCCCCAGCCCCAGTCCACCGACTGGTCGAGAGCGAGCAGCAACAGCAGAAGTCCGAGCGAGAGCGACGCGATCCCGGGGTAGTCGATCCGCTCGCGCGTCTCGTCCTGCACCTCGTGGACGTAGCGCCACGTGACGAACATCGCGAACAGCCCGATCGGGATGTTGAGGACGAAGATCAGCCGCCAGCTCTCGAGCTCGGTGAGCGCCCCGCCGACCAGCGGCCCCATCGCGTTGCCGATCCCGGCCGCGCCGAGAATCAGGCCACCGGCGAGTCCGGCGCGGCTCGCCGGCAGCGCCGCGTAGGTCATGCCGAGGATCGCCGGCCACATCATCGCCCCGCCGATCCCCATCCCCACCCTGCTGCCGATCAGCCACCCGATGTCCTGCGCCGCCGCCCCGAAGGCGGAGAAGCCGATGAACAGGATGGTCCCGATGAAGAAGATCCGGCGGCGCCCGAACATGTCGGCGAACCGGCCCCCGGTGACGATCGCCATCCCGAAGGTCAGCGCGTAGGCGTTGATCACCCACTGAACGGTCCCGACGTCGACGTCGAAGTCCTCCTCGATCGCCGGCAACGCGACATTCAGCGCGGTGAAGTCGTTGGCGATCAC
>JBOGZL010000298.1:0-3569 GCA_050697195.1 Solirubrobacterales bacterium
GAGATGAACGAGACGACGCCGGCGGCGAAGACCAGCGGCAGCGAGAGGCCGGCCACTTCCATGGTCAGGAGCCGGGCTGGAGCTTCTTCGCGGCGCAGCCGGCCTCACGGAGAGCGGCTTCCGGCCCGCTGCTCCTGCCGCCGACGAGCCCAAAGGCGAGGGTGGCCGCCACCACGGCGAACACGGCTCCGGCCGTAAGTGCGATCACGAGAAGCGCGCGCCAGTTTCGCGGCCGCTCGTCGACGCGGGTGCGCGGTGCCTGGACCGGCCGCGGCGGTGGCGGAACGCGGGACTTCCTCGCCACGGCCGCGGGTCAGCGAGCCAGACGCCGGGCGAGAGCGGTGGCTGCGGCGAGCGCCGCGAGGTTGGCCGCGAGCCCGGCGAGCATGCCGGGGAGGCCGTGCAGCGACATTGTCGAGAGCATCTGCCAGATCCGGTGGCTGTCCTCCGGCTCGAGCGTCGACGGATAGGCGAGCGTCAGGATGAGCGAGCCGACGGCGAGCGCGCTCGCCAGCAGCTGCCAGGGCTGGAGGAGGCGCGGGAGTTTCGCCTCGGGCGCGAAGATGCGGTCGACGCGGGCGGCCGCGAACTCCGCCATGCCGACCGCTCCGGCAGGAGTCGGTTGGCCGAGCACCTGCGAGAGGGCTCCGGCGAGCGCGGGCCGGCTCGTCCGCGCGATCGCCTCCTGGTCGGCCGCGAGTTCCTTCACGAGCAGGTAGCGGTCGAGCAGGGCGCTCAGCGCTGGAAGCCAGAAGAAGGTCCGTGCGGCCAGGCGCGCGAGCAGGCACTTGAGCGGCTCGCGGCTGCGGGCGTGGGCGAGCTCGTGGCAGACGACCGCTGCCTGCTCCTCGTCGTCGAGCCGCTCTAGAAGGCCGGTGCTGACGACGAGCCGCGGCCGGAGCAAGCCGACGCAAAAGGCAGCGGGTCGCGAAGAGGGAAGCGCGAAGAGGCCGATCCCCACCCGGGCAGCGTGTTCACGAAGCGGGCCGTTCTCGATCGGACTCAGCGGAAGCTCACGCAGCACGCGGCGTTCGCGCCGGTACGCGCGGATTGTGCGCAGCAGGCCTGCCGCTGAGGCCAGCGCGAACGCGACGATCGCGAGAGAAGAGAAGGGGATGTGCTCCAGACGGAGCAGGAAGAAGATGCACGCCGAGAAGGCCCCGACGACGGTGGCACCGAGCGTCTTCATCCCCTCTCCGCCGAGAATGAGCAGACCCGAGGCGACGAGCGCTCCGACTGTGGCCGCCACAGCGAGCAGCGCGCCGAGCACGACGTTCGGCCGCTCGCTCATCTGCGCTTCCGCTCCTGCTCGAGGCGCCGACGTCGCTTCGGGTCGAGCCCTTCCAGCCGCTCGCCCAAGCGGGCGACGGCGATCTCGCCGAAGTCGGCGATCAAGCGGTCGATCAGCTCATCGGAGAGTTCGCCCAGGAACTCCTCCTTGCTCTTCGCCGCCCGGTAGCGAAAGCCGCGTCCCTCCGGCTCCCGCGCGAGCAGCCCGCGCGACCAGAGGCGGCTGACGAGGGTGAGGACGGTCGTGTAGGCGAGGTCGTGGTTCTTGTTCAGCTCGGTGACGACCTCGCGCACGGTCGCGTCGTCCCGGCGCCAGAAGACGTCCATTACCTCGGCCTGGAGCTCGCCGAGGTAACGCGCGACAGGATCGGCGCTCTCGCGCTGCCGCTTCGAGCGACGATCGAACGCGTCCACGACTCGATTGTAGTCGCCGCGCTTCGGCATCAGCCGGACAACGCCTTCCGGAGCCGCTTTTCCGAGAGCCGCCCGTAGAAGAGCGCCTGTCCTTCGACAACGAGGACGGGCGGAAATAGTGCGCCCGAGCCGGCGGCGAGGCTCTTTCCTTCATCCGACTCAAGCGCAACCTCGCGGACGTGGAGCCCGAGCTCGGGCTGCAGGCGACCGAGAACCGATTTGGCCTGTTCGCAGAACTCGCAGTCCTCCCTCGTGACCAGGACGACCTCGGTCACGCCGCCTTGATTCCCTGTCGCAGGTGCTGGAGCACGACGTCGGTCGGAACGAACATCGTGTAGTTGGGCTCGCCCCCGTAGTCGGCCCGCCAGCGGATCTTCCCGTCCTTGCCGACCAGGATGAAGCTGTGGCCGGCCATCTGGCCGTTCATCATCCCGAAGGCTCGGGCGTCGTAGGAGTCGGAGACCGTGTACTCCGGGTCGGAGAGGACGGGCGAGGTGATCCCCTCGTCGGCGACCTTCTGCTCGATCAGGTGGAGCGGGTCGCCGGTGATGCTGACCATCCGGGCGATGCCGAGCGCCTTGAACTTCGGCATCTCCTGCTCGATGGCGACGATCTGGTCCCAGCAGGGCTGGCACATCAGCCCTTCCTGGAAGTAGAGGAGCACCTGCTCCTTGCCGCGGTGGGCGGAGAGGTCGAAGGTGCCGCCGCCGGTCGAGGCGAGCGTGATCGGCGGAGCGGCCTGGCCGGGTCCCGGCGCGCCCACGGCGTAGACGTACTCGCCGGAGCCCTGCAGACCCGAGTCGCCGCCAGCGTTCGAGCCGTCGCCCGACCCGCCGCCGCCCGACCCGCCGACGGCGTTGATCCCATAGAGGCCGGCGACTGCGGCTGCCACGACCAGCGCGCTCCAGAGGAGGAGCCGCTTGCGCCGCTCGCGGACCGGGTCTTCGCGACGCTTTGGCGCCTGCACGGCGCGCGGTTTCTTGACGGACGACTCGTCCGCCGCGGCGCGGCGGCGTGCCTTAGCGGTTCTGCCACTCAACGGAGGTCCTCCTCGGAGTCAGTGCGGTTGGGGTGCCTTCTTCGACCGCGTCGTCCTCTGCGATGGGCTCTTCGATCTCGCCCGGGGCTTCGGCGCGGCTGGCTGCCTGTCCTAGCGCTCGCCAGGCGAGCGCGGCGAGAAGCGCGACCAGCAGCGCTGCCGTGATCCAGCCGGGAATCGTCCCGGCCCAATCGGTCAGGACCGAGCCGTAGTGCTGGAGCCTCGCCGAGAGCTCGAGCCGCCAGCCGGACGAGGGCATCGCGCTGCCGGTGAAAGCGATTACGACCATGAAGGTGCCGATTGCGAGCAGGAGCAGCCCGGAGGCGAGCGCGGTCGAGTGGAGCGCCAGCTCCCGCCCGAGGACGCGCGGCCGGAACGTGCGGCCGCGCAGGAGCCGGCTCTCGCCCCAGTTGAAGCGCTCCCAGAGAAGGGCGATCAGGAAGAGCGGGAAGACCATCCCGAAGACGTAGGCAACGCCGAGCACGAGGGCGGCCGCGAACGAGCCGCTGACGCCGGAGAGCGCGAGAACGCCGGCGAGTACCGGTGCGCAGCAGGCGCTCGCAACGCCGGAGAAGGCGCCCAGCGAGAAGACCGCCAGCGGCCCTTGCCGCTCGCGCGCGCGCAACCCCGGCATCGGCAAACGCAGCTTCCCGCCGGCGATCATGAACGCGCCGAGCGCGAGCATCAGGGCCCCGCCGGCGAGGTAGATCGGCAGGTGGTGCTCGTTGATTGCGGCGCCGATCGCCGCCGCGCCGAGCGCGATCGGCATGATCACGAGCGCGACGCCTGCGGCGAAGACGAACGTCATCGCGACGAGCGCGCGGCG
>JBOGZL010000299.1:0-3954 GCA_050697195.1 Solirubrobacterales bacterium
CGGCCGCACATCGCTGACCGCGCCGCGACGCTCAGCGCCAATGCACTCATCGCAGCGGTCGCGGCCGCGATCTCGCCCTCGCCCGCCAGCCCGGCCGCCACGGCCCAGCATGCGAAGGCCACAGTGACGACGCTTGGGACGAGCCGGATCAGCCGGATGACGCCACGGGCGACCATGGGAACCTCGAACGCCATGCCGGCGTCCGCCGTTTCCCCCTGGCCATCGCTCGGCTGTGCCTCCGTTTGCGGCACGTTCTCACCTATGCAGCCATCGGCCGCCGCTCGGGGATGTCCAGCGCACGCACCAGCTCCGGATATGGAAGCGCACCGTTGGCACGCCGCGTCTCGCGGCCGTTGTCGAAGCGGATCACGGTCGGGATCCCGCGGATTCGATACTCGGCGGCCAGCTCGGGCTCCTCGTCGACGTTGATCTTCGCGATCCTCAACTCGGGGTGCTCGCGCGCGAGGCGCTCGAGCAGCGGCCCCACGGCGCGGCACGGCCCGCACCACTCGGCCCAGAAGTCGACGATCAGCGGTCCCGGAGTCCCGGAGACCACCCGGTCGAAGCTTTCGCGGTCCAGGTGCTCGGTCTCGTTCACTGACGCTCCTTTCGTTCGGCGATCTCGGTGATCGGACCCCGTGCAGGCGCCGACGGTTCGACCGCTCGAGTCCGCGGGCGCGGCCCGCTGAGCACGCCAGGCCGCGGTGAATCCGATTCGTCGCCGTCGCGGTCAAAGGCACATGGCCGCATCGACGTGGAGGCGCATCAACGCTGGGCGCGACCATCGCTGGGCCCACTCGCGGCTCTCCGCCTATATCGACGGGGAGCTTCCCGAGCGCCACCTTCGGCGCCTCGCCGCACACGAGGAGGTCTGTCCCGAGTGCGCCGAGCTGATCCGGGCGCTCGAGGTGATGCTCTCGTGGCTACCTTCGCTCCGGCTGCCGCCCGAAGCGGGCCTTGCGATCGCCGAGCGCACCGCCGAGCAGGTTCGGGCGCGGGTCGAGGAGTGGAGTTGAGCGAGCGCTTGGTTCCCAGCCCGCCTTCTGTCAGGGTTCGGTCGATGCGCCCAGCCGGCGCGGAGGGAGAAGCCATCCTGGTCGATCGTGCTAAGGCGGGAGACCGGGATGCGTTCGAGGAGCTGGTCCGCCGCCATGCCGAGCGGCTCCACGCTGTCGTTCTCCGCTTCGTCGCCGACGCCGACGAGGCGCAGGAAGTGACCCAGGAGGCATTCCTTCGCGGGTGGCGGAGCATCGCTCGCTTCGAGGGCCGGTCGAGGTTCTTCACCTGGCTGTACCGGATCGGGATCAACGAGGCGAAGCGCCGGGCCACCCGGCGTCCGCCAGTCCCGGTCGCCTCGCTGGAGGACGAGCCAGTACCCGAAGCTCCCGATTGGAGCGAGGCTCCCGAGACACGGTCCGCTCAAGCGGACCTGCGCCGCGTCCTGGAGCAGGCGATCCGAAGCCTGCCTGTCGAATACGGGGCGACGATCGTCCTGCGCGACGTGGAGGGGCTCTCGACGAAGGAGGCCGCCGAGGTCATGGACCTTGGCCAGGCCGCCTTCAAGAGCCGCCTTCATCGTGCGAGGCTCGCCGTGCGCCGCGCGCTCGATCAGTACTTCATGGAGGGCGAGCGGTGATCCGTCGCCTGCTGGCACGCCGGCGTTTCATGCGCGAGCACCGTTGGACGCACGCGCACCTCTCCGCCTACCTCGACGACGAGCTGGATGCCAGCGAGAGAGACGGAGTGCAGGAGCACGTCGGTGTCTGTCCGCAATGCCGGCGCGTCCTGGCGACGCTGCGCCGAACCCTCGGTGGGTTGCGGGCGCTGCAGGCTCCTCGACAGCCGGGCCTCGCGGACGGCGTGATAGCGCGGCTGCGGGACGAGCCCTGACCCAGCCGGGCACCCCGTTGCTTGCCTCGATACCGAGCCCTTCCGCCGGCGGCTTCGAGGTCGGGCCGCTCACCGTTCGCGCCTACGGGTTGATGTTCCTTCTGGGGTTGATCGCTGCGGTGGCGATCACCGCACGGCGCTGGGAGCGCCGCGGTGGCGAGCGCGCGCTTGTCCACGAGGTCGCCCTGTGGAGCTTTCCGGCCGGCCTCGTCGGTGGACGGCTGTATCACGTGGTGACGAGCTGGAACGAGGTCCCGGACCACTGGTGGGGCCCGTTCGCGGTGTGGGAGGGGGGCCTTGGCATCTGGGGCGGGATCGCGGTCGGGACGTTGGTCGGCATCGTGGTCCTGCGCCGCCGCGGGGCGGACGTGGCGAGCTTCCTGGACGCGGCCGCACCGGGGCTGCTCGTCGGGCAGTCGATCGGCCGGCTCGGCAATTACTTCAACCAGGAGCTGTTCGGCGGGCCGACCTCGCTGCCATGGGGGCTGCTGATCGACCCGGCCAATCGCCCCGATGCGTACGCGCAGTTCACGACCTTCCACCCCACGTTCCTCTACGAGATCGCCTGGAACCTGGCGCTCGCCGGCGCGCTCGTGTGGATGGGTAGTAATCGCCGCATCCGAGCGCCGGGGCTTTTCGCCCTCTACGTAGCCGGATACTCGCTGGGGCGGATCGGGGAGGAGCTGCTGCGCGTCGATCCGGCGCATCACATACTCGGGATGAGGCTCAACTTCTTCGTCGCCGCGGCGCTGCTCGTCGTGGGCCTGGTCTGGTTCGCGCGCACCCAGGGTCAGGGAGGTCGGATGGCGGTCAGGCGGGCGAAGACGACATAGCGCTGCGCGGCGCTGTACAGCGGGTGGCAGGCGGTGAGGACGACGCGGTTCTCGTGGGCGACCTGGCGCACCACGCCCGTCTGGCTCGGCTCGACGATGCGCGATCGCTCGAAGCGATACGTGAAGCGAGCGTAGGGCATGTCGAGGACGATCTCGTCACCGTGCTCGATCTCATCGATGCGGCGGAAGGGTGCACCGTATGTGGTCCGGTGACCCGCGATCCCCACGGTCCCATGCTCGCCTGGGAGGACCGTCTCGGGGTAGCGGCCCGGACCTTCGCGCAGGGTGTCGGTGTCCGTGCCCTCGACCACCACCTTGTCGGTGTCGATCGACGGTATCTCGATCCGCCCGATTGCGTCGCCGGCCCCACTCTTTCGCTGCAGTCTCGCCGCCAGAGCGGGCAAGCGCTGCCGATCGAAGCGGTCGCGTGGGACGGCGAACTTCGAATCCAGGCCCTCCAGCTCCTCTGCGGCCGCGTGCTGAGCAAGCCCGGCGCGCAGGGCGGAGACCGGCTCGGCCCACGCCAGCGTGACCGCGACGTCCAGCAACACCACCACGCCCGCCGTGATCAGCGCGGTGGAGGCGATCCGGGTCCACCGTCGGCTTGAGGAAGCCCGGTCGCTCGCGCCTGCTGCCACCCTGCTTCGACCGATGAGGCGGGGGAACGGTTCCCGACGCCGGTGAATCCCTCGTCCGGGAACGGGGTCACACGGACAGGTCGATCAAGCGATGAAGAGGATGGCGCAGTGAAAGCGGTGTCGAACGGAGTCGTGCTGGCGGAGAGCGACGAGACGATCGTCGTCGAGGGGAACCACTACTTTCCGCCCGAGAGCGTCGACTTCAGCCGCCTCAGACGGAGCTGGATGCGCTCGTTGTGCTTCTGGAAGGGGATCGCCAGCTACTACACGATCGAGGCAGGCGGCAAGAGGAACCGTGACGCCGCCTGGACGTATCGTCACCCGCTGCCGTGGATCCGCAAGATCCGCGACCACGTCGCCTTCTGGCGGGGCGTCGAGGTGAGGGAGTGACGCGCTTCTTCCCATCGCCCAGGCATCAACCGAGTCCGTCGACGCCGCGAAGGCGATCGCGCTCGGGCTCGGAACCGGGTTCGGGGCGATCGGCCCCGGGGTCGGCGTCGGCTACATCTTCGGCAAGACGATCGAGTCCGTCACCCGCCAGCCCGAGATGCGCGGCGAGATCCAGAGCATCATGTGGCTCGGGTTCGCGCTCA
>JBOGZL010000300.1:0-1695 GCA_050697195.1 Solirubrobacterales bacterium
CTGGGACGAGGTCGCTGGCCGCTTCGACGCAGCGAGCGGTTGACGCTGAAGAGCAAGTAGGGAGACCGGGCGGTGGAATCCGGCCCATTGACGCATTTGGTACCCCCTGGCCATGGGGTACCAAATCGATCACTCGTGGGCTAGAGGGCTCGCTGCCTCCGCCAGCTCACCTTCCTTCGGTGCGCCGTCCTTCGCCGGTACGTGTGACATCGCGCGCTCGGCGAGCGCCGCGATCGTGAGGCTCGGGTTCACGCCGGGGTTCGCGGGCACCGCGGGGCGATGAACACGTCCTTGAACATGGTCAGCCGGAAGGCGTCCTCGTAGCGGCGCCCGCACTCCAGCACACCGACCCGGTACCCCTTCTCGGCGAGCCGCAGCGCCGCGACGCTGCCCCCGAATCCCGACCCGATCACGAGCCAGTCGAAGTCGTTCTTCTCCACGCCGCGAGATTAACGTTGCTGGTAGGGTGCCGAGCCCGACGGACGCCGCAAGGGACAGGGAACGGCTTGATCTCGCAGGAACGAACAGGGAGGCGCCGGGCGGGCGCATGGCTCGCCGGGTTGGTGGTCGCCGTGCTCGCATTGCCGGCGGTCGCCCTCGCGCACGTCGAGCGCAGCACCTACTGGCCCGACCCGGCGCCGGATAAGAGCGTCAAGCCCGCGGCCGGCGGCGAGGTCCCCGAGTACCGCCCGCTTCGCAAGGCGCTGAAGCGCAAGCCCCCGGGCGACACGAGAGTCGTGTGCCAGGACGACTCGCTCCAGCTCGCAAAGAAGTCGATCAACAAGGCGAAGCGCAAGGGCTTCAAGCTGCGCCCGAGCGAGGACAAGCGAAAGCTCACGGGCAAGAAGGCGCGGAAGCTGAAGAAGCTCAACAAGCGCTTCGACAAGAAGTGCAAGTACAGCGAGATTCAGCCCGCCGTCACCGACTCGGGCAACAACGACCGCGTCGTGATCATGCCCGGCACCTACACGGAGCCGACCTCGCTGTCGAAGCCCGAGTTCGATCCGGCCTGCGACCACCTCGAGGAGGACTCGGACCACGGCACCGGGGCGGTGTCATACCGCTACCAGGCGGCGTGCCCCAACGACCAGAACCTGATCGCGGTCATCGGGCGCGAGGCAAAGCCCGTCACGGACCCGATCATCACGCCGAACACGAACCGCCGCGGGATCCCCAACCTCGGTCCGTGCATCCGCTGCAACCTCCAGATCGAAGGCACGGGGGCAACCCCCGACGACGTCGTGATCGACGCCGGCAACGGGCCGATCGCTGAGGGCCCGCAAGCCGGGGAGGGCAAGGACGTCGGGATTCGCGCCGAGCGCGCGGACGGCTTCTACCTCCGCAACGTCACGCTCCAGCACGCCGAGGAGCACGGCGTGTATCCCGTCGAGACCGACGGCTACGCGATCGACCGCGTGAAGATGCTCCACAACCACGAGTACGGCCATCTCGCGTTCACCTCGGACCACGGCCTGATCACGAACTGCGACGCCGCCGGCAGCGGCGACGCCGGCGTCTATCCCGGTGCCTCGGCCCAGACCGGCGAGCAGACGGTGGAGGGCAAGCGGCGCTACAACCACGAGATCCGCAACTGCGATCTCCACCACAACACCCTCGGCCACTCGGGCTCGATGGGCGACGGGATATACATCCACGACAACAACGTCTACGACAACGCGCTCGGGATCTCGGTCG
>JBOGZL010000301.1:0-3063 GCA_050697195.1 Solirubrobacterales bacterium
AGGGCTCACCGCGACCGTGCTGGTGCGGGACAACGACGGCGCCAGGATGCCTATCATGACCTGGGGTACGGTGCACAATCTGGCGCCGACCGAGGCTGCGCCGGCGCGCAACACGGAGGCGATCTCGGGCACCTGTGGCGTGGTCAGCATCATCGCGATCGGCGGCGATGCGCACTTCAAGCAGGGCGATGCCAGCGTGCTGGCGACGACGGGCGACGCCTACCTGCCGGAGGGAGAATGGCAGGAGCTGCCGCTGTTCAAGGGCGACGCGTGGAGCTACGTGTCGATCGTTTCCGCGGTCGGGTCAGGCAACATCGTGGCGCAGATCTGCGAGCGGCAGTAGGCGATGACGGCGCTCAGCCTTCGCTCCAGCGGGCGGCTCGGCTTCAGCACGAGGCGCCGCCGATCCCAGTCGACCGCATCACCCGAAGCACCGGATCAGATCAGCTCGCTGGCGTTCTGGTACGACGCGAGCGCCAGCCCGACAATCGAATCCGGCGGTGTGATCGAGCGCTGGGACGATCTCAGCGGCAATGGCCATCACGCCGGCCAAGCGGTGAATGACGCCCGCCCCATCAAGATGACGGACGCGGCAGATCGCGACGTGATTCGATTCGACGGCGCCGACGATATTCTTTCCGTCGCAAGCCCGCCGGATCTCGCGGCCGGATTCGGCTTGTTCGTGGTGTTTGCGGTGCGCACGCGAAGCGACTTCACCGGCATCCTCTCCGCGGCGGCCGCAACCGGGGTCGATCACGAGGCGTTCTTCACCTTGCAGAACGCGAGTGCGGTGAGCCAACAGTTTCAATGCCTCGCCCACTCTGCCAGCGCCGATCCGTTGCTGATCCAGCGCGGCGACAGCGGCACGATAGGTCTCGCCATCCTCTCTGCGGGGGGCGGCAACGCCATCTTTCAGGACCTGGCTGGTGAGGCTGCCGACACCTACGAGGGAATGTTCGCAACCCCTGCCCAGATCGTGCTGGCCGGCCACTACAACGACGGCACCTTCGGCTATGCGGCCGTCGACTTCTACGAGGTGGGCCTCTACGCACGCGCCCTCACGCCGGGCGAACGGACTGCACTCTACAACTACCTCCAAGGCAAGTACGAGCTCTAGGATGGTCGATCGCACACCTCAGGAATTCGGCGGCGTTCCGGACGGCACAACCGACAGCGTGGAGGCGATCCAAGCGGCCATCGATGCCGCCGGGCCGGCTGGCGATGATGTCGTGATCGCCGGCGGAATCTTTCGCACGAGCGGTCAGCTGACCTGCCCCCATGACGGACTGCGAATCAAAGGCAATGGCGGCATCAAGGCGACCATGGGCAACTGGTCGGCCCAAGCCGCACTACTGGAGATCACGGGCTTGGGCGTGATCGTCGAAGGCGATGGCCTGATCCTCGACCAGGACGACACCGTTCCGGACGGCGTCAGCGTGCGCGGTCTCGGTGCGGCCGGATTGACGATCACCGGCGTCGTCTCACGCAAGACGCAGCGCTGCTTTCTGCTTCTTGGCGACGACTGCACCGACGTGCTCGTGAGTGAGATCGACCACCAGGGTGGCGGCTACGGCATTCTCGCCGATGATCCGCTCGGCATCGCCCGCATCACGATTCGTGACAGCCTTTTCGTACACCCGGGTGGAGGTCCTGCCGGTGACGGCATCTGGCTCAACTGCACAACCCATGGTGGGGATGACGTCGACATCGCCGGCGTGTTGGTACGCGGTTACATCGGTGAGGCCGTCGACCGCGGCACGGGATTTGGCTTTGCCCGCGTGACCCATGCGCGCCTGGTCGGCTGCGTTGCCGAAGGCTGTGAGGGCGACGGGTTCCGGTGGCAGCAGCAGAGCCACGACGGTGTGGCGTTCGATTGCCGTGCCTTGGGCAGCGGTAGACCAGACCATGTCGGCGAAAGCGGCTCCGGGTTCGCAGTGTACGACTCGAGTCGTTGGCGTGGCGAGAACCTACTCGCCGTCGACTGCTGGTACCACGGCGTCGCACTGACCGGTCAGAACAGCGCGTCGCATCCCTTGGACAACGCGATCTTCCGCTGCAGCGCGCTCGACATCGGACGCGACTGCTTTCACTTCACCGCCCAGTCCGGCGCAACCATCGACCACTGCCACGCCCGCGATCCATCGCGCAACGGCGCCGGCGTTTACGCCGCCTATCACCTCGCCAAGCAGGGCGACGCGACGCTCGAGAACCTGAACTGCGTCGGCGGCGACAACACGGTCATCTCGACCGGTGCCACCAATCCGCTCGGCGATACGGTTGTCCGTCCAGCGAGCGTCAATTGCCTGGTCAACGGTGTCAGCGGCGGCACCGCCGTGGCGCGTCTCACCGAAGGCGGTGAGATCCGCATCACGGAATCCGGCGAAGAGCGCCTTTTGGAGGCGGCATAGATCAAATCGGGAGGGCCCTCGCGCACCACCGTCAGGTGCCCGACGAGCTCGTCCAGCGGTTCTCTTGGTCTGAGCGACGGACCAATCCTCGGGCTATGAGACGGGCACCCTGGCCCGGACCATGGACCGAGGACCCGCTCGAACTCGACCCGCCGAGGCGGAGCGTATCCGCCCAGACCGCGGCCCGCCCTCGGGTTATCGCAACAGGCATCGCGCCTGGACCACAACCCGAGGGGGACCAACCGCGCGTCGTCTCTCGGTCCAACTCCACGGAGGGACGAACGTGTCCACCACAATCGACCAGGCCTTCGTCAAGCAGTTCGAGGAAGAGGTTCACCAAGCCTATCAGCGGATGGGATCGAAGCTGCGCAACACCGTTCGCATGAAGAACGGTGTTCGGGGCAGTTCCACCGTCTTCCAGAAGGTCGGCAAGGGCAGCGCCGCGACCAAGGCACGGCACGGCAAGGTGCCGGTCATGAACGTCGATCACACGCCGGTCGAATGCCAGCTGCTCGACTTCTATGCCGGCGACTGGGTCGATCACCTGGATGAGCTCAAGACCAACATCGACGAGCGCCAGGTGCTCGCCAACGCCGGAGCCTTCGCCCTCGGGCGCAAGACCGACGAGCTGATCATCGCCGCGCTCAGCGAGACC
>JBOGZL010000302.1:0-7100 GCA_050697195.1 Solirubrobacterales bacterium
GGTGTGCAGGGAGTTCCGGCTCGGCCTCTCGCCGGGGCCAGACACGCTGCCGCGCAAGGCGCGCGAGAAGGGCTTCACACCGCCCGAGCTGGCCGCGGCGGGAGTGGTCAACCGGCGGGGGAACGACGCGTTCTCGGGCCGGCTCGTCTTCCCGCTGGCGGATGCGCGCGGGCGCGTGCTCGGCTTCGGGGCGAGGCGCCTCTCCGAGCAGGACCCGATCAAGGCGAAGTACGTCAACTCGCCGGAGAGCGAGCTCTTCCGCAAGGCGTCGCTGGTCTACGGCCTGGATCGCGCGCGCCAGGCGATTGCGAAGCAGGGGGAGGCGATCCTCGTCGAGGGCTACACGGACGTGCTCGCCCTGCACCAGGCGGGGATCGAGGAGTCGGTGGCGGTGATGGGGACGGCGATCACGCCGGAGCAGCTCAAGCTGCTGTCGGGCCACGCGGAGGAGGCGGTGCTGGCGATGGACGCGGACCGCGCGGGGGAGGACGCGATGATCAGGGCGCAGCGGGTGGCGGGCGCGCGCCGGATGCGGTTGAGGGTTGCGGAGATGCCCGAGGGAGAGGACCCGGCGGACCTGCTCGCGGACGGGGTGTCGGATCGGATGAGCGAGTTGATCGAGGGCGCTGTGGACCTGCCCGCGTTCCAGGTGCGGGCCGCACTCGGCCGCGCGGACCTCGGGACGCCGGCGGGCCGCGACCGGGCGCTCGAGGAGGTGGCGCCGGTGCTGGCGGCTATGGACCCCGACTCGGTGAGCCGTCAGGAGCTGGTGCGAAGGGTGGCGGACCGCCTGGACACGGACGCGGGCCTGGTGATGCGCCGGGTGGAGCGCGAGGGAGCGGGCGGACGGCGGGCGCCGGCCCGCCCGGCCGAGGGGCGGGAGGAGGGGCGGCGACCCGAGCCGGACAGGCCGCTGAGCTCGCGCGAGCGGCGCGAGCGGGCCCTGATCGCGATGTGCATCGGCTCGCCGGAGGCGGGGAGGGAGCTGCTCGAGCGGATGACCCCCGAGCACATGTCCTCGCCGCTCGCGGGCCGGGCGCTGGAGTGGACGCGGGGGCACCTCGATGACCCGATGGCGGGGTTGCCGCGCGAGGACGAGGAGCTGGTCTCGCTCATCACCCAGCTCGTGATGGCGTCGCGGCGCGAGCCGGGGTCGCGCGACGCGATGGAGCTCAACTTCCTCCAGCTCGAGCAGGCGATGGTCGAGGACGAGATCGCCGCGGCGCAGCGCGGCGGCGGCGACCCGCCCGTCGAGCTACAGCGGCGCCGTGCAGAGCTCGCGGAGCGCATCGCGTACTGGGAGGCGGCGCCTGCGAAGTAGGCCGAGTCAATCGGCGGTGGTTGTCAGGACGACCCGCCAGTGGTCACCGGAGGGCTTGGCGAGGTCAAGGTTGGACGACTCTGTCTTCCCTTCGAGCTCAAATTCAACGCGCGCCTCGGCCGTTGGGCCGTCGACCGCGACGTCCGTATCGACGAGTTCGAACTCTCGGTTGTTCCTCCTTGAGAGTCGGAGGAACCGGTTGCAGGACGACCTGTCCTGCTTCTGGAGCGCCGTGGCGAATGCCTGCTCCTCGCCTACCTGACTCTTCCCCTCGTTCAGAATGAGCACGGTGTCGCAGTACGCGTCGGCGTCACCTTCCTGCGCCGCCGTCAGCCATCATTCGATCGCGGCCTCGAGGATCCTCGCACGCGCTGCGCTCGTCAGGTAGCGAACACCTGTTCGCGTTGGCCGTCCGATCCGAGCAGGACAATCCCGTCATGGATCGGGGCAAGCTCAAGGCGTGGCTGGATGCGGGACTATCACTGCCTCAGATCGGGAAGTTGGTTGGCCGCGATCCCTCAACCGTCGGCTACTGGGTCAGCAAGCATGGCTTGGGCGCCAACGGAAGCCGCAAGTACGCGCCTCGTGGAGGAATCGACGAGGAGGTACTCGAAATCCTCTGCGATGAGGGAGCCACGCTGAAGGAGATGGCCGAGGAGCTCGATCGCAGCATGTCGACGGTCCAGCATTGGCTGATCCGATACGGATTGCAGACGGCGCGAGGCAGAACTGCAGCGGAGCGTGAGGAACTCGAGGCCGCGGTGCGGGAGGGCAAGAGGTCCGTCGTCCTGCGCTGCAAGCACCACGGCGAGACCGATTTCGCACTCGTTGGTTCAGAGCGGCAGCCTCGGTGCAAGCGGTGCAGGACAGAGGCGGTTGCCCGGCGGCGCCGGAAGGTGAAGCGAATTCTGGTCGAGGAGGCCGGGGGTCGCTGCGTTCTGTGCGGATACGACGAGTCATTCGTCGCGCTGGAATTCCACCATCTCGACCCGACTGAGAAGGCGTTCGGCCTGGCTCAGCGAGGGATCACTCGCGCCATCGCCAAGGTGCGCGAGGAGGCTCGCAAGTGCATCCTCGTGTGCGCGAACTGCCACGCCGAAGTCGAGGCGGGCGTCAAGGCCATCCCGGTAAAGTTGAAGGAGGCAGCGGTTCCGAGGTAGCTCTCCTTGGTTATCACGCTGTGTAGTCCCGGGTGGCCGAGTGGATCAGGCGGCGCCCTGTTAAGGCGTGTCAACGTGGGTTCGAATCCCACCCCGGGAGCTTCCCCCGTAGCGCTCGACCAGCTGGGCACCTCGCGAGACACCGTCGTTCTCCCGATTCCAGGCGGCGATCTCCTCGGCCCGCTGCCTGAACCGGCCGTCCGCCAGTAACCGCCGGACGACCACCCGCAACGGCCCGGGTCGCAGCAACCGCCCCGGCAGCATCAGCCCCGCGCCCGCCCACGCCACCCGGGCGCCGTTCTCCGCCATGTCGCCGATCGCCGGCGACACCAGCACCGGCACTCCCTCCGCGAGCGCCCGCGCCACCGTCCCGTGCCCGCCGTGGCACACGACCGCCGACGCCAGCGGCATCACCTGCGAGTACGACAGCCAGCTCATCACCACGGCGTTCGCCGGCGCCATCATCCCCGGCACCGCGTTCGCGCCCTCCCGGTTCGTCGTCGCCACCACCCGCACCGGCTCGTCCGCCAGCGCTTCCAGCGCCGTTCGCACCAACCGGTGGTCGGGATCCTGCGACGTGCTCGGCGCGAGCAGGATCAGCGGCGCGTCACCCTCCGGCAGCTCGATCTCCGGGTACGGCAGCTCGAAGAACATCGGGCCGGTCATCCGCACGCCCGCCGGCCACCGCCGCGGATACTCCAGCTGGGGATAGGTCGCCACCATCGCCAACCCCTCGCTGATCCCCCCGTGGAACCGGTCCACCGGCGCCAGGCCCAGCTCCGCCCGCGCCTCGTTCAACTCCGCCCGTCCCTTCCGTAGGCCGACCTCCAACGCCGGCTCTCCCGCCCGCCACAGCGCTCGGCCCACCGGCGTCCTCGGGGGAGCGAGGCCGAACGCGAAGAACGGCAGCCCCCGCTCGTGGACCGGGTACACGTGCGGGATCAACGTCGCCCTCCGCACGCCGGCCGCCTCCGCCGCCAGGGCCGGCGCGAGCGTGAGGATGTCGCTCACCACGACGTCCGGCCTCCGCTCCTCGATCATCGGCAGCAGCGCCCTCGCCGCGCTCGCCGCGTTCGGGCCCGCCGAGCCGTCGGCCGGGGGAGGGGGGAACACCTTGTACTCCTCCGCCGCGCTGAACCCCAGGCCCAACTCCTCCACCGGCTCCCGCCACCGCTCCCACGTCTCCACCTCCACGTCACCGCCGCGCCCGGCCAGCTCGCGCGCCAGCGCGATCGCCGGGAACGCATGGCCCGGATCCCCGAACGCCGCCACCACCGCCCGCAACCGGCCGCTCACGCCCTGCAATCTCCCTTTCCGGCGCCGCCCTTAGGCGTCCCCGCCCGGCGCGTCGCGCTATCCCTTCTTCCGTGCGACGCAAGCCGCGCAACCCCGCCCAGCGTCTCCGCACCGCGGTCGAGGTCCTCCCCCGCCGCACCCGGCTCGCGATGCTCCGCGGGATCGATGACAACGAGATCATCGCCGGCGGGTACGCCGACAAGCGGGTCGGCGGGATCTGCCCGATGCTCGCCGCCCACCGCAACGGCGGCCGCACCAGCCTCTCCAGCTTCGCGCGCGCCTGGGACCGGTTCACCGGCGCCCAGCGCCCCCGGCTCGCCACCCGCCGCGAGGTCCGCGCCCTGCGCAGCTACATCGAGCTCAGCCTCCTGAGCGACGACTCCGACGGCCAATCGCTCGCCGCGCTCGCCGGCCGCATCCGCGCCGAGCGCCGAGCCCGGCCCGCCCATCCACCCACTGCCGCCCGCCGCGACACCGGCGAACGTCACCGCGCCCGCGAGCTGCGGCGCACCTGGCTGTGGTCGTGGCTGATCCCCGCCCGCCGATACGACGTCTACGCGGACCGCGTCGCCGCGGCCCACGAGCAGCTCTCGGAGCAGCGCGCCGCCGAGCTCCTCGACGACCGCGTCACATCCCCGCGTCCCCGGGCGGGGTCGCACCCGTCCGGCTGAACACGACCTCCGGCACGCGGCAATTCGGCGTCGTCGCGAGGAGGAACCGCACCCCCTCGGCGATGTCCTCCGGCTGGATCATGTTCTCCTGCTCGACCGAGTCGCGCGCCCAATCCGTCATCGGCGTGTCCACCAGGCCGGGGCAGAACGCCGTCACCTGAATCCCCGCGCCGTCCACCTCCCGCTGGGTCGCCTGGCTGAAGCCCACCACACCTGCCTTCGTCGCCGAGTACACCGAAATCCACCCCTGCCCCCACTTGCCCGCCACCGACGCGGTGTTCACCACCAACGCCTTCCCGTGCTCGCCGCCCGCCTCCCGAAGCATCGCCAGCGCCTCGCGCGTCGCGATGATGTACGAGCGCAGGTTGACGCCGATCTGCATGTCGAGGTACTTCGTCTGGATCGAGTCGATCTCGCTCCCGATCCCCACCCCGGCGTTGTTGACGAGCACGTCGAGCCGCCCGTACGCCTCCCGGTGCGACTCGACGAGCGACACAACCTCCTCCTCGTTCACCACGTTCGCCGGCACGCCGTTGACCTCCAGGCCCCCGCTTCGCAGGTCCTCGGCCGCCGCCTCCAGCTTCTCCGGCCGCCGCGCCGAGACCGTGAGCGCGTGCCCGTCCTCACCCAGCGCCCTGGCGATCGCGAGCCCGATCCCGCTCGATGCTCCCGTGATCAGCGCCGCTCGCTCGGCCAACCCTCGCTCCTCTCGAATCCCAATTTGCTCGCGCGGGCACCCTATCGCGGCGCGCGCAAGCGCCCGCTTACTTAGCTTGCCTTAGGGCGCCTTATCTACGATGTGCGGATGCTCGCGTCGAGCGCACCGCGCCTCGCGACGGGGCTGATCGCCGCCGGCGCGCTCGCGCTCGCCGGCTGCGGAGGCTCGGACGACGACACCGACTCCAGCCGGCCCGCACCCGAGGCGGCCAGCTTCCCCGGCGCGGACGGCCTCACTCTCGAGCAGGTGCTCTCCGAGGCCGACTCCGAGGGGCCGGTCGTTTCGCCGGCCGGGCAGGTCTTCCACGAGGGCGACAACCGCTACGCGTTCGGCGTCTTCACCACCGGCCGCGAGCAGATCGACGACGCCCAGGTCGCGCTGTACGTAGGGCAAGGGGCCAACGGCGAGGCCAAGGGGCCCTTCCCGGCCCGCGTCGAGAGCCTCGAGACCGAGCCCCAGTACGAGTCGCGCACGACCGCGGACGACCCCGACTCCGCCCGCACCGTGTACGTCGCCGACATCCCCTTCGACGCCGACGGCGAATGGCGGATCGGCGCCCTGGTCAGAGACGGCGAATCGCTCCAGGCGTCGCTGGTCGGCAGCGCCGTCGTCGGCGGGTTCACCGACATCCCACAGGTCGGCGACAAGGCGCCCTCCGTCCACACGCCGACCGCCGACGAGGTCGGCGGTGATCTCGCGAGAATCGATACCCGAGTCCCGCCCGACACGATGCACGAGGACGACCTCGCCGACGTGCTCGGCAAGCAGCCGGTCGTCCTCACGTTCGCGACCCCCGCGCTGTGCCAGAGCCGAGTGTGCGGGCCGACCGCCGACGTCGCCGAGCAGGCGAAGGCCGAGTACGGCGACGACGCCGCCTTCATCCACCAGGAGATCTACAACGACAACTCGATCGACAAGGGGCTGCGCCCGCAGGTGAGGGCGTACAACCTCCCCACAGAGCCGTGGGTCTTCGTCATCGACGAGGACGGCCGGATCAGCGAGTCGATCGAAGGGGCCGCCAGCCCCGAGGCGCTCGATAAGGCCGTCCAGCAGGTCACCGGCTAGCTTCTCGGACGATGCCCGGTAGTCGTCCCGGCGCGCCCGAGACAGTCGCGATACCGGCGCGCTTCAACGGGCCGCCGACGTCCGCCAACGGCGGGTTCACGTGCGGGACGGTCGCCGGCCTACTCGGGGCCGCCACCGCGGAGGTCAACCTCCGCGCCCCTCCGCCCCTCGATACCCCGCTCGCGGTCGTGCGAGAGGACGCCACGGTCAGCCTCCGCGACGGCGACGCCGTCGTCGCCGACGGCCGCCCGATCGACCGAGTCGACGTCACGCCGCCCGGCGCGGTCGCCGTCGCCGATGCGCGCCGGGCGAGTCGCGACTTTCCCTGGCTCGGGCGCCATCCGTTCCCCTCCTGCTTCGTGTGCGGGCCGCGACGAGAGCACGACGACGGGCTCGACATCTTCGCCGGCCCGGTCGACGACGGGCTGTTCGCGTGCGCCTGGACCCCGGCGGCCGAGTGGGCCGACGACTCGGGCCGGGTGAGGCCGGAGGTGGTGTGGGCCGCCCTCGACTGCCCCTCGAGCGTCCCCACCGTCGCCGCCGACCGGGCGACGAAGCCCGTCGTCCTGGCGAGGCTCGCCGCCTCGCTCGAGGTCCCGATCGCCGTCGAGGAGCCGCACCTCGTCGCGTCGTGGGGGCTGGGGACCGACGGGCGCAAGCGCCACGCGGCGTCGGCGATACTCGACGCCGACGGCGAGGTTCTCGCCCGCGCCCGCACGCTGTGGATCGAAGTGCCCAGCCACTAGCGACGGGCCATAATCGACACCAGGGCCGGTAGCTCAGCTGGTCAGAGCAGCGGACTCATAATCCGTTGGTCGGAGGTTCGAGTCCTCCCCGGCCCATCGCAACGGCTGGCAGTTGGCGGCCAA
>JBOGZL010000303.1:0-28234 GCA_050697195.1 Solirubrobacterales bacterium
ACCCGCCGCCCTCGCACGCGCTGCACACGACTCCACCCGCGGCGCCCGAGAACCCCGCCAGCCCGTCGCCCTCGCCACAGCGGGCGCACGAGCGCAGCTCGGGGGAGAATCCGGCGGCGAGGGTCAGCTTGAGCCTGAACGCCAGGGCCAATGTCAAACTCGCCGCCTCCTGTTCGTCGAGCAGAGCCAGGTACCGGCACAGCAGATTGTAGGCGGCCGGGTTGGGCTCCGCCGCGTCGAACAGGCGCAGGACCGCGTCGCATCCCCTTCCCGCGGCGTCGAGCGTCTCCGCGCTCTCCCGAAGCCGCGGATGCCCGTCCACGGTCGCAGCGCCGGTCACCGTCGCCAGCTCCCCACGACCTTCGTGAAGCATCAGGTCGAGGCGGAAGAACGGCTCCAGGCGCCCCCCGAACCGCGACCGCGGTCGGCGGGAGCCCTTCGCGATCGCGCCGATCCGCCCCCGGGTGGAGCTGTAGATGTGGAGGATGCGGTCAGCCTCGCCGAAGCGGATGCTGCGCAGCACCACGGCCTCGGTCTTGAAGCTGCCGGGCATCCGGCCAGCCTTCAGCATGCGCCGGACGGAGCGCGTCGGACTGCCAGCGCCACTCGCTCCGGGGGAGCCCGGTCAGCGGCTCGAGCCCCGCCATCAGCTCGACGACCGTGGGGCGCCGCTCGGGCGCCGGCTCGAGGCACGCCGCCACCACGTCGGCAAGAGCGGGCTCGGCACCCACCAGCTCGTCGATCCGGGCGGCCGGGCGCTCGAGCTGGAGCCAGGGGCCCGCGTGGGCCTCGAGGCTCGAGCCGGTGGGCGATTCCCCCTCCGCCCCCGTGCCGGTGGACTCGAACTCTCGGGAATCCTCCGACGTGTCATCCTCGGTGAGATCCTCGAACGGCGCCTCTCCGACCATCGCCTCGAACAACACGGCGCCGATTCCCCACACGTCGGCCGCGGCGCCGAGCACGCCGCCCCTGACCTGCTCGGGCGCCATGTACCACCAGGTCCCGATCTCCGCCGGGGCCGGCCCGGGCGCCCGCGCGACGCTGAGGTCGATCACCTTCGCGCGGCGGGCTTCCGCGACGACGTTCGAGGGCTTGAGGTCGAGGTGCAGCACTCCGTTCGCGTGCAGGTAGCGAACGACGGAGCCGAGCTGGAGCCCGAGCTGCGCCGCGTCGGGCGCGCTCAGTGAGCCGTCCGTCTCGATCATGTGCGCGAGCGTCCGCCCGCCGAGCGTCTCCATGATCACGAGCGGCTCCGGAACCGCCAGGGTCTCGTAGCCGCGGACGAGGTGCGGGTGGCTGAGCCGGCACAGGAGCCGGCCCTCCTCGAGCAGGCTCTCCCGCGCCCTCATCTCGTCGAGCCGTTCGGGGCGCAGCGCCTTGACCACGCAGCGGCAACCCCGCCGACGATCCCATGCGTCGTACACGTCGAGCCGCCGCCCGCGACTGAGGTGCGTGATCAGCTCGTACCCGGGCGCGATCGTCGTTCCCGGCTCGAGCACCGGGAGGCTCATGGCTCCACTCCCGTGCCGGCGAGCGGCCCGCGGCCGTGCTGGATCGCCCACAGATGAGCGTAGATCCCGCCGACGGTGAGAAGGTCATCGTGACGCCCCCGCTCCACCACCCTTCCGCGGTCGAGCACGACCACGTGATCGGCATCCCGGGTCGTCAGCAGGTCGTGCGAAATGACGATCGTCGTCCGCTCGTCGCTGAGCCGCATCAGCGGCGCGACGAGCTCGCGCTTCGTGTGGGCATCGAGCCCGGTCGAGGGCTCGTCGAGCAAAAGGACCGTCGCATCGGATACCAGCGCCCGCGCGATCGCGATCCGCTGCCGCTGACCGCCGGACAACCGCCGACCGCGCTCGCCGAGGACGCTGTCGTACCCGTCCGGCAGCTCCTCGATGAACTCCTGCGCACCGGCCCCCTTGGCGGCCGCGACGATCTGCTCGTCGGTCGCCTCCTCGGCCCCGAAAGCGATGTTCTCCCTCACCGTGCCGTGGAGCACGAGCTGCTCCTGAAGCAGGATCGCGATGTTGCGGCGCACCGAGCGCAACTCCACGTCGCGCAGGTCGCGCCCATCGAGGCGTATCACTCCCGAGTCGGGGTCGTAGAAGCGCAGCAGCAGCTTCGCGAGGGTCGACTTGCCCGCCCCGCTGGCGCCGACCAGCGCCAGGGTCTCGCCCGGCGCGACGCTCACAGTGACGTCTTCGAGAGCCCTGCGCGCGGCGCCGGGGTAGGCGAACGAGACCGCGTCCAGCGCCACCGCCCCGCGCGCCCGGCCCAAGGTCACGGCGTTCGGCGAATCGGTCACCCGGGGGCGCTCGTCGAGCAGCTCGGTGACCCGCTCGGCTCCGGCCAGAGCCCTGAACAGCCGGTTGCTGAGCGAGCCCAGCTCGCGCGCCGGGTCGTAGAGCTGGGTCAGGTACGCGACGAACACGAGCAGGCCGCCGAGCGTCAGCCGGCCGTCGGCGACCGCCAGGGTGCCGAGCACGAACACGAGCATCACGCCGGCCAACTCGATGAAGTCGATCGCGGGCGTGAACAGGCCCCTGATCCGCGCGGACGCCAGCTCCGCGCCGATCATGCCCTCGTTCTCCCGCCGGAACCGATCCTGCTCGGACCGCTGGCGGTTCGACGCCTGAACGAGAGCGGCGTTGGCGAGGCTCTCCTCGGCCACCGCGCTCAGCGATCCGGTTCGCCGCCGCTGCTCGCGAGCCGCGTGCTTCACCAGGCGCGAGAACCGCTTCGCCGCGATGAAGAAGAGTGGCCCGATCAGCAGCGCGACGAGCGCCAGGTCCCACTGGAGGACGAACAGGGCGCCGGCGAAGAACAGGATCCGCAAGCTGGCGGAGATCCCGTCGATCAACCCGGACAGCATGAAGCTCTCGATCGCCTGGATGTCGCCGGTGAGGCGCGAAAGCACGTCGCCGAGGCGGCGATTGTCCAGGGTGTCGAGCGAGAGGCGCTGGAGATGGGAGAAGACGCGCATCCGCATCGAGAGCAGGAAGCGCTCCGCCAGCCACGTCCCGAGATAGTCGTCTCCAAAGCCGATCAGCCCGCCGGCGAGCGTGAGGCCGACATAGGCAAGCGCGATCCAGAGCAGCGGCTGCAGGTCGCCGGGAACCAGGACCTCGTCGACGACGAGCTTGAACATCCAGATCTCGAGCGTGCCGATGATCGCGCCCAGCACCACCAGGGCGAGCACGACCGGTATCCAGCGCCGGTACGGGCGGGCGTCGGGCCAGAAGCGCCGGAACACCTCGCGCACGGGCATCTCACGCGCCGCGGCGACGACCTCGGGGCCGTCTGCGCGCGGAACGAGCAGGTCGCGAATTCTGGAGCGGATGCGGCTCATCTGCTTGGGCTAGAGGGGAGGCGAGCCCGACCGGTCCGACCGCCCGCATTGGAGGGCAGCCGGCCGGCCGGGTCGCGGTTCGATCCCGTTTCGGTCAGGTGTTCTTCCTTCTGCGACAACGGCGACGCTTGCGGCGACTCTTGAACCGGCGGCATCCTCTTTTGCGACCGCCGCCGGTGCCTGTGCCGCCGCCCGTCCCGCCGCCCGTGCCTGTTCCGGCACTCGCCGAGTGCGTGGCGGGGAACAGAGGACTGAACGCAGACACGTCATACCTCCTTTGTCGGTACTGCTTCCTCGTCGATCTCCGCCCGTCTGATCAAGCTGAAGCAGTGGTCAGAGACCCTGCTTGGGCTGGAGGGGACGCGATCCCGACCGGTCCGACCGCCCGCATTGGCGGGCAGCCGGCCGGCCGGGTCACGCTTGTAGCGGGTCAGGTGCGACTGCCTCTCCCGCACCTGCGGCCCCGACGGCGCCGCCTCTTGCACCGGCGGCCACCGCCGCCGCTCTTCGAACCGCCACCGGATCCGCCGCCGGAACCCGACCTGCGCCGGCTCGAGTGGGTGGCGGGGAACAGAGGACTGAACGCAGACACGTCATACCTCCTTTGTTGCTGCTTCCTCGCCGATCTCCGAGCCCCCCTTGCGGGAGATCCGACTCGGCGAGCTTGACCGCAATGCTTCTCGGCCGCGCTGAGATGGCCATAAGGGGGCGGTGAGAGAACTCTCATCCCCGCCTGGGACGGGCGGCTGTGGGCACGCTGGGACCTGATCCGGGCCAGCGGACCTGAGAGCTTTTTCAGGCTGGTCTTATCGCGACCTCAGGTGGCGCGGGCAAGCTCACTTCGAACGCGAATCGGGTGAGCGGGGGCGACCGAGAAAGGAAGGAAGCGATGGAGCACGTAGGAACGACACGCTGGGACCGAATCGGGATCGCCGCGGTGATCCTGCTGGTCGCGGGACTCGTCCTGGGCGCGATGACCCCGCTCGCCTCCGTGGCGGGCGCCGGTGACTCGCTCGCAGGAAATCGCGACGACGATGGCGGCGAGGTCGTCGCCGTCGAGGACGACGATGACGATGACGGGGGTGATGACGACGCCACCGACACCGGCACCGGCACGAACGGCGGAACCGACTCGGGAAGCGCCAGCATCGGGAGCAACAGCGGCGACACGCGAACCGGCACGACCGGCGGCACCGGTGTCTCGCGCTCGGTCTCCAACAGCAGCGACCGGAGCGCCAACACCGCGACCGGGACGAGCCGCGGGACCGGGAAGTCGAAGTCCGTCTCCAACAGCTCGTGACGAAGTCCGTCTCCAACAGCTCGTGATCGAGAGCGCCGCGGTCGAGACACCGGAGGAGTCGAGATGGCTCCTCCGGGAGGGGGACGAGATCGCCCCGGGTCGCACCGCGATCAGGCGCCTCGGCGGCGGCTTTAGATACGAGGCATACCTCGCGTGGGACGATCACCTGCGCTCGCTGGTGGTAGTCAAGCTGGTGCGACCCAGACTGGTCGGCGACCGCCACACGATCGAGGGGTTGACAGCGGAGGTCGCCCTGCTCGACCGGCTTTGCCATCCGGTCCTTCCGAGGAGCTTCGGCGCGATCCTCGAGCCACCCCGTCCGCAGGTGGTCCTCGAGCACCTCGAGGGGCCACGCCTCTCGACGCTGCTGCGCAAGTACGGCCCGCTGCTCCCTGAGCAGCTCGTCCCGCTCGCCCTCCAGCTGTGCGCCGCGATCCACTACCTGGGGCGGGAGGGGGTGGCGCATCTCGACGTCAAGCCGTCGAACATCATCATGGGCGCACCGCCGCGCCTGATCGACCTCAGCGTCGCGCGCACGGTCGAGCAGTGCGGGCGCCTCAGCTCGCCCGTCGGGACCGATGCGTACATGTCGCCCGAGCAGTGCCGCCCCGACGCCGGGGCTCGGGTCGGCAACGCCGCCGACGTCTGGGGCCTCGGGGTGACCCTGTTCCAGGCCGTCGCCGGCGAGCGCCCGTTCGAGCGTGGCGACCCCGACTCCGGCGAGCCGACGGAGCGCTGGCCCCAGCTGGCCGCGGCGCCCAGGGCGTTCGCCGACGGGGTCCCGCCCGCGATCGCCGACCCGATCATGGCCTGCCTGGCTCGCGACCCGATCGACCGCCCGGCGCCGGCGGAGATCGCCGACCGACTCGAGCTCGTGCTCGAGGGACTGCCGAAGCCGAAGATCTCGCGGCTGAAGCCTCGGCCGGCGCGCCGGGCGCGCGGCTAAGCGAACTCTCAGGCCCCTCTCAGGGCCACCTCAACACCCGTCCATACCGTCGCCACCGACGGATGCAAGAGCACCGAAGAGAAGGAGGTACGAAGCGATGACACCGATGACCGGCAAGCTCCTGGCCGTCGCTCTGGCCACCGTTCTCGTGGTCGGCGGCGTCGTTGCGATCGCCGACCTGGTGTCGGCGGACGACCGCGCCGACGACGCGGCGCCGATCGAGGTCCGAAAGGACGACACCGACGCCGACGCGGAGCTGGTCGAAGACGACGACGAGGGGGATGGGGACGGCACCCGCGGCGACGACGGCACCGACGGCGGCCAGAACACTGGCGACCGCGACAACACCCCGGGTGACGACGGCACCGACGGCGGATTCAACACCGGCGACGGCGACGACACCCAGGACGACGATGGCACCGGCGGCGGCGACGCCACCCGCGGTGACGACGGAACAGGTGGCGGCGACAACACCCCCGTGCCGGTCGCCCCGGCCCCCGCGGCGGCACCCGCACCGGCGCCCGCCCCCGCCCCCTACGGGGACGACGGCGGGTACTCGGACGACGGCGGATACTCGGACGGCTGATCCGAGGGCGACCCCGGGGAGCTCCTCCCCGGGGTCGCCTCCGCCCGCCTCCTGAGAAAAGTCTTATCTCGCTCTCAGTCCCCTCTCAGGCCCCGGGCCGATCGTGGGGCGAATGACCGCCCAGCGGCTCGTGATCATCGCCGCCGTGATCGCCGCGCTCGCCGCGCTCGTGGCGCTGCCCGAGCTGCTCGCGTCCGAGGACGGGGATCCCGTCCCGCCGATCGAGATCGAGCGCGCCGACCCGAATCCTCGCGGGAAGCCCGACCGGGACGAGCGGGACGCCGGGCGGCGACGCGACGGGGGCCGTGGAGACGTCGATCCCGCCGAGGAGGACACCGAGCCCGCGCCCGCGCCGGCGCCTTCGGCGCCGCCTTCACCGGGTCCGTCGCCGTCGCCCGGCCCGTCGCCGGCGCCCGAACCCCCGCCTCCTCCACCACCCCCTCCTCCTCCTCCTCCGGCAGATGACGACGATGATGCCGACGACGACGACGATGATGCCGACTTCGGCGACGATGATGGGGGCGACGATTGAGCACGCCGACCGTAGAGAAGCCTCGCCTCGCGTCGCGGATGCGCGCGATGCGCAGCGTCCGCGTCCGGATCCTGGCGTCGTATGTGATCCTGCTCGCCGCGGCGAGCCTCGTTTCGGTGTTCGCCGCCCGCCAGGTGCTGCTCGTGCGACTCGACGACCGCATCCAGGACGACCTCGCGCAGGAGGTTCGCGAGTTCCGCACCCTCGCGGTCCAGGGAACCGACCCGGCGACGGGGCGCCCGTTCGGCGACGACGTCGACCGCATCTTCCGGGTCTTCCTCAGCCGCAACGTCCCCGGGGAGGGTGAGGAGCTGATTGCGGTCCCGCGCCGCGGACAACCCCGCTACGAAACCACAGAGCGCGCCGAGTACGTGATCGATGAGCCCTACATCTCGCGCTGGCGGCGGCTTGAGACCGACGAGCGCGGCGAGATCGACACCCCCGCAGGACCGGCGGAGTACATAGCCGTCCCGGTGAAGGTGAACGGCCGCTCGCTCGGCGCCTTCGTCGTCGCGATCTTTACCCAAGGGGAGCGCGAAGAGGTCACCGAGGTGGTCCGGATCGTGGCCGCTGTCTCCGGCGGAGTCCTGCTCCTCGCGACCGTGATCGCGTTCCTGACCGCGGGCCGCGTGCTCGCTCCGCTCCGAGGCCTGCGCGACGCCGCCCGCTCGATCACCGCGACCGACCTTTCGCAGAGGATCGACGTCGACGGAGGCGACGAGATCGCCGAGCTGGGCCAAACCTTCAACGACATGCTCGACCGGCTCGACTCGGCGTTCGCGAGCCAGCGCGAGTTCGTCCGCGACGCGGGCCACGAGCTGCGCACCCCGATCACGGTCATCCGAGGGCACCTGGAGCTCCTCGCCCGCGGCGAGGACGATCCGCGCGAGCGCGCCGAGACGATCGCGCTCGTCACCGACGAGCTCGATCGCATGAGCCGGTTCGTGGACGACCTCCTGCTGCTCGCGCGGGCGGAGCGCCCCGACTTCCTCGAGTACGAGACGGTCGACGTCGAGGAGCTGAGTCGGGAGCTGCTCGCCAAGGCCACGGGCCTCGGCGAGCGCGAGTGGACGCTCGAGAGAGCCGGCCGTGGGATCATCGTCGGCGATCGCCAGCGCCTCACCCAGGCGGTGATGAACCTCGCCGACAACGCGGTGCGCCACACGGAGGAGGGCGGCGAGATCACCCTCGGGAGCTCGGTGAACGCGCGCGAGGCGCGCTTCTGGGTCCGCGATTCGGGACCGGGGGTCGACCCGGCGGAGCGCGAGGCGATCTTCGAGCGCCTCTCGCGCGGTCAGAGCGCGTCGGGCAGGTACGAGGGCACCGGGCTCGGGCTCGCGATCGTGCGCGCGATCGCCGAGGCGCACGGCGGCCGCGTCGAGCTCACGAGCGACCCCGGCGCCGGGGCGCTGTTCGCGGTCGTCGTCCCGGTCGATCCACAGCCCACGGAGGTGATCGAGTGAGCCGGATCCTGATCGTGGAGGACGAGGCGCGGCTGGCGAGCTTTCTCGAGAAGGGACTGCGAGCCAACGGCTACGCGACCAAGGTCGCCCCCGACGGCGAGTCGGCCCGGCGACTCGCCGACGAGCGCGAGTTCGACCTCGTCGTGCTCGACCTCGGACTGCCGGACATCGACGGGCTGACAGTCCTGCGCGAGCTTCGCGACCGCGACATTCGGTTGCCGGTGATCATCCTCACGGCCCGGGATGACCTCGCCGACAAGGTCGAGGGCCTCGACGCGGGCGGGGACGACTACGTCACCAAGCCGTTCGGGCTCGAGGAGCTGCTGGCGCGAATCCGCGTCCGGCTCCGCACCGACGCCGCGCGCGAGCCGACCGTGCTGGAGGCGGGACCCGTGGCGCTGGACCTGCGAACACGCCGCGCGACGGTCGAGAACCGGACAGTGGAGCTCACTGCCCGCGAGTTCACGATGCTCGAGACCCTGATGCGCCATCGCGACCAGGTCCTGAGCCGCGAGCAGCTCCTCTCCCACGTGTGGGGCTACGACTACGACCCGGGGTCGAACGTGGTCGAGGTGTACGTCGGCTACCTGCGACGGAAGCTCGGCGAGGGCGTGATCGAGACCGCGCGCGGGATGGGCTACCGCCTGCGCTCCTAGAGCACCGCGTCGCGGATCGCGGCCGCGGTGACCGTTGCCGCGATCGTGCCGATCGCGATCGAGGTGAAGCGGTCTGTGACCACGGCGCCGCCCGACGCGAGGCAGAACGCGACGTCGCCGTCGGCGTCCGAGAACACGGGGTCCACGGCACGGGCGACGCCGCCGCTCGCCATCCGCGCCGCGCGCGAGCACGCGGGCTTGTCGAGCGCAGCGTCGGTCATCACGCAGACGAGCGTCGTGTTGCGCTCCTCGATTCGCGTCCAGTCGGGGGCGCTCTCCATCGCGGCGATCAGCTCGGCGGTGCCGCGCACCTCGCCGTCATCGGCTCGCGGCCCGGCGAGCACCTGCGCGTCGCCGATCACGTCCCCGAACGCGTTCACCACCGCGAGCGCCGCGACGGTCTCGCCTCGGCCGCTGCGCGCGGCGGCGTACCCGACCCCGGTCGGGGTCGAGCGCTCGCGCCCGAGGATCTTCCCGACCGCAGCTCCCGCTCCCGCCCCCACCCTGCCGCGCTCGGGCACCCCGCCGTGGGCCGCCTCGCAGGCCGCGTATCCGGCGTCCGGGCCTGGGCGTGCGCTCGGGTCGCCCTCGGCGAGGTCGTAGATGACCGCCGCGGGGACGATCGGCACCAGGCCGGCCGCGGTGGTGTAGCCGCGGCCGCGCTCCTCGAGCCATCGCATCGCCCCGTCGGCCGCCGCGAGCCCGAACGCGCTTCCGCCGGAGAGCACGACTGCGGTCACCTCCGAGGTCCCCGCGAGCGCTCCGATCACGTCCGTCTCCCGCGTCCCGGGGCCTCCGCCGCGAACGTCCACGCCGCCGCGCGTCCCGCCCGGGGCGAGGACCGCGGTGCACCCGGTGGACCCCTCCGAGTCCGTCCAGTGTCCGATCTCGAACCCGTCCGGCGGCGGCAGTGGCTCGGTCATCGTCGCGCTCTCTTCCTTCGGCGCCGGCGGAGGCGCTGCTGGCACCCGGGGCAGAAGTACGTCGAGCGGCCGCCGAGCACGATCCGCCTGATCTCGGTCCCGCACCGGGGGCAGGGAAGGCCCTCGCGGGTGTGGACGAGGAACTCCTCCTGCATCGTCCCGTCCTCGCCGCGAGCGTCGCGGTAGTCGTCGATCGACGCCCCGCCGTTGTCGAGCCCGGCCTCAAGCGCCCCGACGATCCCGTCGCGCAGCCGCTCCCAGTGCTCGGGGCGCATCGAGCCGGCCGGCGAGAGCGGGTGCAGCCGCGCGCGCCACAGCGCCTCGTCCGCGTAGATGTTGCCGATCCCCGCGACCCCGCTCTGTATCAGCAGGAAGGACTTCAGCGGCGCCCGCCGGCCCTCGGCGAGCTCGCCGATCCGCTCCGCCGTCAACCCGCCGGTGAGCGGCTCGACTCCGGCCCGAGGCGCCATGTACTCCTCGAGGTCGTCGTCGTCGAGCACGACCGCGGTCCCGAACCGGCGGAGGTCGGTGAACAGCAGCGCCGCGCCGCCCTCGAGGTTGATCACGGCGCGCAGGTATCGGACGTCGTCGCGACGCTCGCCGAGGACGAGGTTTCCCGTCATCCGAAGGTGCATGACGAGCGAGCGGGCGGCGTCAAGCCGCAGGAGCAGGTACTTGCCGCGCCGCTCGACGGCCTCGATCGTCCTCCCCGCGCACGCACGCTCGAGCTCGCGCGGGGAGTCGGGACGCGTGAGCCGCTCGTCGAGCACCTCGACCGACGCGATCCGCCGGCCGACGAGCTCGGGCTCGAGCTGGCGCCGGATCGTCTCGACCTCGGGAAGCTCGGGCACGGCTCCCGTTCTACCAGGCGGCCGCGTCGAGCCGCCTGGATCTACTTCGGCTTCGCCGGACCGTTCGCCGTCGCGCGCGGGTGGGAGCGGAAGTAGACCTGCTTGATCTCGTCGTTCGAGAGGTGGGTGTACATCTGGGTCGTCGAGACGTCGGCGTGGCCGAGCATCTCCTGGACCGAGCGCAGGTCGCATCCGCCCGAGAGCAGATGGGTGGCGAAGGTGTGGCGCAGGGTGTGAGGGCTCATCTTCCCGTCGAGCCCCGACGCGCGCGCGTGGCGCTGGATGATCTTGTAGAGCCCCTGGCGCGTGAGCCCGCCGCCCCGCATGTTCACGAACAGCCTCGACTCCACGCGCGTCCCCACGAGCTCCGGGCGGCCGGACTGCAGATAGCGCTTCACCGCAGCGGCCGCCTGGCGCCCGAGCGGCACGATCCGGTCCTTGGAGCCCTTCCCGTGAGCGCGCACGAACCCGCGCTGCATGTCGACGTCTGTCACGTCGAGGCCCACCACCTCCGAGGCGCGCAGACCGGACGCGTACATCACCTCGAGCAGCGCGCGGTCGCGAAGCGCCCCCGGCTCGCCGCCGCGCGGCGCGCCCAGCAGCTTCTTGACCTCCGAATAGCTGAGCACATGGGGGAGCTTGCGCCCGCGCCGCGGTGGGGAGAGCTTGCCGGTCGGGTCCTCGTCGACGAGCTCCTCGCGGCGCAGGTGGCGGTAGAACGAGCGCAGGCACGCGGTCTTGCGATGGATCGTCGCCGCCGAGCACGGAGGCTGACCGTTTCCGGTCGCGAGCCCGGAGAGGAAGTCGGAGACGTCGGCGGCGCTCGCGTCGGCGGCGCTCGCGTCCCGCTGCGCGAGGAAGACGCCGTACTGGAGCAGGTCGGTGCGGTAGGCCTGGAGCGTGTTTCGCGCCAGCCCGCGCTCGAACTCGAGGTAGGCGAGGAAGTCGAGCACGAGCGCCTCGAAGCGCGCGTCCGGGCGCGCCTGCGTCTCCGTTGTCATAACGCCACCGGGTTCGCCCCGGGACGCCCGATCCCTCTAGGCGCCCCCCGTGCGACGGATCTCCCGAAACAGCATCAGCCCGACGAGCGACTTCGCGTCCTCGCATTCCTCGATCGCGGCGTCGAGCTCGTCGACCGGATGCCGCACGACCTCGATCCGCTCCCCGGGGTCCGGCTCGGCGTCTGCCTCGTCGAGATCGGTGGCAAGGAACACCCACACCTCCTCGTCGGTGAAGCCCGGGCTCGTGTGGAAGCGCTGCAGCTCGGTCCAGCCCGCGGCCCGGAGCCCGACCTCCTCGGCGAGCTCCCGCTTCGCCGCCTCCAGCGGCCCCTCCCCTTCCACGTCGAGCTTTCCCGCCGGGAGCTCGAGCAGGCGCTCGTGGGCGACGGCCTCGCGGGGCTGGCGCACCAGGTAGAGCGATCGCTCGTCGTGGGCGACGATCGCGACCGCGCCCGGATGCCCGACGACCTCGCGCTCGGTCGTCGATCCGTCCGCATGCCGGAACTCGTCGATCCGGACATCGCTCAGGCGGCCCTCGTACACCCGCACGGACTTGATTCGCTCCATCAGCCGTCCCCGGCCTCGAGCGACGCCGCGGCCAGCGCCCGACCGGAGGCGAGCGCGGCGGCGAAGAACAGCGGGTCGTCGGCGAGATCGCGCCCCATCGTCCGCGCCGGGAGGCCGGTGGACGCGTATCCGTCGAGGTCGACCGGCTGGACGACGAGGTCGTGGCGGTCCGCGCACGCCTCGCGCAGCTCGTCGAGCATTCCGGGCTCGGCCCCGGTGCCCGAGCTTCCCTGCGGCGTCGGCCATTCGCTCGCCTCGACCTCGGGCACCGGCACCTGCGCGGGCGCGAGCAGGAGCTCGAGGACCGCCGAGGTGTGATGGCTGACGCCGCGGTGGCGCGGTCGCGGATCGGCCGCGGAGAGCCGCGGCGAGACCAGCGTCCGCGAGCCCAGCGCGAGCGCCGCGTGGGCCGTGTCCAGCGCCGCCATCCCGCCGTGGCCGTAGCGCGTCTCCGAGCCGAGGATCCCGGGGCCCGGCCCGGCGACGGTCGCGTCCCACCCGAACGCCGCCGCCGCGTCGAGCGCGCCGACGAGGCTGATTGCGTCGCCCTCCCCGCCGTACGCCGGCCCCGCGGTGACATGGCCGGCGAGCAGGTCCCCGACCCGCAGCTCGGCAACGTCGCGCGAGATCGAGCCGGGGAGGGCGCCGCCGGCGGTCTGCACGTAGCCGACCCGGATGCCGGGGCGGGCCTCCGCCGCCGCCCACGCGGCGGGCGCGAGGTGCCCGTGAAGGGGCAGCACCAGCACCGGGGGGCGAGTCGCGGGCCCCGCCTCGACCGGCCGCTCGACTGGCACGACCGGGTGCTGGAGCGAGGTGTAGTTGAGCTTCATCACGTGGTCGTCGCCGCCCCCTTCGCCGGACAGCCCGCGGGTGAGGTTCGCGTGCACGAGGTCGAACCCGCCCGACCCGAGCCCGAGATCGAGCGCCGCGGTGTTGACGATCACCTCGTCGCCGCGCTCGATCTCCCCGACCAGCGAGCGATCCCCCCACGCCGGGCGCTCGCTCCCCTCGACCGCCACCGTCAGCGGGTCGGTGGAGACGACCACCCCGCGCCGCAGCTTCAGCACCGCCCGGCCGCCTTCGCCAGGATCGCCTCCGAGACGTCGAGCATCTCGACGATGCGCTGCGCGGCGACGCTCTCGTCGGGGGTGTGGTTCGCCTCGGTCCCGTTCGCGAGCAGGATCGCCTCGAAACCGGCCGCCCGGAACGCGTTCGCGTCGCTCCCGCCACCGGTGGTGATCTCCCGCGGCTCGTGCCCGCAGCTCGCGAGCGCGTCCCTCGCCACCGCAAGCGCGGTCGAGTTCGGCCTCATCCGGTAGCCGCGGAAGTCCTCGGTTACCTCGAAGTCGAGGTCGCAGTGGCGCTCGCCGGCGGCCCACGTGCACGCGTCCACCATCGCGCCGATCGCCTCCCCCGCCCGGGACCCCTCGATGCCGCGCGCCTCACCCTCGATCCGGCAGCGGCCCGGGACGACGTTGGTCGCGGTCCCGCCCTCGATCACGCCCACGTTCGCGGTCGTGTCGGGATCCAGCCGGCCGAGCTTCATCTCCGCCACCGCCGCGGCCGCGGCGGCGATCGCGTTCCGTCCCTCCTCGGGGCGGATACCGGCATGCGCCTCGTGGCCGACGAACTCCGCCGCCAGCCGCTGGTAGGTGGGCGCCGCGACAGCGATCTCACCGATCGGGCTCGCGTGGTCGAGGACGAACCCGTAGGGCGAGCGAAGCGAGCCGACGTCGATCGCCTTCGCCCCGCGCAGGCCGTCCTCCTCGGCAACCGTGAACACGAGCTCGATCCCGACCGGCGGCGGGTCCGCGACGTGTCGCGCCGCGAGCTCGACCAGCACCGCCACCCCGGCCTTGTTGTCGGCGCCGAGGATCGTCTCCCCTCGGCTCCGGTACACGCCGTCGGCGAGAACGACCTCGATCTCACCGGCCTCGGGGACGGTGTCGAGGTGGGCGCAGAACATCACCCAGCCCTCTCCCCGGCCCGGGATCCTCGCGATCACGTTCCCCGATCCCGCCCGCGCCGCCTCGGCCGCTCCGTCCTCACCCCCCTCGACGCCGAGATCCCGCAGCTCGCCGGCGACCGCATCGGCGACCTCGCGCTCGCTCCCGGTCGGGCTCGGGATCTCGCACAGCCGCTCGAAGCGGTCGAGAAGCCGCCTCTCGTCACCCATTATCGGGACAGCCTAGGTGGTGGTGACCACGTGGACGCGCCCGGGAACGGGACCTTCGGCGATCAGGGGATCAATCCGCGAGCGGATGTCGGCTCTAACGGACTCGCGCTCGTCCTCGTCCAGGCGATCGATCGCGTCGGCGAGCGGCCCGGCGAGCTTGCGCGTGAGGCTCCAGTGTTCTTCCGCGTCCTCGTAGGGCCACCCGATCTCCACCTGCTCGATCTCGGGCTCGGCGAAGCCCGCGCCGCTGACCAGCTCGCGGATACGCTCGGGATCTCCCATCGCGAAGATCCCGGGGTCCCCTGGCTCGGGCGCTGGAAGGTGGCCGCGCTCGACCAGCACGACCCCTGCCAGGAACGCCCACGGGTTCTCGTCGGGCGTCGTCCACACCGCAAAGGAGAGCCGTCCACCGTCACGCAGGACGCGGCGGGTCTCGCCGAGCGCCGCGGCGGGGTCGGCCATCAGCATGTATCCGAAGCGGCACAGCACCCTGTCGACGCTCGAATCGTCCAGGTTCATGTGCTCCGCGTCGAGGACCCGGTGCTCCACGTTGCCGAGCCCGAGCTGTGTGCTGACATCCCGCGCCGCATCGACCATCGCCGGCGCGAAGTCGGTGGAGATCAGCTTTCCCTCGCCACCGATCATGGCCGCGGCGAGGAACCCGGTGTCCCCCGTGCCCGCGGCCAGGTCCAGCACCGTGTCCCCGGGTTGCGGGTCGACCCGCTCGACAATGCGCTTGCTGACCGGCCCGGTAACGGAGTAGATGTACTCGCGCTCGGAGTCCCAGTTGACCGCGATCCGCTCCCAGACCTCGTGGCTCGCCTCGCGGTACTCGTCGCGGTCGATCGGCATTCGCCGATCCTACGACGCTCGCGGGTGCTGTCAACCCGAGCGAAGACGGCAGGGTTGATTCGTCGCGGCGGCCGATCTAACGTGGCGAGGCGCATGGAATCGGCCACTGCCCCTACCGCGCGGGCAAGACGCGGTGCCCCTGGATTCAGGGCCGCGCCGGTCCCCCAGCTGGTCCTGTACGGATTGATCGGGCTGCTGTTCGCTGCGGCCGCGATCGCCTGGCTGGTCACCGACGAACGGATGCGGGGCATGGACGCCGGCCCGGGCACCGACCCGGGGGCGTTCGGCTTCTACGTCACCGTCTGGGTGGTGATGATGGCCGCGATGATGTTCCCGTCGATCTGGCCCATGGTCGTCATGTACACCCGGGTCCAGGCGGGGCAGCGCAATCGCGGGCATCCCGAGTCCACCGGGGGGACCCCGCCGTTCGTCGCGGGCTATCTCGTCACCTGGACCGCGGCCGGGCTGGTCGCATACGCCATCCTCCAGGCGGGACGCGCCGTGGATCCCGAAGTCCTGGCGTGGGACCGCGCCGGCCCCTACGTGGCGGGCGCGGTGATCGTCGCCGCGGCCCTGTACCAGCTCACGCCGCTGAAGGACGCATGCCTGACCAGATGCCGTAGCCCGTTCTTCTTCCTTCTCGAGGCTTGGAAGCCGGGTCGCCTCGGCGCGCTGCGAATGGGAATCGAGCACGGCGGGTGGTGCGTCGGATGCTGCTGGGCGCTGATGGCGGCGCTGTTCGCGCTCGGCGTGATGAGCGTCGGCTGGATGGCGTTCATCGCCGGTCTTATCGCGATCGAGAAGCTCCTCCCGTGGAAGGCGGTGGCGAACCGCGGTATCGCCGTGCTCCTGCTCATGCTCGGCCTCGCCGTGGCCTTTGCGCCCGAGGACGTGCCCGGCCTCACGCTCCCAGATTCGCCCGAGGCGGCTCGGGCGATGGAGGCCATGGGGATGGAGCCCGGGGAGGCGCACGACGATGCGATGGAGGATGAGGCGATGGGCAAGCAGGACTCCATGAAGGGCATGGACGCGCCCTAGATACCGCGGGCCGTGGCCGTCCGCTTCAGTCCTCGTCAGGTCCGGACCAGTCGAAGGGAAAGTGCTTGCTGGACCGGCCCGGCCAGCTCCACTTGAAGCCGAACGCCTCGACCTCGTCTTCCTCGGCAGTGGCCCATGTCGCGATCTGGCCGGGGCCGACCTCCGCGCCGGGGGCGTTGTGGACCTGCACCCGTGCTCCCTCCGGAGCCGTCGGCCCGGTCAGCGCCTCCGCGCTGCCCCTGGCCTTCCCGGGGACCTCCACGCGCCACCGGCCGAGGTCGTCGGCGATCTCGAACTCGATCGGGGCGAACTCGATCCCGCGCATGTCGTCGATCAGCTCGGCGAAGGTGCCTGGCCAGCCGCCCGCCTCCCCCCCGAAGATCGCCTGGAGGGCCTCGCGCTGGGGCTCGTCCGCCCGCTCGTCGATGAAGAACCCCATCGCCGGCTTCGCCTCGCCGGTCCAGAGGTTCCCCTCGAACGAGCCCACCGCGACGGCGTTCAGCCCATCGAGCGTCACGTCGCCGTAGTTGCCCTCGCGGACGTGCCAGGCGAGGATGCCGTCGCACTGTCCCTCGTCCGGTGCCTGGGCGAAGGTGCAGCCGCACGGCACCCTGCACCGGCATACGTCGAACCAGTCACCCGTGAGCCTCCAGCGCGGAACCTCGGCCATCGCCTCCTCCTATGCCGCGGCGGGCACCTTGCCCTCGTGCTCGACAAATGCCATCGAGCTGTGGCTGTTGGTGTGTTCGTAGTCGAGCTTGCCTCCCACCGACACCTTGAGGGTCTTGGCCAGCGCGGTCTCGGCCTCGCTGTCGGATCCCGTGTACTCGAACCCCCCGGGAATGCGCACGAGGATCCGATAGGGGTCCGGCGGGTCGATTCCGCGCAGCGTCTCGACGGTGCTGTCGATCACATCGCCGGCCGTGAGCCGGCCGGTGCGGCTGTCGATATCGAACTCGAACTCGATCGGGGCGAAGATCGGCTCCTGGACGTGCGGGCACATGGCCGCGAAGATCTCGAACAGGGTCCCGCCGGCCTGCCCGCTGAGGATCGTGAGCAGCGCGTTGCGCTGGGCCTCGTCGGCGGACTCGTCGACGATCGGCACGATGTGCCCGTCGCCCTCGTCGATGCGCCCGGGCCACCACGCGGCGCCACAGAACTTCAGCCCGTCCAGCGAGACGTCGCCGAAGTGACCTTCGTCGATCCGCATCGCGATCACGCCCTCGCACTGGCCGGTAGTTGGATCCTGGTTGAAGTCACACGGGCAACCGGGATCGCAGTTGCAGTTCTTGAACCAAGCGCCCTTCAGGGACCACGTATCAGCCATGACACCTCTCCTCAGCTCCGCTTCAGTGACCCGATCGTAGACCGATCACGTCCCTCAGGCAAGGGCCCCGGCGCGCGACGAGGCCGGTGCTCAGGGCAGGGAGCCGGGTCTCAAGAAGCGCCGCTGAGGCGCTCGACCCGCGGTTCCTCCGCCGGCTCCTCCGGGGCACGCTCGGCGGCACGCCTCGCGGCGGCTCCCACGAACTCCCGGAACAGCGGCTCGGGCCGGGTGGGCCTGGAGTTGAACTCCGGGTGGAATTGCGAAGCGACGAAGAAGGGGTGGTCGGGGAGCTCGATCACCTCGACGAGGCGATCGTCGGGCGACGTGCCGCTGCACACGAGACCGTCCTCCTCGAGCCGGCGGCGGAGCATGTTGTTGACCTCGTAGCGGTGCCGGTGGCGCTTGTAGATCACGGGCTCGGCGAAGATCTCCCGCCCCCGGGTCCCGTCGTGGAGCTTCACCGGGTCCGCCCCGAGTCGCATCGTCCCGCCCATGTCGGTGACCTCCTTCTGCTCCGGCAGCAGGTCGATCACCGGGAACGGGGTCTCGGGGTCGAACTCGGCCGAGTTCGCTCCCTCCATCCCCGCGACGTGACGGGCGAAGTCGACGACCGCCATCTGCATCCCGAGGCAGATGCCGAGGAACGGGATCCCCTTCTCCCGGGCGGTGCGGGCGGCGAGCACCTTGCCCTCGATCCCGCGCTCGCCGAACCCGCCGGGGATCAGGATCCCGTCCGCCGCCTCCAGCTCGGCGGGGTCGGGGTCCTCGGAGTTGACGAGCACGACGTCGACGTCGGCCCCGTGGTGGTAGCCGCCGTGGCTGAGCGCCTCGACCACCGACTTGTAGGCGTCGGCGAGCTTCACGTACTTGCCGACCAGCGCGATCCGCACCGTCCGCTTCGCGGCGTCGGCGCGGCGCACGAGGTCCTCCCACTCCGCCAGCTCGGGCGCCGGGGCCTCGACCCCGAAGTGGTCGAGCACCAGGTCGTCTATCCCCTCGGCGCGGAACACGAGCGGCACCTTGTAGGTGTTGTCCACGTCGCGGGCCGAGATCACCGCCTCCTCCGGAAGGCTCGCGAACAGCGCGATCTTGCGCCGGATGTCGCGGTCCAGCCCGCCCTCTGACCGGCACACGAGGGCGTGGGGCTGGATCCCGATCCGGCGCAGCTCGTTGACCGAGTGCTGGGTGGGCTTGGTCTTCATCTCCCCCGCGTGGCCGACGTAGGGCACGAGGGTGAGGTGGACGAACATGCACCGCTTCGGACCGAGGTCGACGTAGAGCTGGCGGATCGCCTCGAGGAACGGGAGTGACTCGATGTCGCCGACTGTGCCCCCGATCTCGGTGAGCACGAAATCAACCGCCTGCGACTCGGCGACGATCAGGATCCGGTGCTTGATTTCGTCGGTGATGTGGGGGATCACCTGGACGGTCGCGCCGAGGTAGTCGCCGCGGCGCTCGCGGCGGATCACGGAGTTGTAGACGGCCCCCGCGGTGACGTTGGACGCGCGGGAGGTGTTCTCATCGGTGAAGCGCTCGTAGTGCCCGAGGTCGAGGTCGGTCTCGGCGCCGTCCTCGGTGACGAATACCTCGCCGTGCTGGAACGGGCTCATCGTCCCCGGGTCGACGTTGATGTAGGGGTCGAACTTCTGGAGCTGGACCCGCATCCCCCGGCTAACCAGCAAGCGCCCGATGGAGGCGGAGGCGATCCCCTTGCCGAGAGCCGAGACGACCCCCCCTGTCACGAAGATGAATCGAGTCTCGCCTGAACCAGAGTTGCTCATCTAACTCTGCCCAGCGAGTCTAGTTGGCGAAGCAGCGGAACGCGATCGATCGCCGCCGTGATCGAGCGGAACTCGCCGTACAGGTTGAGGGCGGCGATCACCGCGAGCGCGATCAACCGGGCGGGATCGCCCAGGGTCACCAGCAGCGAGACCCCGGCGAGAGCCCCGATCAGGTTGGAGCCGGTGTCCCCCAGCATCGCGCGCTCGCGAAGGGTGAACCACGCCCCGATCAGCGCCGGGCCGACGAAGATCCCGAGCAACTCGAGCGGTTCGACCGTCCACGCCCCGATGCACAGCCCGGCGAGGAGCCCGAAGAACACCTTCTCCACCCGGCCCGGGCGAAGGTCCAGCAGGTTGAGGAGGTTGGTCGCCAGCAGGAGCAGCGCGAGGTCGGCGAGGTAGTCGAGCTCCTCGCGGCCGCGCCCCGAGACGGCATACGCGGCGAGCGCGAACGCGCCCACGGCCTTGATCGCCCCGGTCGAGAACCGCCCCTCGGCCAGCGCGCGAACGTGCCCGCGCCACCCCCGTGGCGAGTCGAGCGCGCCCGCCCTCCCGAGGGCGTCGTCGAGGAGCCCGAGCAGCGCGACCCCGAGCACGTACACGATCCAGCGTCGAAGCTCGGGATCGAGGAGGTCGAGGTCCGCGCGGTCGTCGAGCAGGGCGAGCGGCGCGAGCGCGACCAGCGCGCACGCCATGAGGACGGCGCCCGCCGGGTACGCGGCGATCCGCCCGCGCCAGTTCTCCCTCACCAACCCCGCTCGCCGCATATCGCGAATCCACGCCGGGAGAAGCGCTCCGGCGACGCCGAGCGAGACCGCGAGGGCGATCAGCCTCACGGGGCTCCGGTGCTCACGGGTCCGCCCGAGCGCTCGGGCGGCAACAGGTCGGGGAGTAGCTCGTCGGAGGTGTCCTTGACGCCGTAGTTCCCCTCGGCGCCGAGCAGCACCGAGACCAGGGCGACTCGACCGGCGATCCGGTCGAGGTTGTCCACCGTCGGAATGTCGTGCGAGTCGAACAGCTCGATCGACGATTCCTCGGTGTCGGTCTGCTCCGCGCCGGCCGCGGGAAGCCGCGTGTCCCGGATCCCCTCGAGGATCCCGTCCTCGAGTCTCGCGGTCGCCTCGGCGTCGCGCTCGCCGAGCTCGCCGGGCGCGTCGCGCACCACCACGACGTTGTCGGCCCGCCCCAGCCTGCCGCTGAAGCGACTGAGGAGCTGAGCCCGGACGCGCCGGATCACGCCCCCGCCGAGCACGAGCTGGCGGCCCACGGTGCGCCCGAGCGCCTCGACCGCCTCCGGGTTTCGCTTCGCGCGAGCGTGGCGCGTGTCGTCGAGCTCCCCGGCGAGTGCGCCGACGTCCGGCGGCTCGCGCACCACGGCGACCTCGGTGATGTTCGCCCCCGCCGGCTCCACGGCATCCTCGACGTCCCTCGCGACGTCCCCGGGCAATCCGCCGAGCGCGATCACGACGACGCGCTCTTCGCCGAGCTCGTCGCCGACCAGGGCCGGGTACACCGCCTCCCCGAACTCCCGCTCCTGGTCGAGCTCGCCCTCGAGGTCGTCGGCCTTCTCACGCGCTTCCTCGACATCGTTCTGAAGGCTCTCCTCGAGCTGCTCCGTGGTCCCGGAGACCACGTCGTCGCCGAACCCGATCCCGATCAGGATCCCGATCGCCAGCGCGAGAAAGACCGCCGCGAGCGAGGCAGCGTGGTAGCGCGCGGAGTACCCACCCATTACAAACGCGGCCTCCTCCGCTCCCGCTCGCTCGCACTCACATCACCGGCAATCATGCTCGCTCGCTCCCGCGTCCGGGGGCCGCTTAGATACCCAACAGGACCCGGAGCTTGAGCCACAGCAGCTCGAGCAGGTTGTCGAGCGCGGGCGAGGAGAGCACGACGATCACGAGCAGGAGCGCCGACGCGCCCGCGAACAGCGCGAACTGGCTCCGGTCGATGCCCGGGTTGTAGAGCCGGCTGACGCCCTTCGCGTCCACCAGCGTCTCCCCCACCCTCAGCCTCGTGAGGAAGGTCGACGACATCCCGGCTCGGTTCTTGTCCAGGAACTCGATCAGGTTGAAGTGCGCGCCGACGCTGACGATCAGCCCCGCCCCCTTCTCGTACGCGAGCAGCATCGCCACGTCCTGGCTCGTCCCCGGAGCGGGAACGACCGCGTGCCCGAGGCCCAACCGCTCGAGGCGCTCGCGCCCGGGCGCGCTTCCGTCGGGATACGCGTGGACGATCAGCTCGGCGCCGCACCGCAGCGCCGCGTCGCTCGCGGAGTCCATGTCTCCGAGCACGAGGTCCGGTGTCAGCCCCGCCTCGATGATCGCGTCGGCGCCGCCGTCCACCCCGACCAGGATCGGCCGGACGTCGGCGATGTAGGCGCGCAGCGCCCGTAGGTCCTTGCGGTGGGTGGTGCCCCGAACGACGATCAGCACGTGCCGGTCACGGAAGCTGGTGCGGGTCTCGGGCAGCTCGAGCCCACCGAAGAGCAGGTCGCGCTCCTGGCGCACGCGCGCCATCGTGTTCTCGGCGAAGGCCGCGAGCGCCTCGTCGATGCGCTCGCGCTGCTGCTCGAGCTGCCCGGCGAGCTCCGCCTCGTCGAGGACCCGCCCCGCCGCGACCGTCGCGCCGTTGGAGCGCACCTCGCCGCCGTCCACCGACACCGGGTCGCCATCCCCCAGACGCTCGAAGAGCGGCGCGCCCGGCGCGTCTATCACCCGGACGCCGGCTCGGACGAGCAGCAGGGGGCCGGCGTTCGGGTAGCGGCCGGTCGACGAGGGCGCGCAGTTGATCACTACGGGCACGCCCGAGGCGACGAGCTCCTCGGCTGCGATCCGGTCGATGTCGGCGTGGTCGATGATCGCAACGTCGTGGGAGCCGAGCCGCTTCACCAGGTCCTTGGTCCGGCGCCCGAGGCGGGCGCTTCCGTGCAGGGTCGCTCCATCCGGCGCGGCGCGCCGATGATCACGCGACGCGAACCGCGCGCGCGCACGGATTCGAGCGGGGGATGCCATCCGCCGCCGCCATTATGCGCAATACAGCCGTGCCCGTGGGAGTGCCGCTACGCCGCGGCGAGCAGCTCGCGGGCGTGGCGGCTCGCCGCCTCGTCCTCGCGATCGGCTCCCAGCATCCGGCAGATCTCCGCGACCAGCTCGTCCCCGTCCACCCGCGCGACCGTCGCCCGTGTCTCCCCGCTTCCGGCGTGCTTCTCGATCCGGAAGTGGTTCGAGGCAAGCGACGCGATCTGGGGAAGATGGGTTATGCAGACGACCTGGCGCTCGCCGGCGAGGCGGCGCAGGCGCTCGCCGACCGCCCGCGCCGTGTTCCCCCCGATCCCGGCGTCGATCTCGTCGAACACCAGGGTGCCCGCGCCCGCCTTGGGCCCCAGCCCCGTGAGCGCGAGCATCACCCGCGAGAGCTCGCCCCCCGACGCCGCCTCTCGAAGCGGCGAGGCCGGAAGCCCCGGGTTGATGGCGACGTGGAAGGTGACGGTCTCGCGCCCGTTCGGGCCGTGGCCGTCCGGGTGGGGCTCGAGCGAGACCTCGAGCGCGGCGCCCTCCATCGCGAGCTCGCGAAGCTCGTCCGCGACGCCGGTCTCGAAGCCGGTCGCCGCCTCGGCCCGGGCGGCGCTCAGCTCCGTCGCGAGGGAGTCGCGCCGCTCGGCGAGCGCGCTCACTCGGTCTGCGAGCTCGGTGCCGCGCTCCTCGGCGTTCTCGAGCCGCTCGATCTCGGTCCGGCAACACTCGGCGTGCTCGAGCACGGACTCGATCGAGCCGCCGTGCTTCCGCTTCAGACGATCGAACGCCTCGAGCCGCTCCTCCACCTCCTCGAGCCGCCCCGGCTCGGCCTCGACCCCCTCGGCGTAGGCGCGAAGCTCGCCCGCGACGTCCCCGAGCTCGACGGCGACCGCCCTCGCCCGCTCCGCCAGCACGTCGAGCTCGCGGTCCACCCCCGATGCGCCTTCGAGGGCGGCGTCGGCCTCGGCGAGCCGGGACGCCGCACCGCCGCCGTCCTCCTCGCCGCCGCTCAGCGCCCCGAGGGCGCCCCCGGCGGCCGAGCGCAGTCCCTCCGCGTGGCGGAGGCGCTCGCGCTCGGCGCCGAGCTCGTGCTCCTCGCCGGCGTCGGCGCTCGCCGCCTCAATCTCCTCGAGCTCGTAGCGCATGATGTCGAGGTCGCGCTCGCGCGCGCCCTCTCGCTCGCGCAGCTCGGCGAGCTCGGACTTCAGCACCGTGAGCTCGGCGTGGGCCTCGCGGTGGTGACGGCGCCGCTCCACGTGGTCGGGGCCCGCGAACCCGTCGAGGACGTCGAGCTGGGCGGAGGACAGGGTGAGCTTGCGGTGCTCGTGCTGGCCGTAGAAGGCGAGCAGGCGCCCTCCGAGCGCGCGCAGGTCGGCGGCGGACGCGGACCGGCCCTGGACGAAGGCGCTCGTCCGTCCCGAGAGTCCAACCCGCCGGCCGAGCACGATCTCGGTGCTGCCCTCGGGAAGCCGCTCGGCGATCTCGGACAGCTCCGGTTCGGCCAGGAGCCCATCGGGGAGCTCGAAGACCCCCTCGACGTACGCCTCCTCGGCCCCGGGCAGCACGATCTGCGGCCGCGCCTTGCCCCCCATCAGGAGATCGATCGAGTGGGCGAGGATCGTCTTCCCCGCTCCGGTCTCGCCGGTGATCGCGTTCAGGCCCTCGCCGAGCCGGAGCTCGGCCCGCTCGATCAGCAGCAGGTTCTCGATCCGCAGCTCGTGAAGCACCGCTCCCGTTCTAGCGACGGGCGTGGACGGATTCGCCCCTAGCTGACCGGCTGCCGAACCACGACCTCGATCGGGGCGCTCGCGGCCGGGTGCTCGCCCGAGTCGTCGGTCGCGTCGAGCGTCCACGAGAGCCCGCCGTGGATTGCGCGCACCGAGGGCAGGGCGTCCTCGGGAAGCTCGATCGCGAACTCACGCGCGGCCCCCGCCGCAATCGCGCCGCCCCCGGCGGCGGGGATCGTGCTCGCGATCGCCTCGTACTCGGTGCTTCGCTCGTGCAGGGTGAGGGCGACCCGGACCTCGCCGGTGCTTCCCTCGTCGCCTGCGAGCACCGACCCGCGGACGGTCTCGCCGGGCGCAACGCGATCGCGGTCCACCCTGATCTCGAGCCCGATGCGCCGTGACTCGTCGGGGCGCAGGCGACGGCGGGGCCAGCTCAGCCTCACGGGAGCACCCAGATCGGGTCGTCGCTCGTCTCCGCGGCGCCGCGAGCGCCCTGCTCGCGCGCCGACACGCGCCACGCGAACGAGAGGCAGTCGCCCTCGTGGGAGTAGGGCGCATCGAGCGGGATCGTGAACCTGAAGGTCTGGGGCTCCGCGATTCGCCACGCCGGGAGCCAGCGCTCGTACGCGACCGCCTCGCCGGTCTTCCGCTCGGTGACCGTCCCCTGCTCGGTTCGCGAGGTCACGGGACGGTCGTAGCGCTCGACGCACACCACGCCCACCTCGATCCCCTCCCCGAGGCCGTCCGGGTCGAGGATCGCGAGGTCCGCCTCGACCTTCTCCCCGCGCCACACCTCGGGCGGCTGGGCGAAGACCTCGAACTGGTCCGGCTCGGGGGCTGCGGCGGGACGGAACCGGCGCGCCACCAACCACATCCCGACCACGAACGCCACCGCGAGAACGCCGAGCGTCGCGTAGATCACGCCCTCGGAGTCGGTCGCCGCGACCACCGCGAGCGGGATCCCGATGAAGCAGGCGATGAAGAGCACCGTCATCGCCGGCAGGACCGCGCCGGAGACGCGGCGGCCCTCCTCCATCCTGCGGCTCTGCGGGCCGGGCTCGCGCCCGTCCGGGAGATGGGAGCCCACCGGTGGCACTAGTGGGCCAGGCGGCCGAACTTCTCCCGGATCCGGCGGTAGAAGTTGGATCCCTGCAGCTGCGCCAGCCGCCCGACGCCGTCGCGGAACCGGACCTCGATCTCCTCCCCGCTGCCGAGCTCGCCGACCGGGGCGCCGTCGAGCGCGACGTCGACGGGATCGCGGCCTCCCTGGTTGTGGACCTGGAGGACGTCCCCGGGCGCCGCGACCAGGGGTCGCGCCGTGAGCGTGTGCGGGGCGATGAAGCTGACCACGTAGCCCTCCACCCCCCAGGCGAGGATCGGGCCCTGATTGGCGAGGTTGTAGCCGGTCGACCCCTGCGGCGTCGCGGCGACCAGCCCGTCGCAGCGCACGTGGCCGACCTCCTGGTCGCCGAGCCGGTAGGAGAGCTCCGCGACCCGGCTGTGCGGTCGGCGCGTGAAGCTGACGTCGTTCAGCGCCATCGGGTTCGGGGCGACGGCGGGCGCCTCGAGCGCGGGAAGCGACATCACCTCGAAATCGCCCCCGAACGCGCGCTCCAACCCGGTCTCGAGCTCGCTTCCCTCGACCGCGGCGAGAAAGCCGATCGTCCCGAAGTTGATCCCGAACACGGGCACCTCTGTGCCGGCGTAGGCGCGAAGCGCGCGGAGGATCGTCCCGTCCCCGCCCAGGACGAGGCAGAAGCCCGGCTGTTCGGGCAGCTCGTCGACGGCGCTCACCCCCGCGGCGGCGTCCCCGTGCTTGGTCAGCTCGCCGGCCTCGGCGACGAGCTCGAAGGACGCGCGTCGCGCCGCGCGGACCGCGGCCTCGACGGCCGCATCGGTCCCCGGCGGATGGGAGTGCGTGAACAGGACCGCGGTCCGGGTGGCCGCCGGGGCCTGCTTCGAGGCCCTCGCGCTCATGCGTCAACCTCCGCCACCGCCGCCTCGAGATCCTCGACGCGCCGTCCACCGGAGGCGCAGCGGACGAACGTCTCGCGGTTCCCCTTCGGGCCGGGTAGCCCCGAGGAGGCGAACCCTGTCGACTCGAGCCCGAGCTCGGCGGCCGCGCGGGCGACCGCGAGGATCGCGGCCCGCCGATCCGCCGGATCGCGAACGACCCCGCCCTTGCCGACGCGCTCGCGGCCGAGCTCGAACTGCGGCTTCACCAGGGCGAGAACCTCTCCACCGGGCGCCAGGCATCGTGCCACCGCGGGAAGCACCTTCGCGAGCGAGATGAACGAGACGTCGATCGTGACGAATTCGGGCCGGTATGGGAGCCGCTCGGGCTCGATGTGGCGCGCGTTCGTGCGCTCGATCACCGTCACCCGCGGATCCTGCCGCAGCCGCCAGTCGAGCTGGCCGTACGCGACGTCGAGCGCGATCACCCGCGCCGCGTCGTGCTCGAGCAAGCAGTCGGTGAAGCCGCCTGTCGAGGCGCCCACGTCGAGGCACGCTCGGCCCGCGACCGGGACCTCGAGCGCGCGAAGCGCGTTCTCCAGCTTGATCGCGCCGCGCGAGACGTACCGGGGTCGCTCGGCCACGAGCAACTCGGCGTCCTCGGAGACGAGCTGGCTCGGCTTCTCCGCCCGGCTCCGCCCCGCGCCGACCCGGACGAGCCCCGCGCGCACCGAGGCGGCCGCACTCGTCCGCGACGGGGCGAGGCCGCGCTCGGCGAGAAGCGTGTCCAGCCGCCGCCGTGACATCGGCGTCAACCGTACCGTGCCGGGGGGCGCCGTTCGGGGAGTTGGGCTTACACCGGTGGGCGAATCACTGTGACCCAAGTCACACACATATCGCACATACGTTCGTAATCTGGAGTGGCCCGTCCGGCGACTCGGATGAGCGCCGGGGGGCACGACGGAGGACTTGAAGATGAGTGTTTCACCATTCAGATACGTCCCGCTCTCGGTCCACGGCGGGCTCGAGACGATCGCAGCCCCCCTGATCATGGCCGGCCCGCTGCTGCTCGGCCTCGACCAGGCGGCGATCGTCGCCGGCTTCGTGCTCGGCACGCTTCTGCTCGGGCTCACGCTGTCGCTGTTCTCCGAGCGCCGGGTCGTCCCGCTCACCACGCATGCCGAGTTCGACTACGTGCTCGCGTTCGCGGCCGTCGTGATCGGCTCTGCGATCGGGATCGCGACCGGCGATACGGCGGCAATGATCTTTCTGGTCGGTGTAGGCGTCGCCCAAGCGGCGCTGACCGCCTCAACGCGGTTCAGCGCGGCACGCGTCGTCTGATGGACCCGACCGCCCTCCCATAGACAAAAAATCACATATCTCTCCTCCCTGTTAGTACCGAGAGCGCCCCGTCCCCCAACGGGGCGTTCTCATTTGTGGGAGAAGATGGGTTGCCCGTGACTCGCTGAGCCCGGCAGCTTCGAGGGCCTCTCTTGGGTCGAGATACGTCTGCACGCGAGTCAGCTTCTCATCGCGGAAATCAGCCAAGCACCCGAGGGGTGCTTCGGTGACAATCCCGCTCGCCCTTCCCCGTGTCCGGATGCGTCCTAGCCCGAGCACTCGGTCACCGAGGTCGCGAACCTCCGGAAACTCGACGTGAATCTCGGCCACGGTGTCGTCAGTGTCGATCAGCAGCTCGCGCAGTCCATCGTGCCCGCGGTAGACCGTGCTCTTGCCGCCGAGCCTGACAAGAATTGCGGGATGCCACTCGATGCCCGGGTCAGCGTCGGCAATCAATGCCTCGACATCGCGGCGGTTGTAGGCCTCAACTCCTCGCCTGAACGTGTCCACGTTCTCTTGCGCCATCGCGTTGGCAGTATCTCGCTCCGGTTCTGTCCCCGGTGAGCGCCGGAGTGCCTCAACGGTTGAGCGGACTCCCGGGAGTCACCCTCAGGGAACATATGTGCGGGGTATCCGCTTCGCTCCACTAGACTCCAGATGTGGTGGATGCGACCCAGGGAGGCCCGCGCGAGGATCGCCCCGTCGCCGGGCGCGACTGCCCGCGGAGCTGGCCGGAGTTCCAGCGCTTCTTCGGCGACGAGGAAACCTGCCTCGCCTACCTCGAGCGACTGCGCTGGCCCGAGGGCTTTCGCTGCCCCGGCTGCGGGAGCGCTGAGGCGTGGAAG
>JBOGZL010000304.1:0-2891 GCA_050697195.1 Solirubrobacterales bacterium
CTCGATCGCCCAGCGGATGGTCGAGGTGATGGGGGGCGAGATGGGGGTGCAGTCCGAGCTCGGCAGGGGAAGCACGTTCTGGGTCCGGCTCCAGGCCGCGAAGACCGCCCCCACCCCGGTGGCCTAGAGGCTTGATGTGGGTTCGCCACTCATCGCAAGGAACCCGGTCGTGAGCAAGGAAAAGGGCCTCCAGCCCTGCAACCTCGAGATAGGAGCTCGAGATGACAGCATCGCTGGAGACCCTCGTAGTCGCAGCCTACGTGTTCGCGGCGTCGCTTCCGATTCCTCGCCCCGGCCCCGAAGGCAAGATCACCGACGCCGAGCTGATCGCGCTCGCGGTCGCCCAGGCGTCGATGGGGGAGTCCTCGGATCGCAAGTTCCTGGGGATGATCGGCTACCGGCTTCAGGGCTGGTTCCCGCATCTGCCCGACCAATCCCAGTACAACCGCCGCCTGCGCCGGCTCGTGCCCCAGATCGTGATGGTCCAGCTCGGGGTGGCCGAGCTCGTCGCCTCGGGACGAACCCGGCTCGCCGACGGAACCCTGATCTCGTGCGCAAACTACGCGGGCTGCGCTTCCAAGAGCCACTTCGGGGGCGATGCCGGCTACGGCTACTGCCCCTCGAAGAGCGTGTTCGTGTGGGGAATGCGGCTCGTCTTGGTGACCGATGCCTCGGGGGTGCCGGTCGGCTATGACCTCGTCGCCCCCGGCGAGGGCGAGCGCGAGCCGCTGTTCAGGCTCGCCCAGGCGCACCCCGACACCGTCCTTTTCACCGACAAGGGGTTTTGGGGCGCCGAGTACGAGCGCACGATCGAGCTCATCGAGGTGGAGCTCGTCACCCCGGAGCGCCACCGGCTCGGCGAGCGTCCGCCCGCCGAGGTCGTCAAGGCCTCGATCCGCCTCGTCATCGAGTCCGTGTTCTCCAACCTCAAGGGCCAGATGCGCCTCGGGGAGCACCTCGCGAAGACGCTCGGCGGCCTGGTCCAGCGGGTCGCTCAACGCCTGCTCGCCCTCACCCTCGGAATGTTCATCAACGCGAGGATCGGCCGCCCCCTGCGGGCGCTCGTCGCATATGACGGGCGCTGAACCCACATCAGCCCTCTAGCCCCGATCTTTCACCAAGGTGTAGCGCCCCGGGTCTCCCGGGGCGCCGTTTCGTCCGCCTGAGCAGGGAATCTACGGGTGTCAACGCTCGTAGAGCCCGACCAGGAGGATCACCTTGAAGGTGCAGCGCGATGGCCGCTCATTCACGGTAGAAGTCACGGCGGACGGAGAGGGGCTGGTTTCCCACGCCGGCAGCGCCCTGCTCAGCCAGGTCGCCGACAAGACCGGACTCACGCGGGCGCTCTCGCGCGGGTTCTCCGGGATGCGCGAGCGGCGCTCGGGCCACGATCCGGGTCGAGTCGTCCGCGACCTGTCGGTGATGCTCGCCGACGGCGGCGAGGCGCTCTCAGACCTCGGCGCGGTCCGCGACCAGGCGCCGCTTTTCGGCGCGGTCGCCTCGGACTCGACCGCCTACCGGGTGATCGATCAGATCGCCTCCGACCCTGAGCTCCTCGACGCCCTGCGCGCCGCGCACGCCAGCGCCCGCGAGCACGCCTGGAAGCTCGGCGTCGGCCCCGAGCGCCTGACGATCGATCTCGACGCGACCCTGATCCAAAGCCACTCCGAGAAAGAGGGCGCGGCCGGCAACTTCAAGGGCGGCTTCGGCTTTCACCCGCTGCTCGCCTACTTCGACGAGTCAGGCGAGGCCGCCGCCGCGATGCTGCGCCCGGGCAACGCAGGCGCGAACACCGCCGCCGACCAGATCGAGATCGCAGAGGCGGCCCTCGAGCAGATCCCCGCCGAGCGGATCGAAGAGATCGAGGTCCTGCTGCGGATCGACTCGGCCGGCGCCACCCACGACCTGCTCGACTGGGCGCGCGAGGGCCGGGTCTCCTTCTCGGTCGGCTTCGACCTCACCGAGGCGGTTCGCGAAGCGATCCGCGCCCTGCCCGAGAGCGCCTGGAGCGCCGCGCTTGACCAGGAGGGTTCCGAGCGCTCCAACGGCCAGGTCGCCGAGATCACCGACCTGCTCGAGCTGGAGGGCTGGCCCTGCGGCTCGCGGGTGATCGTCCGCCGCGAGCGCCCCCACCCCGGCGCCCAGCTCTCCTTCTCAGACGCAGACGGTCACCGCTTCCAGGCGATCCTCACCGACCAAGACGACACCGAGATCGCCGCGATCGAGTGTCGCCACCGCGCCCGAGCGAGGGTCGAGGACCAGATCAAGGACTCAAAGGACACCGGGCTTTCGAAGCTGCCCTTCCGCGACTTCGCCATGAACGCGGTCTGGCTCGAGCTCGTCCTGATCGCCCACAACCTGACCTCGTGGACCAAGGCGCTGACGCTCACCGGTGAGCTGGCACGCTCGGAGCCCAAGCGGCTTCGCTACCGCCTCCTGCATGTCGCCGCACGGCTCGCCTTCTCGGGGCGCCGGGCGAAGCTGCGCCTGCAGGGCACGTGGGGCTGGGCGGGCGAGCTCGCGGCCGCGTTCGCGAGACTGAAGGCGCTGCCGGGGCCGGCCGGCTGAAGCGGCCGCCGCGTTCTCGTCATCATCACTCGCCCCGCCTCGCGCCGCGCCCCGCGAAGCCTGCTCGCAAACGGTCCCAAGCGGGCCGCCGAGGGCACCCGTCGAGGCCCTCGGGACCCGCACTTGCCAACCGACGCATCTGACATCACCTATGGACTCGGCGACTCACTCCCGCGGGCTTACTGCACGATCCGGGCTAGCGACGGGCCATAATCGACACCAGGGCCGGTAGCTCAGCTGGTCAGAGCAGCGGACTCATAATCCGTTGGTCGGAGGTTCGAGTCCTCCCCGGCCCATCGCAACGGCTGGCAGTTGGCGGCCAA
>JBOGZL010000305.1:0-3601 GCA_050697195.1 Solirubrobacterales bacterium
CCCGGGTCGTGATCGAGAAGCCGTTCGGCCACGACCTGAAGTCGGCCGGGGACCTGAACCGGGAGCTCCACGAGGTCCTCGACGAGAGCCAGATCATGCGGATCGACCATTTCCTCGGCAAGGAGCCGGTGATGGACATCCTCTACCTGCGGTTCGCGAACGCGATCCTGGAGCCGGTCTGGAATCGCCGCTACGTGGACTCCGTCCAGATCACGATGGCCGAGAACTTCGGGGTCGAGGACAGGGGCGGGTTCTACGACCCGGTGGGGACGCTGCGCGACGTCGTCCAGAACCACCTCCTCCAGGTGCTCGCGCTGGTCGCGATGGAGCCGCCGTCCGCCGGCCCGGCGGACCCCGACCCGGTTCGCGACCGCAAGATCGACCTCTTCCGATCGATCCCGGACGCGGACCCGAGCCGGTACGCGCGCGGCCAGTACGACGGCTACCGGGACGTGGACGGCGTCGCGAAGGACTCGACCACCGAGACGTTCGTCGCGCTGCGGCTCGAGGTGGACAACTGGCGCTGGTTCGGGGTCCCGTTCTACATCCGGGCGGGGAAGGAGATGCCGGTCAAGGCGACGGAGGTGCGGGTTGTCTTCCAGGAGCCCCCACGGCTCGGGATCGGCGGCCGGATGGTGCCCGACCCGAACGAGCTCGTGCTCCGGATCGAGCCCGAGGCCGGCGCCGAGCTTTGCCTGATCGCGAAGAAGGCCGGCGAGGACCGGCTGCACCGAGTGCACCTCGACCTCCTGTTCGAGCAGCAGGTCGGCGACCAGCCCGAGCCCTACGAGCGCCTCCTGCGCGACGCGCTCGACGGGAATCCGGAGCTGTTCCCGACCCAGGAGGCGATCGAGGACACGTGGCGGATCGTCCAGCCGCTGCTCGACGACCCCGGCGATGTGCAGGAGTACCAGCCCGGGACCTGGGGGCCGGAGAGCGCGGCGCATCTCCTCCACGGCCACGGCGGCTGGCGCAAGCCCTGGCTGCCGTAGGCGACCAACACCTGAAGCGCTCGGTCGGGCTGCTGTCCCTGTTCTCGACCGCGTACGGGAACGTCGGGTCGTCGATCTACTACGCCCTCGGGCTCGTCGCGGCGCACGCGCTCGGCCTCACGCCGCTGGTGTTCCTGTTCGCGGGCGGACTGTTCCTGCTCACCGCGAAGACCTACGCCGAGGGAGCGACGATGTTCCCCGAGGCAGGTGGCTCGTCGTCGTTCGCCCGCCACGCGTTCAACGAGGTCGTCTCGTTCGTGGCCGGGTGGGCGCTGATGCTCGACTACGTGATCACGATCGCGATCAGCGCGTTCTTCGTTCCCCACTACGTCGGCGGGCTGATCGGGTTCCTGGCCGACGGCCCGTACGACGTGCTCGCCGGCGTGGCGGTCGTCGTGGTGCTGGCGGCCGTCAACGTGCGCGGGCTGGGCCGCTCGGCCGCGCTCAACTCGAGCCTCGCGCTGCTCGACATCGCGACCCAGATCGCGATCATCGCCCTCGGGACGGTGCTCGTCCTCAGCCCGGACCAGCTCGTCAGCCAGGTCGACCTCGGGGTCGCGCCGACGTGGTCGGAGCTGATCTTCGCGATCTCGATCTCGATGGTCGCCTACACGGGCATCGAGACGATCGCCAACATGGCCGAGGAGGAGCGCGACCCGAGCCGCGACGTGCCGCGGGCCGCGAACGGCGTCGTGATCGCGGTCATCGGGCTGTACCTCGGGATCACGGTGATCGCGCTCTCGGCCTTGCCCGTCACCGAGGGGGCGAACGGCGAGCACGCGACGACGCTCGGCACCACCTACGAGGACGATCCGATCCTCGGAATCGTGTCCGCGCTCGATCTCGGGTTCCTGGAGCCGATCGCGAAGGCGTACGTCGGCGTGCTAGCGGGGACGATCCTCCTGATCGCGGCAAACGCGGGGCTGATCGGGATCTCGCGCCTGTCGTGGTCGCTCGCCGAGCACCACCAGCTTCCCGGGCCATTCGCACGGCTGTTCGGACGCGGGCGTACCCCGGCGGTGGCGATCCTCGTCTTCGGGCCCTCGCGATCCTCCTGATCATCCCCGGCGAGGCCAGCTTCCTCGGGAACCTGTACAGCTTCGGCGCGCTGCTCTCGTTCACGATCGCCCACGTCTCGCTGGTCGCGCTGCGGGTGCGCGAGCCCGACCAGGAGCGGCCGTATCGCGCGCCGTGGAATGTGCGCATCCGCGGCCACTCCGTGTCGCTGACCGCGATCCTGGGTGGGATCGGCACCTTCGGGGCGTGGGTCTCGGTCGTGGTCCTGCACGACGAGGCGCGAATCATCGGCGTCGCGTGGATGGCGGTCGGGCTGACCGGCTACCTGCTGTACCGACGCCGTATCGGCGTCGACCCGCGCCGCATCCATCGCCGCGGCCTCGACCGGCCGGACCACCTGCCGCGGTTCACGCGCGAGCGTCGGCGCAGGGCCCGTGCGACCTCCCGAGCTGCGCCCTAACTGCCGGCGCCGCGTGCTGTCGACTTACTTGCGCTATGGGCAAGGTTCGCGCCAGCCCAGGGCCTCGGCACGCCCTACTTCGACTCGAACAGCAGCGAGGCGCCGATCGCGCCGCCGAAGTCGCCGAGCTCGACGACGTGCATCGCCGGGGGGTTGTCGTCGACGAAGAGGTGCTTTTGCATGTGCTTTGAGATCCGCTTCACGTAGGGGTCGCCGAACCTCACCCCGAGCCCGCCCCCGATCACCACCGCCTCGACGTCGAGCAGGTTGACCGCCGAGGCGATCCCGGCGGCGAGCGCCTTCACCGCGCGGTCGATCAGGTGCTCGGCGAGCTTGTCACCGTCCTTGAGCGCGTGCTCCCAAACGCTGCTGGTGAGCCGGTCGTGGCCCTTGTGCTTCATCACCTTGAAGAGCTCGGTCTTCTTGCCCTCCTCGTGCTCCTTGCGCGCGTGGATCTCCATCGCGCCGCGGCCGGCGTAGGCCTCGAGGCAGCCCCGCCGACCGCACGTGCACCGCGCCCCGCCCTCCTTGATGACCATGTGGCCGATCTCGCCCGCCGCGCCCCGCCCCAGCCACTCCTTGCGGTCCAGGATCACCCCGCCGCCGACCCCCGTACCCCAGAAGACGCCGATGAACGAGGTGTACGGGCGGCCAGCGCCGAGCTTGGCCTCCGCGTTGACCGCGACCTGGACGTCGTTCCCGACCCGCACGGGAGCGCCGAGCGCCTCGGAGAGGTTGTCGGCAAGCGGAAACGAGCCCTCCCAGTCCGGGAGGTTGCGGGCGTTCTCCACGCTCCCGGTCTTCTCGTCCACGTCGCCGGGGGAGCCGACGCCGATTCCCTCGAGGGCGCTCGTCTCGAGCTTCGCTCCCTTGGCTGCCTCCCGCATCGCCTCGACCATCTCGCGCGCGACATCCTCGGGGCCGCCCTTCGTCGGCGTCGGGCGCCGCGCCTCGGCGACCACCTCTCCGTCCTCCACGACGGCGGTCTGGATCTTCGTCCCGCCGAGGTCGATGCCGCCGCGCACGGCCGCGAGTCTAGACACCGCGCCGAGTTCGCGGGCGGGCTTGGCGGTGCCCTAACTCGACAGCGAGTTGTCGACGAACTCGGCGAACTCGCCGAGCAGCTCGGGCG
>JBOGZL010000306.1:0-23693 GCA_050697195.1 Solirubrobacterales bacterium
GCTAGACCCTATGGAGCGGTGACCGGCCGCTCCGAAACTTGAAAGGCCGGCACCCCGCTCATAAAAGAGCGGGCGCTAGGTCGAAGGACGAGCCTTCGACCGACAACCCATTTATGGGAGGTGCCGACCATGACCGCAACTATGACGTTCGTGGGCCTCGACGTCCACGCAAACCAGACCCACGGAGCTGCGCTTCAACCCGCGACGGGCGAGCTTTGCCGCCGCCGCATCGCCGGCCCGCCGGAGGCAGCCCTCGATTGGCTCGAGCAGCTGGGCCCGGACCTTCTCGCCGTCTATGAGGCCGGTCCGACCGGCTTCGCGCTGGCACGCGAGGCGAGGCAGCGGGGGATCGAGCTGCGGATCGCAGCCCCGGGCCTGATCCCCCGCGGCCCCTCCGACCGAGTGAAGACCGACCGCCGCGACGCCGAGCGCCTGGCGCGCCTGCTGGCCGCCGGCGAGCTTCGCTTCGCGTATCTGCCCACACCCGAGCAGGAGCGCTTCCGCGACCTGGTCCGCGCCCGCGAGGACCTGCGCGGCGATCTGATGCGGGCGAGGCACCGGCTCTCGAAGCTCCTGCTTCGCCGCGGGCTTCGCTACCCGGGCCCCGGCAGGGCCTGGACCCAGCGCCATGGCGACTGGCTTCGCTCGCTGCGCTTCGACGAGGAGGCCTCCGAGGTCACCTTCGCCGACTACCTGGCCGCGGTCGACGCCCTCACCCAACGCCGCGGGGCCCTCGACGGAGCGATCGAGCGCCTCTGGCCCGAGAGCCCCTTCGCCCCGGTGATCGCGCGGCTTCGCTGCTTTCGCGGCATCGACACCCTCTCGGCGGCGGGGATCTGCGCAGAGGTGGGCGAGTTTCACCGCTTCAAGCGGCCGAATCTGGTGGCCGGCTACCTGGGGATGACGCCCTCTGAGCGCACCTCTGATGAGCGCCGCCGCCAGGGCGCGATCACCAAGGCGGGATCGCGCCACGCGCGCCGCCTGCTGGTCGAGGCCGCCCACCACTACGCGAAGCGCCCGAACGTGGGAGTCGAGCTGGCTCGCCGCCGGGAGGGCTGCGACCCGCGGGTGGTGGCGATCGCCTGGCGAGCCCAGCGGCGACTTCACGCCCGCTGGTCTCATCTTGTCGGCCGCCGCGGCAAGCCGGCGGGCAAGGTGGCGGTGGCCTGCGCGCGCGAGCTCTCCGCCTTCTGCTGGGAGGCGGCCACGCTCGAGTGGGCGATCCCCACATAGCCCCGGCGTCGCCGGGGCGCGCACGGGCAACGCCAAGGCCGCTTCCTCGCACCGGTGGTCCGCGACGCCGCTATGGGCAGCCGCCTCTCGGCGGTGGCGCCCGCTCCTAGAGTGCGGACCCGCGACGAAACAGGGTCATGAGGTAGCCAGCCCTCGAATATCAGCCTGACTCGGCACTCGGAAAGCTGGACCTTCGGCCCGTGGCGCCCCGGGGGCGCCGGGGAGGTGGGGACTTCCCGCTCTTTGCGGGAGCGATTAGCGCTGGGGTCTTGACAGGGGTTGCTCCATATCAGCGGCCACGGGCCTGGCCCTGTTCAACGCCTTCGTGATCGCAGGGGTGCGCGAGGGCGATCCCGCGACCGTCGGGGTGATCGTCGGATGCGTGCCGATCGTGCTCGCGATCGCCGGTCCCGCCCTGGAGCGCCGCCCCGTGAGCACGCGGGTCGTGGTCGGCGCGGTCGTGGTCGCCGCCGGGGCGGCGGGGGTCGAGGGGGTGGGAGGGGAGACGAGCATCGCCGGGATCCTGCTCGCGATCGGCGCCCTGGCGTGCGAGGCCTGTTTCTCGCTGCTCGCGGTGCCCTTCCTGGGTCGCCTCGGCCCCCTGGCGGTGTCGGCTTACGCCTGCATCCTCGCGGTCCCGATGCTCACGGCATGGAGTCTCGCCGTTGAGGGCCCGAACCTGCCCGCGCCGAGCGGCGAGGAGCTTGCGGCGCTCGTCTACATGGCGGTGATCGTGACCGCGGGCGGCTTCCTGCTCTGGTACTCGGCGGTGACGCTTCTGGGCGTCGAGCGCGCGGGCCTGTTCTCGGGCGTCCTCCCCGTGAGCGCGCTGGTGTGCTCGGCGGCGATCGGCGCCGCGGAGATCACCCCGACCCGGGTCCTGGCCGTCGCGGTGGTCGCGGCGGGGATCACGTTCGGGATCGCCTCGCGGCGGCCGGCGCCCGCGAGCCCGATGTAGCGGCGATCACCGAGTATCGCCTGATCAGGCCCGGATCCGCTGCTTCTCCTCCGCGAGCTCCTCGTCGGAGAGCACGCCCGAGTCGCGCAGCTTCGCGAGCCGCTCGAGCTGGGCGATCCGCTCCTCGTGGGAAGAAGCGGGGGGCGGGGCGGAGCGCGCGCGGCGCTCCCGGGCCTGGCGGACGGTGTCCGCGAGCCGCTGCGCGGTGCCGGCCGCGGTCCCCGTCGCGACGCGGTCGGGAAACTCGCGGATCACCTGGCGGCGCAGCATCTCGACGCCAATGGCGAGCACCGCGATCAGGATCAGCGAGAGCCCGAGCCGCCTCGTCGCCTCGGTCGGGGACCACCAGAAGATCAACACCAGCAGCACCGCGAGGCCGCCGTACGCGTACGCCGGCTGGCGCAGGTACGGCGTCACCGCGTGGCGGATCCAGGTCGCGGCCCGCGTCGGCCCCGCGAGCCACGCGGCGAGCACGATCACGATCCCGTAGCCGATGATCCCCTGAGCGGTCTCGGTGAGAAGCGAGGTGCCGATGTCCCACGCCGCCTGCACCGCCGGCTCGGAGACCTCGGTGTCGGAGAGCGAGCCGGTGACCGCGTTCCCGGCGATCCCGTGCGCGAAGAGCACGAGCACCCCGACCGCGACGAACGCGAACCCGACCGACCGCAGTGCCTCTCGCCGCCACCCGGGCGCGATGTAGATCGCGATCCCGTAGAGGACGAGGGTGAGCGCGGTGAGCACGAACGCGAGCGTTCGCAGCAGCTTCACCCCGCTCTGCACCGTCTCGAGCTCGTCGGAGCGCAGGACCTCGAGCTCGGCGGCGTCGGGCGGAAGCTTGCTCGCGATGTCGCCGCCGATCCCGATCTGGGCCGCGATCTGCGCCACGATCGGCTCCAGGTGCAGGGTGACCACCCCGCCGTCCGTGGATACCGCCTCGCCCTCGTCGTCGATCACGGCCAGGACCTGCTCGTGGGCGGCGCGGTTCGCGTCGGCCCACAGCACCTGTATCCGCGGCTCGGCCAGCGCCCGGCGGGAGGCCTCCCCGGCGACCTGCCGGAGGCCGCCGGCGGCCGGTCCGGCGAGTCCCTTGGTCTCGGGCGGAAGCCGCTTCTCGATCTGGCCCTGGACGTCGACGTTGTTGAACAGCTCGGCGACGAGGAAGTCGGAGAGCGCGTTCTCGATCTCCTCGTTCTCGATCAGCTCGCTGCTCGTCTCGGTCCACGTGTCCGTCTCGAGCGCCTGGCGCTCGGCCCACAGCGCGAAGACGGAGAAGAACCCGATCACCGACGCGAGCACGATCAACGCGATCGATAGTCGCCGGCGCGCCCTCGCCGGCCCGGTCGCTGTCTCAGCCACGCTCCACCCTGTGGGCCCAGTGTATGCGAGCGGTCCGCTGCCGCGAGTGTGCTCGCGGGCGGATGTCGGTGCTATTGAGTGCGGGGGTGAGCATCCGCGCCGGCAGCTACACGTTCCGCCACGTCACATACGATGCCCCGAGCGACGTGCTCTACGCGGCGATCGACGTCCCCCGCGCGGGGACGCGGCGGGAGACCCCGGAGGCCGACGTGCTGCGCTTCGACGACCACGGCGAGTTCTTCGGCGTGATCCTCCGCAACCCGCGCGCGCGGCTGGAGCGCGAGGGCTCGGTCAGCCTCACGTTGCCCTCGGGCGACCTCGTCAGGGTGCAGGGAATCGAGGCCGCGATCCGCGCTACTTGACGTTCTTCGCGCACACGATCCCGAGCACGGACTGGGTCGGGGTCGGCGCGGTGTTCGTGACCCCGACCGCCCACCTCGTGCGGGAGGCGGGCGCCGAGAGACCGAGGAACGTGGCCGTGTTGTCGTTGAGGAAGTAGCCGGTCACCACCTTGCCCTGCGGACAGTCGAGCTCGGCGCCGTCGGTGCCGCCCCCGGGCACCGCGACGGGCTCGGTCTCGAAGAACAGGATCTGAGGCTTGCGCTTCTTGCTCGCCTGGGCGAGCGCCGACGCATTGACCGGGGCGCTTGGGGAGGCCACCCGGTGGACGTTGGTGGGCTGCGTCGAGTACCCCGGGTCCAGCGAACGCAGCTGCGGTCCCTCGCCGCCGAACCCCTGGGCCGCGAACGCGGCGATCGCCACGACCGCGACCAGCGCGACGAGTCCAACCACCCTGCCCCGCATAGATCCTCTCCTTCCGGTTGCCTCCGTCGCCGATCGTAGACGCTCGCGTCCTCCGAGGTGACCGCTCTGCCAACCTCACGAACGGAGTGCCGGCGGTCGTTTAGGTGGTGAGACGTGAGCGCACGAGAGCTTCCCCCGTTTCAGACGTTCCTCGCCGAGCACCGGCAGGCGGTGCTGGGGTTCCTGCGTGCGATGGTGGGCCCGAGCGACGCCGAGGACTGCTTCCAGGAGACGTTCCTCGCCGCGCTTCGCGCCTACCCTCGGGCGGAGGGCACCAACCTACGAGCGTGGGTGCTGACGATCGCACGTCGCAAGGCGATCGACCATCACCGGGCGCGGGCGAGGCAGGCCGAGCCGATGGCCGACCCACCGGAGGTCTCGGTCCCGTCCGCGATCGACGGCCGGGGCGGCGACGTGTGGGCGCGGGCGGCGGAGCTCTCGGACGGACAGCGAGCGGCGCTCGCGCTGCGCTTCGCCGGCGATCTCTCCTATAGGGAGATTGGCGTGGCGCTCGACACCTCCGAGGCGGCGGCGCGGCGGCGCGTCCACGACGGACTGAACGCTCTCCGCGAGCGCCTCGGGACGACCACCAAGGAGGACCTATGACCAAGCGAGTCTCGAACGACGCCCTTGAGCAGCGCCTGCGCTCGACCACGGGCGAGAGCGAGGAGGACGTGCATCTCCTCACCGCGCGGCTGGCCGAGCGGGCCGCCGAGGACGGGCTGCTCGACGTCGCCTACGCGACGGCCGACACGCCCGTTGGGCCGGTCCTCGTCGCCGGGACGCCCCGTGGCCTCGTCCGGGTCACCTTCCCCCAGGAGCGCCGGGACGACGTCCTGGACGAGCTCGCCCGAAACGTGTCGCCTCGCATCCTCGAGTCCCCCGCGCAGCTCGACGACGTGCGCCGGGAGCTCGACGAGTATTTCGAGGGCCGCAGGCGGGAATTCGACCTCCCGCTCGACTGGCGACTCAGCCACGGCTTCCGGCGAGACGCGCTGAGGGCGCTCGTCGACGTCCCCTACGGCGAGACCGTGACCTACTCGGAGCTCGCCACCAGCGCGGGGAGCCCGCGCGCGCATCGCGCCGCCGGCTCCGCGTGCGGCTCGAACCCGATCCCGATCGTGGTCCCGTGCCACCGCGTCGTCCGCACCGGCGGCGGGCTGGGAGGCTACGGCGGCGGACTCGAGGTCAAGGAGTACCTGCTCGAGCTCGAGGGATCCCTCGGGGACGTCAGCACGGGGTGACCTCGGGGGGCCCGCGAGCGGACGACCTCGAACGCCGAGCCCGGGATCTCCCTGAGGCGTCTTCGGTGGCTCTGAGCCGCCTCGCCCGTAAGGGCCCGGCGCTACGCTGACCGGAATGCCGGTCGCGCACGTCGGGTCGGGCACGTACGAGCCTCTCCAGCTGCTGCCGCTGGCGGTGGTGGCGGTTGCCTACGCGCTTCGCGCCCGAACGCTCGCGCGCCGCGGCAAGCCGGTCGGTCCCTGGCGGCAGCTGAGCTTCGCGGTGGGCATCGCCCTGATCGTGATCGCGCTCGTCTCGCCGCTCGCCCACATAGGCGAGGAGCTGCTAGTCGCCCACATGGCCCAGCACCTCGTCCTCGGCGACCTCGCCGCGCTGCTGATCGTGCTCGGGCTCACCGGGCCGCTGCTCCAGCCGCTGCTCTCGGCAACGGGGCTCGGTTGGCTCCGCGCGCTGGTGCACCCCCTCGTCGCGCTCCCGATCTGGATCGCGAACCTCGTGCTGTGGCACGTCCCCGCTCTCTATCAGGGAGCGCTCTCGAACGAAGCGCTGCACGCGCTCGAGCACGCCTCGTTCGCGTCCGCGGGCCTGCTGATGTGGATGGCGCTCCTCGGTCCGCTCCCGAAGCCGGACTGGTTCGGCAACCCGGCGCGGCTCGCGTACGTGATCGTGATCCGGTTCGGGGGAGCCGCGCTGGGGAACGCCTTCATGTGGGCGGGGACCGCGTTCTATCCCGACTACGCGCCGGGCGAGGCGTCGTGGGACATCACCCCGCTCGCCGACCAGGGCGCCGCGGGGGTGGTGATGACGATCGAGCAGGGCCTCGTCACGCTGGGGCTGTTCACGTGGCTGTTCTTCCGCTGGGCAAACGAGACGGAGGAGCGCCAGCGGCTGCTCGACCTCGCCCACGCGCGCGGGATCCCGCTCGACGAGGCGCGCGCGGCGCGCGCCGTCGCGGCGGGACAGGGCGGGCGCCTCGAGGAGCGACTGAGGGAGGAGCCGGTGGGGGCCAGTCGTGACCCGTAACCGGAATCGGTTTCTGTACGGCTTCATCTTCGTCGTCGGCTCCGCGAGCCTCGGGGCGGAGATCGCGGCCGCGCGCCTGATGGCGCCGTTCTTCGGCGCCTCGACGATCGTGTGGGCGAACACGATCGGAGTCGTCCTGGTCGCGCTGTCGGTCGGCTACTGGCTCGGGGGGAGGCTCGGCGACCGCCATCCCCACCTGAGGGGCCTGTGCCTGCTGGTGATGGCCGCCTCGGTCCTGCTCGCCCTGGTCCCGTTCGTCGCCCGCCCGCTCTTCGACGTGTCCGTCGACGCGCTCGACGAGATCTCGGCGGGGGCGTTCGTCGGCTCGCTGTTCGGGGTCCTCGTCCTGATCGCGGTCCCGGTGATGATGCTCGGGGCGGCGTCGCCGTACGCGATCCGGCTCACACTCCCCGACGTCGAGCACTCCGGCCGGGTGGCCGGGCGCCTGTATGCGATCTCCACCGCCGGCTCGCTGGTCGGGACGTGGCTCTCGGCGCTCGTTCTGATCCCGCTGATCGGCACCCAGCGGACGTTCCTGACCTTCGCGCTGGCCGCCGGGATCGTCGCGGCGATCGGCCTCGGATGGCGCTACCTCGCGGTCCCGGTCGCGCTCGCCGGGGTGATCGCGATCCCGGTCGGGACGGTGAAGGCGACCGATGCGGGCGAGGTGATCCACGAGGCCGACACCGAGTTCCAGTACGCGCGGGTGATCGAGCAGGACGACGGCGACCGGCTGCTCGAGCTCAACGAGGGCCAGGCGGTGCACTCGCTCTACCGCCCCGGGGGCTACCTCACGGGCGACGTGTGGGACGGCTATCTCGTGCTCCCGTTCGCGGGCCTGAGCGACCCGCCCGAGCGGATCGCGATCCTCGGGAACGCTGCCGGGACGACCGCGCGCGCGTACGGCCATTACTTCCCCGGCACCGAGGTCGACGGGGTCGAGATCGACGGCGAGCTGACCGAGCTGGGGCGGCGGTACTTCGATCTCGACAATCCCAACCTGCGCGTCCATCACGAGGATGCGCGACCGTGGCTGCGGCGCAGCGAGGGCGGGTACGACGTGATCATGGTCGACGCCTATCGCCAGCCCTACATTCCGTTCTACCTCGCCACGCGGGAGTTCTTTGAGCTTGTCCGCGACCGCCTCGCCCCGGGCGGGGTGGTGATCGTGAACGCCGGCCACCCGGAGGGGAACGACGACCTGGAGTCGGTGCTGGGCCGGACGATGGCGGAGGTCTTCCCGACAGTGATCCGCGACCCGATCGAGCCGACGAACACGTTGCTGCTCGGGACCGAGGGGGACGCGTCGGGGGCGCTGCTTCGCGATCGGGTCCGGGCGCTGCCACGCGGGCTGCGGCCGGTCGCCGAGCAGTCGGCGGCGAGGATCGGCCCGAGGCTCGATGGCGGCCGCGTCTACACCGACGACCTCGCGCCGGTGGAGTGGCTCATCGACCGCTCGATCCTCGGCTACGCGGCGGAGGATTAGTGGGGGTCGCGGAGCGGTTGCTCACCTGGCTCGTCACCGGGCCGGTCGGGAGGCTGGTGGCGTTCGTGCTCGACCTCGCGGCGGCGCTGATCGACGCCGCCCGGCGGCGCATCACTAGGGTCTAAGGGGTGAAGACCTCGGTCCAGGAGCTGCCGGACTCGCGCGTGCGCGTCGACGTCGACGTTGACGCCGCCGACCTCGATCGCCGGGTGAAGCGCGCCGCGCGGGGGCTGGGAAGCGAGCTCCGGATCCCGGGCTTCCGCAAGGGGAAGGTCCCGCCGGAGGTCGTTCTGCAGCGGGTCGGTCGCGAGGCGGTGATGGAGGAGGCGCTTCGCGAGGCGCTCCCCGAGTGGTACGAGCGCGCGCTGCTCGAGTCCGGGGTCACGCCGGTCGGCGACCCGAAGCTCGACGTGTCCGGGATGCCCTCCGAGGGCGAGGGGCTGAGCTTCTCGATCGAGGTCGCCGTGCGGCCGGAGGCGAAGCTGGGCGCCTACCGGGAGCTCGAGGTAGGCAGGGCGGAGGTCGAGGTGCCCGACGACGCGGTCGGCGCCGAGCTCGACCGGCTCCGGGAGGGCTTCGGGAGCCTGCGCCCCGTCGAGCGCGCCGCCGGCGCGGGCGACTTCCTGCTCGTCGACTACCGGGGCGAGGTGGACGGAGAGGCGTTCGAGGGCGGCGAGGCTCGTGACTTCCTGCTCGAGCTCGGGACCGAGGGGCTGCTGGAGGGCTTCGAGGACGCCCTGACCGGCGCCGAGGCGGGGGACTCGCGCGAGGTGAACGTCCGCTTTCCCGACGACTACCGGCCCGAGGAGCTCGCGGGCAAGGACGCGACGTTCAAGGTCGAGGTGAAGGAGGTGCGAGAGAAGCAGCTCCCCGAGCTCGACGATGACTTCGCCGTTCAGGCTTCCGAGTTCGACACGTTCGACGAGCTGCGCGCGGACGTGGAGTCGAAGATCCGCGACGCGCTCAACCAGCGCGCCGACGAGGATTTTCGCCAGGAGGCGGTGGACGCGGTGGTCGCCGAGGCGACGGTCGAGGTCCCCGACGAGGTCGTCGCGGCACGGGCGACCGACATGTGGGAGCGCGTGGAGCGCTCGCTCGATGCGCGGGGGATCGCCCCCGACACCTACATGAAGATGCAGAACCGATCCCGCGAGGAGCTGATCTCCGACGCCCGGCCCGAGGCCGAGCAGGCGCTGAAGCGCGAGGCGGTGCTCGCCGCGATCGCGGACGCCGAGGAGATCGAGGTGAGCGACTCAGAGCTCGTCGACTCGCTGCGCCACGCGGCGGAGCACGAGAAGGTCGCGCCCGAGAAGCTGCTCGAGCGGCTGCGCTCGGCGGGCCGCGACGCCCTGCTGCGCGAGGAGCTTCGGCTTCGCAAGGCCGCCGACATCGTCGCGGAGTCCGCAAAGCCGATTCCGAGGGAGCAGGCCGCGGCGCGCGAGAAGCTGTGGACCCCGGAGAAGGAGAAGGGCCCCGAGGAAGAGCTGTGGACCCCGGGGTCGGGCGGCTCCTAGGACGGGGTCCGTCACACGCGCTCGGGGTTCCAGAGCTCGGTTTCGACCCGCCGCACGCTCTCGCCCTCGAGGAAAAGGCGGCACCAGATCTCGGCCGTCCACAGGCGAACACGGTCCCGCGCCCCCGTTCGCCTACGCAGCGCGTCCCAGGATGACGCGGACTCGCGCAAGAGGTCTCGGAGGACGCCGTGCTGGAGGAACTCGAGACGAGCAGCCCTCTCGATTCGCTGTGCGCCGACCTGCAGGCCCAGCTGCTTGGCGCGCGTCACGATCGCCGGTGGGAGGTGACGGCTAGCGACATCGCGCAGCACGCCCTTGGGGTCCGGTCGGACGCGTGCCTCGAGAGGGCCGACAGGAACGCGAGCAACGCCGCCTCCAGGCGGCCCCGCGTGCCCGGATGGTGCTCGTAGGCGAGGGCGGCGCTTGCTCGCACCCCTTCGCGATAGCGCCGCACACTCGCCGCCGAGCGCTACTCCATTGGCGGCGGCCCGGGTCGGACGCGCCGCGCGGCGCGGCGGCGCGCGAGGCGGAGCGCCCACAGGGGGCCGTGCGTGCGGATGGCCTCGCGCAGCCGGCGCATCAGCGTGGAGTGCGGGAGGAAGGCGCGATATTCGCGGAGATGAAACCCGACGTGTCCGCCGAACAGCTCGTCGGCGGCCTCACCCGTGAGCAGCACCTTGATCCCGCGCTCGCGTGCGGCCTCGGCGATCAGCGAGATCGGGACCGATCCCCCGACGAGCGGGTACTCGTGATGGCGCACCGCATCGACGAGCGCTGCCCGCCACCGGCTCGAGGTGATGGTGACGGTCTCGAGCTCCACCCCCACCGACCGCGCCACCGTTTCGGCCCAGCGTCGCTCGTCCGCCCTGCCCTCGTCCGGCAGCGAGGCGTTGAACGCCGTCACGGAGGGACGCTCGTCGTGCGCGAACGCGGTCACGAGCGAGGAGTCGATGCCCCCGGAGCACATCGTGCCGACCGGCACGTCGGCCATCAGCCGCCGCCTGACGCCCCCGCGAAGCGCCGCCTCGAGGCGATCGGTGAGCTCCTCCCGGGGGACCGCGGCGAGCTGTCTCGAGAGCTCCGGGTCGACCTCGTCCGCCGGCTCCCACCACTTCCGCTCGCTGCTCTCGAGGGTCTGGAGATCGATTGCCACGACGGACCCAGGCAAGACTCGGGTCGATTCCCTCGACCGGGGTCTCGCGCCCCCCCACCCAGCCCACCCTGACCGCGTGCGAGAGGATCGGAAGCCTCGGGCGAGCGGGGATCCCGGCGGCGAGCAGGGTGCGGATCTCGCTCGCGAACCAGATCGCGTCGCCGAGGTTCGCCATGTACAGGGGCTTCACCCCGAACCGGTCCCTGACCAGGAACAGCCTGCGCTCGACCGCGTCGAGGGCGGCGAAGGCAAAGAAGCCACTGGTCCGGCTCGCGGCCCCGGCCGGGCCCCATCGATCCAGGGCGTGGAGCAGGGTCTCGGTGTCGCTGGTCCCCCGGAAGGCGATCGGCGGGAGCTCTCTCCGCAGCTTCAGGTGGTTGAAGATCTCGCCGTTGTAGGTGAGGGTCCAGCGACCGCTGCGATCGGACATCGGCTGGTGCCCGGCCTCGCTCGTGTCCACGATCGCGAGCCGAGCGTTGACCAGCGCGGCGTTGCGCTCGATCTGGATCCCGGCGTCGTCTGGGCCGCGGTGATCGAGCGCTGCGGCGACCCGGTCGAGCGCGGAGAGGTCGGGCTCCACCCCGGGTCGAACGACGCACCCGCCGATGCCGCACATCGTGCGTGAACGTACCGCGGCGAAGCTCCGGAACCGCGCGACCGGATCGCTAGACTCACGCGGCGATGAGTCCCCTGGTCCCAATGGTCGTCGAGCAGACCTCGCGCGGGGAGCGCGCGTTCGACATCTACTCGCGGCTGCTGAACGAGCGGATCATCTTCCTCGGCACCCCGATCTCCGAGGACATCGCCAACCTCGTCGTCGCGCAGCTGATCCACCTCGAGTCCGAGGACCCGGACAAGGACGTCAGCATGTACATCAACTCGCCGGGCGGCTCGGTGTACGCGGGCCTCGCCGTGTACGACACGATGCAGTACATAAAGCCCGACGTTCAGACGATCTGCGTCGGGGTCGCGATGAGCATGGGGGCGCTGCTGCTCGGCGGCGGCGCCGACGGCAAGCGGATGGCGCTGCCGAACTCGAAGATCCTCATCCACCAGGTCTCCGGCGGCTTCCAGGGCCCCGCCGCCGACATCGAGATCCACGCGAAGGAGATCATCGACGTGCGCGCCCGCCTCGACGAGATCATCGCCCACCACACCGGCCACGAAGTGGAGAAGGTCGCCAAGGACACCGAGCGCGACTACTTCATGACCGCCGAGGAGGCGAAGGAGTACAGCCTCGTCGACCGGGTGATCGAGCAGCACTAACCGCACACTCGCGGGGGCGCGGTCACCGAGACCGAGATTGTGGCTGTCCTGCGACCAAGATCCCGATCTCGGCGTTCGGAGGGCGGCGAGTGTGGTGCCAGGGGTGGCGACAGCGGGTAATCTCGCGTCCGTGAGGCGGGGAACGAGACGGGCCGTGGTGATGACGACCGCATTCGGGCTTGTCGCAATCCTCGCCGCCGCCGGGCCGGCGGTCGGGGCGGAGAAGAGGAAGGGGATTCATGTCCGTCCCGGGCAGGATGCGATCTCCAGGGCGCTCGCGCGGGCGGACGACGGCGACGTGCTCCGGATCCACAAGGGCCGCTACCCGGAGGCGTTCACGGTCGAGGAGTCGGTGAAGCTCGTCGCGGCGGGGAACCGCCGGCCTGTGATCGACGCGCGCTGCGAGGAGCGGTTCGCGGTCGCCGTGCGGGCCGACGACGTGCGCCTGAAACGGCTCAAGGTGATCGGCGCGGACGCGGACAGCGGGTTTCCCACGGAGGTGGACTTCAACGGGGTAACGGGAGGTCGCGCGAAGGACCTCGTCCTGCGCGACACGTGCGACGCGGAGTACGGGATCAACGTCTTCGACACGGGCGCGATGGAGATCGTCGACAGCCGCGCCCACGGGTTCGACGACGCTGGGTTCTACGTCGGGCAGATCACGAGCACCCCGACCGGCCCGATCAGGGTTCGCCGCAGCGAGGCGTACGGAAACCTGCGCGGCGTGATCGTCGAGAACTCCACCGGCGGCGACATCCGGGTAGCCCGCAACGACCTCCACGACAACAACATCAACTTCTCCAACGCGCTCGGGACCGGAGTCCTGATCCTGAACAGCGACGGCGTCCTGGTGAAGTCGAACGACGTCTCCGACAACGCAGGGTTCGGACTCCACGTCAGCGCCGACGCGGGGGCAAACGTGATCAACGACAACGTCTTCGTGGGCAACCCCCTCGACATCTTCGACCAGGGGACCGGGACCTGCGGCACGGGCAACATCTCCACGACGGGCGACTCCATCCCACCCTGCTGAGCTTGAAGGGACGGCGCGCTCGACGCCGTAAGTAGCAGAGGTCGAGCCGCGAACCGACGAGCGCTAATCTGAAGCGCCAGGCGGCTCCGAACTCGTCGAAGGAGAGACCGCTTGGCACGTCCCACAGACTCCAACGAGCAGCTTCTCTGCAGCTTCTGCGGGAAGTCCCAGCGCCAGGTCAAGAAGCTGATCGCCGGGCCTGGCGTCTACATCTGCGACGAGTGCATCGATCTCTGCAACGAGATCATCGACGAAGAGCTCACCGCGCCGCCGAGCTTCGAGCTCGAGAACCTCCCGAAGCCGAAGGAGATCCACGCCGTTCTCGAGGAGTACGTCGTCGGCCAGGAGACCGCGAAACGGGCGCTCTCGGTCGCCGTCTACAACCACTACAAGCGCGTCCAGATGACGAACGGCGAGTCGGACGACAGCCAGATCGAGCTCCAGAAGTCGAACATCCTCCTGCTCGGGCCGACGGGGTGCGGGAAGACGCTCCTCGCCCAGACCCTCGCGCGGATCCTCAACGTCCCGTTCGCGATCGCCGACGCCACCGCGCTCACCGAGGCCGGGTACGTCGGCGAGGACGTCGAGAACATCCTCCTGAAGCTGATTCAGGCGGCCGACTTCGACGTGAAGAAGGCGGAGACGGGCATCATCTACATCGACGAGGTCGACAAGGTCGCCCGCAAGGCCGACAACCCGTCGATCACCCGCGACGTCTCCGGCGAGGGGGTGCAGCAGGCGCTGCTCAAGATCCTCGAGGGAACGACGGCCTCGGTGCCGCCCCAGGGTGGGCGCAAGCACCCCCACCAGGACTTCCTCACGATCGACACGACCAACATCCTCTTCGTCTGCGGCGGCTCGTTCTCCCAGCTCGACAAGATCATCGAGAAGCGGATCGGCCAGCAGGGCGTCGGGTTCGGCGCGCCGATCCGCAGCGCCGAGGACAAGGACACCGGCGAGACGTTCGAGCAGGTGCTGCCCGAGGACCTGATGGAGTACGGGCTGATCCCCGAGTTCATCGGCCGCCTCCCCGTCGTCGCGGCGATCCACCAGCTCACCCGCGACGACCTGATCCAGATCCTGACCGAGCCGCGCAACGCGCTCACGCGACAGTTCCAGCGCTTCTTCGAGTTCGACGACATCGAGCTCGTGTTCGCGGAGGACTCGCTCGGGGCGATCGCCGACAAGGCGCTCGAGCGCGAGACCGGCGCCCGTGGCCTGCGCTCGATACTCGAGGAGACGCTGATGGACGTCCAGTTCGAGCTCCCCTCGCGGGTCGACGTCAGCAAGTGCGTCGTCACCAAGGAGACGATCGAGCGCGCGCTGAAGCCGACCCTCGTCACCCAGGCCGCCGCCGACGCGCCGCTCGACGAGCAGCTCGAAGAGTCGGCGTAAAGCGCTCTGTCTAAGCTGCCCGCGTGGACGCGGAGCGGCGCGCGAAGCTCGAAGGGACGACGCGTTACGAGCCGGCAGAGCTCGAGGGGCGGATCTTCGAGCGCTGGATGGAGGGCGGGTACTTCCACCCGCCCGCGGAGGGGACGCCCGACGAGAACTACTCGGTCGCGATCCCGCCGCCCAACGTCACCGGCGCCCTGCACATGGGCCATGCCCTCAACGGCGCGATGCAGGACGCGATGGTGCGGATGCGAAGGATGCAGGGCCGAAACACGCTCTGGATCCTCGGCACCGACCACGCCAGCATCGCCGTCCACGCGGTGCTCGAGAAGGAGCTGCGCGCGGAGGGCACATCGCGACAGGAGCTCGGCCGCGACGCGTTCATGGAGCGGGCGTGGGGGTGGAAGGAGCGCTACGGCTCGGAGATCGTCGGCCAGCTGAAGCGCCTCGGCGCCTCCTGCGACTACTCGCGCGAGAGGTTCACGCTCGACGACGGATACGTGCGCGCCGTCTACCGCGTCTTCGTCTCCCTCCACGAGCGCGGCTACATCTACCGCGACAACTACATGGTCAACTGGGATCCTGGCTCGCGCTCGGTGATCTCCGATCTCGAGGTCGAGAACCGCGAGATCGAGGACACCCTGGTGCGGATCGCCTACCCGCTCGAGGGCTCGGATGAGGCCGTCACCGTCGCCACGGTACGGCCCGAGACGATGCTCGCGGACACGGCGGTCGCCGTCCACCCCGCCGACGAGCGCTATCGACGGCTGATCGGGATGCACTGCGTCCTCCCGCTGGTCGGCCGCCGTCTCCCGATCATCGCCGACGAGCACGTCGACCCCGAGTTCGCGACCGGGGCGCTGAAGATCACGCCGGGTCACGACCCGAACGACTTCGAGATCGGCCGCACGCACGGCCTCGAGGAGGTGAGCGTGATCGGCGAGGACGGCCGGATGACGGCCGCCGCGGGTGAGCGGTTCGAGGGCCTCGCGGTCGACGACGCGCGCGACGCGGTGATCGCGGCGCTTCGCGCCGACGGCCTGATCCGGGGGGAGGAGCCCTACGTCCACTCGGTCCCCTTCTCGCATCGCTCGGGGGAGCGGATCGAGCCGCTGATCTCGCTGCAGTGGTTCTGCCGCATGGACGAGCTCGCCCACCCGGCGATCGAGGTCGTCGAGCGCGACGAGATCCGGATCACCCCCGAGCAGTGGAAGCGCGTCTATCTCGACTGGATGCGCAACATCCGCCCGTGGTGCATATCGCGCCAGCTCTGGTGGGGCCACCGGATCCCCGTCTGGTACTGCGACCGGTGCGAGGAGACCTACGTCGCCGAGGTGCCCCCCGAGCGCTGCGGCTCCTGCGACGGTCCCCTGCGCCAGGACGACGACGTCCTCGACACCTGGTTCAGCTCCGCGCTTTGGCCGTTCGCCACCCTGGGCTGGCCCGACGACACCCCGGAGCTCCGCGCGTTCTACCCGACCTCGTTCCTGACCACCGCGCGCGACATCCTCTTCCTCTGGGTCGCCCGGATGGTGATGATGGGGCTCGAGTTTCCGGGCGCGATCCCGTTCGACGACGTCTACGTCCACTCGGTGATCCAGGCGCCCGACGGGCGGCGGATGTCGAAGAGCCTTGGGACGGGGATCGACCCGCTCGACGAGATCCACGTGCACGGCGCCGACGCGCTGCGGTTCGGGCTTCTCGTGATGTCCTCGAGCCAGGACGTGCCGTACTCGAAGGACCGCGTCCAGCAGGGCCGCGACCTCGCGAACAAGATGTGGAACGCGTCCCGACTGATATTGCTGAATACGTCATCCCGGCGGGGACCGCGCGAAGAGCTTGCTCTTCGCGCGCCTGATTCCCTGGTTGAGGACCGGTGGATCCTGTCCCGGCTCCAGCGGGCGATCGCGGAGGTCAGCGAGGAGCTCGACCGCTACGACTTCTCCCACGCGGCGCTGTCCCTGTACCGGTTCTTCTGGTCGGAGCTGTGCGACTGGTACCTGGAGATCGTCAAGCCACGCCTGTACGAGTCCGAGCCCGAGGCGTCGGCAACGCTGCGGTGGGTGCTGGAGCAGGTGCTCGCGCTCGCCCACCCGGTGATCCCGTTCGTGACCGAGGAGATCTACTCGTACCTGCGCGAGCCCGGCGACGCCGAGGGGCGACCAGAGATGCTCGTCGTCCACCCCTTCCCCGAGTCCGATCCGGGGCTCGTCGATGCAGAGGCCGAGGCAGAGGTGGGGGCCGCGATCGCGCTCACCACCAGCCTGCGCCGGTGGCGCGACCTGGTCGGCGTCGCTGCGGGCAGCGTGCTCGCCGCGAGGGTCGCCGACGCCGAGCTCCCGCACGAGCTGGTCGGCCGGCTCGCCCGGCTCTCGTTCGACGGCGGCGGGGCGCGGGACGGCGAGCCGCTCGCCCAGGTCGGCCCGGTCGAGATCCTCGCCACCGGCGAGATCGACGCCGACCAGGTGCGCAGGCGGGTCGGCGAGCGGCGCGAGGCGCTCAGGGCCGAGGTCGAGCGGGCCGAGGGGAAGCTCGCCAACGACGGCTTCGTCTCCAACGCTCCCACGGAGGTCGTCGAGGCGGAGCGGCGCAAGCTCGCGACGTACCGGGCCGAGCTGGAGGAGCTTGGCGAGTAACTGGACCTACCCCGACGCCGAGCGCTACCTGGTCTCGCTCGAGCCGATTGGGTGGAAGCTCGGCCTCGATCGCATCCGCCGGCTGATCTCGGTGATAGGGATGCCCCAGCACCGCTTCGCCTCGGTGCACGTCGTGGGGACGAACGGGAAGTCCTCGGTCACCCAGATGACGGCGGCGCTGCTCGAGGCCCACGGAGTCAGCACGGGCTGCTACCTGTCCCCCCACGTCAGGCGATGGTCGGAACGCGTCGAGCTGCGCGGCGCCGAGATCGAGCCGGCGGAGTTCGGGAGCGCGGTCGAGCGCACCGCGCAGTCGATCGAGGTCGTCAATCGCTCGCTTGCCGACGGCGAGGCGGTGACGCAGTTCGAGGCGGTCACCGCCGCGGCGTTCACCGCACTCGCGGCCGCCGGCGTCGAGGTGGGCGTCATCGAGGCCGGCCTCGGCGGGCGCCTCGACGCCACCAACGTGATCCCCTCGCGGGTCACGGCGCTCACCTCGGTCGGGCTCGAGCACACCGAGTGGCTGGGCGAGACCGAGGCCGAGATCGCGACCGAGAAGCTCGAGGTGCTGCGCGACCACACCACGCTCGTGACGGGCGTGGTGAGCGAGGAGGTCGAGCGCCTCGCGGAACGCTTCGCCGCCGATCGGGGGGCGTCGCTCGTGCACGCGGAGCCGGGCCCCCGCCTCAGCCTCCGCGCGCCGGGCGCATTTCAACGCCGCAACTTCGCCGTCGCGCTCGCGATCGCCCGCTCGATGCTCGGCAGCGTCGACGTCGCGGCCGCGGAGCGCGTCGCCCACGAGCTCCAGCTCCCCGGCCGGCTGGAGCTCCGCGACGGCGATCCGCCGATCGTCCTCGACGCGGCGCACAACCCTCAGGGTGCCCGCGCGCTCGCCGAGGCGCTCCCCGAGGTCGCCGGCGAGCGCCCGGTCGTCGCGTGCATAGCCCTGCTCGAGGGAAAGAGCCCCGCGGCGGTGATCTCCGCGCTGGCGCCGGTCGTCGCGCACGCGATCTGCACCGAGCTGGCGCCCGAGACGCTCGCGGGGCTGGGTCGCCCCGGCGCGGCGACCGTCCCCGCGACCACGCTCGCGGAGCTGTGCGGCGGCGCGGGGTTGAGCGCCGAGGCGGTGACCGACCCGCGCCTGGCGATGGACCGCACGCTGGCGGTGGCGCGAGAGCGCGCCGGGGTGGCGCTGTTCACGGGTTCCCACTACCTTCTGGGCTATCCATGGACCGAGAGGCGCGCTCCGAGCTCCTGGCGATGATGGGTCTCGTCGCCGTCGTGGTGGCGCTCGTGATCCTGGTCTTTTTCGGGCTCGGGTACGCGTTCGGGCGCATGTTCCTGTAGGCGCGGCCGGGGGTACAGGGATAGTCAGGCTGGTACCGAACTAAAGGAAAGCTCGCTGAGCGCCGACCTTTAGACTCACGCGGGGTCGCTAACCACTCTTCCTGGGAAGAACCAATGCTCTTTGCGCTATTCGGCATCGGCAACGACGCGCTCAACCTGGTCGTCAACCTGCTCGTTCTCACGCTGGTCGTGGTCTATTTTGCGCTCGTGGCGTGGACGTTCTTCGACGCGCGGCGCCGGATGGAGGACCCGGTCCTGGTCGCCTCGGCGGTCGGGGCGTCGTTCGTCTTCCCGTTCATCGGCACCGTCATCTACTCGATCCTTCGCCCGCCGGAGTTCCTCGAGGACGCGCGTGAGCGCGAGGTCGAGATCAAGGCCGCCGAGCTGCGCGTCAAGCAGCTGACCGAGCAGTCGTGCCCGAAGTGCGAGTACCCGGTCGAGAAGAGCTATCTGCGCTGCCCCAACTGCCGCGCGCGGCTCAAGGATCCCTGTACGTCGTGCGGCAAGCCGGTCGACCCCCGGTGGGCACTGTGCCCGTACTGCGAGACTCCGCTTCAAAAGCCCGAACGGCGAGTCGAGAAGCCGGAGCGCAAGGCGCGCGAGCCCCAGCCGACGCGAGAGCAGCGCCGACCCGCCGCGGCGGGATCGCGCGGCGGCTCGTCGAAGCGCTCGAAGCGCCAGGGCGACCAGCAGCGACGCAAGGAGGGTTCGTCCGGGGGGCGCCGGGCGCCCGCCCGCAGCGCCGCGGCGGAGAAGTCCGAGCAGCGCGAGGGCAAGCAGGACGCGGGACCGCGTCAGGCCGGCAGCACCGGCGAGGAGCGCCCCCGCCCCGCGACCGCCTCCTGACCCGGGCGCCTGAGTGTCACGCACCCTGATCCTCGTCAAGCCGGACGCATTCGAGCGAGGGTTGACCGGTGAGGTGCTCGCCCGCTTCGAGCGCAAGGGCCTGCGCCTGGTCGCGATGCGCCAGATGGTCGTCGACCCCGAGCTCGCGAACCGGCACTACGCCGAGCACGCCGAGAAGCCGTTCTTCGGCGAGCTGATCAGCTTCATCACGCGCGGCCCGCTCGTCGCGATGGTCCTCGACGGAGAGAAAGCGGTGGAGGCCGCCCGCCAGGTGATCGGCGCGACCGACCCGCTCGAGGCGTCGCCGGGCTCGATCCGGGGCGACCTCGCGACCGAGGTGACGTTCAATCTCGTCCACGGTTCCGACTCCGAGGGGTCGGCGAAGCGCGAGATCGAGCTCTGGTTCCCGGAGCTTTGACCCGCCTCGTACTCGCCTCACGATCACCGAGGAGAAGGGAGATTCTGAGCGCACTCGGGATCGAGTACGTGGCGCTTGAACCGGATGTGAACGAGGTCGCCGATGGCGAGCCCCACGAGGTGGTGCTCGAGAACGCGCGCCGCAAGGCGCGCAGCGGGCTGGCGGAGGCGGGGGAGGACACCACCGTGATCGGCGCCGACACGGAGGTCGTCCTGGATGGCCGGGTCCTCGGACAGCCGGCCGACGAGAGCGTGGCGAGGTCGAGTCTGGAGGCGCTGTCGGGGAGGACCCATGAAGTGCTTACGGGCGTGGTGGTCGTGAGCTCGGGGGGCGAGCGCTCAGGGCTCGCCCGCTCGGAGGTCACATTCCGCGAGCTCGATTCCGAGACGCTGAGGCTGTACCTCGCCTCCGGCGAGTGGCGCGGCCGCGCCGGGGCGTACGCGATCCAGGGGCTCGGCTCGATCCTGATCGAGCGCCTCGAGGGCGACTTCTCGAACGTGGTCGGGCTCCCCGTGCCGGTGCTGCGGGAGCTCGCCCCGGAGCTGTTCTAAGCGCGCATCCAGCGGATTCTTGTGGGAATTGGCGTGCATGGGTGTCCGCTAGACTTGCCCTCACTCGTTGCCAGGACGGGGCCGTGCGCCGGATGCGCCGGGAGGGGTGCCGTGCCTGGCTTCCCCTACGCTCCTCACCGATGGGTTTGTTCAGCTATATGACCGGCTTCGGCGGCCGGGACATGGCCGTTGATCTCGGGACCGCGAACACGCTGGTCTACGTGCGCGGCCGCGGGATCGTGCTCTCCGAGCCCTCCGTGGTCGCGATCGACTCCCACAACGGCGACGTCCACGCCGTCGGCGTCGACGCGAAGCGGATGCTGGGCCGCACCCCCGGGACGATCACCGCGATCCGCCCGCTGAAGGACGGCGTGATCGCCGACTTCGACATCACCGAGCGGATGCTCCGCCACTTCATCGAGAAGGTGCACCAGAACCGCTTCGCCCACCCCCGGGTCGTCGTCTGCGTCCCCTCGGGGGTCACCGGGGTCGAGAAGCGCGCCGTCGAGGAGGCGTGCCTAGCCGCCGGGGCTCGGCAGGCCTATCTGATCGAGGAGCCGATGGCGGCCGCGATCGGCGCCGGCCTGCCTGTCGCCGAGCCGACCGGGAGCATGGTCGTCGACGTCGGCGGCGGTACGAGCGAGGTCGCGGTGATCTCGCTCGGCGGAATAGTCGTCTCCCAGTCGATCCGGGTCGGCGGCGACGAGATGGACGAGGCGATCGTCCACCACTGCAAGCAGCAGCACAAGCTCCTGATCGGCGCCCAGACGGCCGAGGAGGTGAAGCTCGAGACCGGCTCGGCCGCGCTGCTGCCCGAGGAGGTGAGCACCGAGATCCGGGGGCGAGACGTGATCGGCGGGCTTCCGAAGACGGTCACGATCAGCTCGGAGGAGGTTCGCGTCGCGCTCGAGGACCCCCTGAGCCAGATCGTCGGGGCGATCCGCGACACCCTCGATCGGACCCCGCCGGAGCTCGCCGGGGACATCATGGACCGGGGCGTGACGCTGGCCGGCGGCGGAGCGCTGCTCCAGGGGATGGAGCAGCGTGTTCGCGACGAGTGCCAGATGCCCGCACAACTTGCCGAGTCACCACTGACGTGCGTAGCGGTCGGTTCCGGACGCTCGCTGGAGGAGTTCGACACGATCCACCGGGCGAGCAGGCAAACCGGCCGACGGCGGTACGTGACCTCGGCCGGATGACGGGCTAGCGGGGCAGCCGTGTATCGAAAGCAGGTTCGCCGCCGCCGCGCGGTGCTCGCGCTGCTCGTGGTCGTGTCCTTGATCCTCCTCAGCACTCACTTCAGCGAGAGCTCGAGCGGCCCGCTGCACGGGGTCCAGCGCGGCGTCGCCACGGTGCTGGGACCGATCGAGGAGGGGGCCGATCGCGCCCTGAAGCCGGTCCGCGACATGTTCGACTGGTTCGGCGAGACCTTCGACGCCAGGGGCGAGAACGAGGAGCTCCGGGACGAGATCGCCGACCTGCGCGAGCGGGTCGGCGAGGCGGAGTCCGCCGTGGGCGAGAACAAGCAGTTCCGCAAGCTTCTCGGCCTCGGGCCGGCCGGCGGGATCGAGGGTCGCGAGCCGGTCACCTCCCGGGTGATCGCCCGCTCTCCCACCGTGTGGTACTCGACCGTGACGATCGACCGCGGCTCGAGCTCGGGGGTCGACGCCGACGACCCGGTCGTCACCGGGGACGGCCTCGTCGGCCGGGTGACGGAGACGACCGCCGGAACCGCCAGAGTGACTCTGATCACCGACCATCGCAGCGCCGTGTCGGCCAAGGTGCTTCCCGAGGGGCCGTCCGGGGTGATCACGCCGGAGGTCGGAGAGACCGGCGAGTTGCTGCTCGACTTCATCGAGGAGGACACGGACGTGAAAGAGGGTCAGATGGTCGTCACGGCCGGGTGGCGAGCGGGGAGGCTGGCGTCCCTGTTCCCCTACGGGATCGAGATCGGCAAGGTGACCGACGCAACCAGCGACGAGCAGGAGACCTACCAGCGCGTCCACGTGAAGCCGTTCGTGGACCTCCGAGAGCTCGAGTACGTCAGGGTGCTGACCGAGCCGGACGGCGCGAGCGGCCAGAGCCGGGCCGCGAACGGAGAGACCGGCTAGTGATCCTTACGTGGCAGATCGTGGCCCGGATCGCGCTCGTGCTGACCGCGGCGGTGATCCTCCAGCTCGTGCTGTTCTCGAAGCTCTCCGTCCTCGGCGGGACCCCGGACCTCCTTCCGGTGGTCATCGTCTGCCTCGGCCTCCTCGGCGGGGCGGTGATCGGAGCCGTGTGCGGGTTCGCGGCCGGGATGCTGATCGACTCGGCCCTGCTCCAGACGCTCGGGGTGACCTCGCTCGTGCTCGTCGCAGTCGGGTACCTCGCCGGTCGCTTCCGCGAGAGCTTCGAGATCGCGAACCCGTTCGTGCCCCCGGGGCTCGCGGCGGCCCTGACGCTGTTCGGGGCGTTCGCGTTCGCGGCGATCCAGCTGATGCTCGGCGTCGACGCGCCCGTCAGCCTCGTGGTGGTCCGCGAGATGGTGCTCCAGAGCCTGCTCGGCTTCATCCTCGCGATCCCGCTCTACCCCGCGGTCCGGTGGGCGCTGCGTCCGGCGCTCGTCGAGGGGGCGCCGCGACGCCGGCGCCGGCTTCCCGTCACCCTTGGAGCCGGCTCCCGATGATGTACCTCCGCGGCGACAACCGCCCACCCGCCACGTCCCAGTTCAGTTTCCGGGTGGCCGTCGTGAGCGGGATCGCGCTGCTGATCTTCTCGATCATCTTCCTTCGCCTGTGGTACCTCCAGGTGCTGTCGGGCGACCGCTATCTCGCCGAGGCCCAGAACAACCAGGTTCGAGAGATCCGGGTGCAGGCGCCGCGCGGCGAGATCGTCGATCGCAACGGCAGGGTGCTGGTCGACAACCGCACCGCGCTCGCGCTCCAGGTCGCGCCCCGGGAGCTCCCCAACCGCCACCGCGACCGCAAGCGGATGATCGAGCGCCTCTCGGGTGCCGCCGGGATGTCCGGCGACGAGATCCGGAAGGAGATCCGCGTCCAGACCAAGGAGCTTCCGGCGAGCCCGGTGACGCTGCGACGCGACGTCGGGTACCCGCTCGTCTACTTCCTCCAGGAGCACCAGGGCGACTTCCCCGGGGTGAGCGTGGAGCGGATATTCGTGCGCAACTACCGTCGTGGCACGCTCGGAGCGCACATCTTCGGCCAGGTGGGCGAGGTCACCGAGGAGCAGCTCGCCGAGCCGCGCTACGAGTCGCTCGAGCCCGGCGACCAGATCGGGCAGACCGGCGTCGAGTACCAGTACGACCACCTGCTGCGGGGACAGCCGGGCGCCACCCGGCTCCAGGTTGACGCCCTCGGCCGCCCCAAGGGCGGCGAGCTGAGCTCGGAGCAGGCGACCGCCGGCAACGACCTGCGGCTGACGATCGAC
>JBOGZL010000307.1:0-26236 GCA_050697195.1 Solirubrobacterales bacterium
TATCAGCCTGACTCGGCACTCGGAAAGCTGGACCTTCGGCCCGTGGCGCCCCGGGGGCGCCGGGGAGGTGGGGACTTCCCGCTCTTTGCGGGAGCGATCAGCGCTGGGGTCTTGACAGGGGTTGCTCCATATCAGCGGCTGGCGCGCCGCGAGCCCGAAACGTTTACGGATGTAAAAGGGGGGTAAGAAGATGCACATAATTCATTAAAGGCGGAGGCGGGCCGCAATCGTTTGTCGCTCACCGCCGCTTAGCTGAGTAGGCAAACAGGGAATAGAGCGGGCCGAGGGGTGGGCTCGAGGCTTGGAGGGCAGTAGATGTCCGGGATGGATTGCCGCGTGGAGGTCCGGAGCGGTTTGCCTTACGCAAAACCACACAGCGGCCTGGCGGGACGGGAAGGAGTGAAGCAGGGATCGCCGTGAGCCGGGCCGCTGCACTGGGTAGTGCTCTCGTCGATCGAGTCGGCGACTGGATCGTCGGCTTGCCCGTCAGCGGTCTCGACCTGCTGATCATCGCGATAACGGGTGCCGGGGTGGTCGGCTGCGGCATCGGATTGACCAAGCTCTCATGGTCTGAGGGGCGGGGGATCAGACGCCAATTCGTGATGAGCGCCGGCATGGCGAGCATCTCGCGTTTCCGGATCAGCGACGCTCGGCGGCTTATCGGCGCACTCGGGACGCAAGTGGCCCCGGCCGTGACGGCCGGTCTGCTGGTCTACGCTCACACGAAAGGGCCGAAGGAAGCGCTGCTCGTGTTCTCCGCGACTTTCGCCGGGTGCTGGTTGGTGGGGCGGTTTCCGTATCCCCTCCAGTTGATGCCCGCAGCACGCCTGCTGTTGGCGGTTGCCGGCCCAGTGGCGGGCGCGGCTTTCGTGGTTGCGCTTGATCCGGCGGCCGAGGTTCCGCCCTCGCGTCTCGTCGTGCCGGTGATCGCCGCGGTGCTGATCGGCGCCGTGGGGCGCTGGACCTGGACCCGCTTCGAGGCCGCCCGTCCAGTCGCGGCGGCGATGATCGGGTCACCTTCGTTCGCGGCCTCCTTCGCCGGACAGCTCGAGGAGGCCGGGATCCGCTCCTATCGCGTGGTGGGGTGGTTGGACTCCGGGTCCGCGTCGCCGCGTCGCCGCGTTGGAGACGGGCACCTCGGCTCGCTGTCCGATGTCCGATCCGTCGTGATCGAGCATGGAGTCGAGCTGCTCGTGTGTGCTCCACAGGAAAACGGGGGCAGCGGGGAGGCGGACTCGCACGATCCCGTCCAAGTTTGCGGGGAGGTCACCCGGCGCTGCCTCGACCTCCCGGTGCGGATGATTGACGCCAATGAGCTCTACGAGGAGCTCCTGGGTCACGTTCCGCTTTCGAACATCGACTCCGCCTGGTTCTCCTACATCATGCATCCCCGCTTCCGGCCCACCTCTCCGCTCTTCAATCGCCTGCTCGACCTGGCCTTGGCCTCGGTCGGAGGCCTCTTGGCGCTTCCCGTCCTGGCGCTCGCCGGGCTGGCGACCAAGCTCCAGGACGGGGGGCCGATCCTTTACCGCCAGCGACGGGTCGGTGAGCAAGGGGCGGAGTTCGAGATGCTCAAGCTTCGCACCATGCGCCTGGACTCGGAGGCCGACGGCGTCCCGCGCTGGAGCTCGGAGGACGACGGCCGGGTGACCACGGTGGGTCGCTTCCTGCGCCGTATCCACGTCGACGAGCTGCCCCAGCTGTGGAACGTGCTTCGCGGAGAGATGGCTATTGTCGGCCCCCGCCCCGAGCGCCCGGAGCTGGTCTCCAGGCTGGAGCGCCAGCTCCCCCACTACGAGCGTCGCCACCTGGTGAAGCCGGGAATCACCGGCTGGGCGCAGGTTAGATGCGGATACGCCGGCTCGGAGGTGGGCACGCAGTGGAAGCTCTCCCACGACCTCTACTACCTCAAGCACCGGTCGCTGGCGGCGGAGCTCATGCTGATCGCGGAGACGGTCGTCACCGTGGCGCGCGAGGTGCGACAACCGGCGCGGGTGGCTGGCCAGGGCCTCATCGGCCGCTCCCGCCCGCCCGGCAGGGAGCTCAGCGGCGTTCGGGTCGTAGGCCTTGCCGGCGCCCTGACGCTCCTCGAGCGGGCGCGGGACGCGCTGGGGCGATCCGCGACGAGCGAGGCGAGCGCGGGCGCCGTCAACGGAGCCACCGGCGGTGCCGGCGCGATCGCGACGGGCGGGGCCCTCGCCAAGCTGGGCCTGGGGGGCGCGGGAAAGCTTGTCGTCGGTTGCCTGGGCGGCGTCGTTGCCGTGGGTGCCGGGCCGCTGACCGCGCCATCTGTACCGTTCGACGGGAGCCCAGTAGCCGACGCGAAACACAGGACGACCAAGATCGCGGCAAGCGATCCATATGGGCGGGCGCGCTCGGCCGCGCTGCGAGCAGGTGGCGAGTCTGACGCCGCGACGCCACCCGTCGACATGGCCCTCGTGCCGCCGGAGGAACGGACGACCGCCCAACCACGCATGCCGGATCCTTCGCCGACGACAGCGCTCCCCCCGATGCCGGGGCCCGCGCTGCAGCCACCGTTCTCCGAGGCCGCACCCCCGCAGCCCCCCGAGGTCGAGGTGCCGCCCCCCGAGGTCGAGGTGCCGCCCCCCGAGGCCGCGGTGCCGCCCCCCGAGGCCGAGGAGTCGTCCCCCGATGCCGGGGTGCCGGCCTCCAATGCCGGGGCGCCGTCCCCCGATGCCGAGGAGCCACCGCCCCCCGATGCCGAGGAGCCACTGCCCCCCGATGCCGAGGAGCCACCGCCCCTCGGCGTGGACCCCCTCGGGCCGTTTGAGCCGTCCCCCGAGCTTGTGCCCGAGGAGCTTGAACCCTCGCCCGCGCCCGACGAGCAACCGCCCGCCGTGCCCACGCCCCAGCCCGAGTAGCCGTGGTGGTTGCCCCTCGGTGCCGATCGAGCCCCTACGTCGAGGTCCATGATGCGCCGCGCAGCTGCGGCGCACGGGCGGCCTTAGGCTACCCGCCATGCAGCTCACGGTCGCTCTCGCCGCCGAGGAGGCAGCAGGGGTCCAGGTGCTGCGGTTGCTGGCCGCACGCGGGCACCGTGTAGCCGCCGTCTTCAGCGACTCGCGAACGGCTGCCCGGGGCGCGACGGTCGCCGGCGTCGCAGGAAACCTGGGGATCCCGGTCCGCGGGGCCGCTGCGGTGCGCGATCCGGCACTCGCCGGAGAGCTCCGTGAAAAGGGGGTTGAGCTGCTGCTCAACGTCCACTCGCTCCACATCGTCGATGCCGAGGTATTGGCAGCGCCCGCGCTGGGCGCCTACAACCTCCACCCCGGACCGCTGCCCGAGCGCGCCGGCCTGCACGTGCCCAGCTGGGCGCTGTACGAGGGCGACGAGCGCCACGGCGTGACGCTACACCGCATGACGCCGGGCATCGACGAGGGGCCGGTCGCGTTCGCCGAGCGCTTCGAGATCGGTCCGCGCGACACGGCGCTCGCAGTGCTGACGCAGTGCGTGCGCCGGGGGCGGCGGCTGGTCGAGCGGTTGCTCGACCTGGCGGGGCGCGGCGAGCCCGTCCCCGCCCACGCTCAGGACCTCGGCAGCAAGCGCTGGTTTGGTGCCGGTCCGCCAGAGGGCGGCCGGCTCGGCTGGGACCGCCCGGCGCGCCAGGTCGCGGCCTTCGTGCGCGCTTGCGATTACGGCCCCTATCCCTCGCCTTGGGGCTTTCCCCGCTGCGAGGCGGCCGGGCGGGAGGTCGCGATTGCCGCGGCGCAGCCGCTGCGCGAGGCGACCGACGCCCAGGCCGGCTCGGTAGCGGCGGCTGAGGCCGGGGCGGTGCTCGTCGCGGCAAGGGATAACTGGGTGCGCGTCGATCGGGTGCAGATCGCCAGCGAACGGTTGCCGGCAGCGGACGTGCTGCGCCCGGGCGGGCAGTTGCGTTCGGCGCCCGCGGAAGCTGAGCGAACGGGCTCGCGATGACGGACGTCGCAGGCATCGTAATGTCGATCTTTCGCGAGGAGCTGGACATCGAAATCCCAGGGCCCGACGTGGACGTGATCGAGGCGGGGCTGCTCGACTCGCTTGGCCTGGTCACGCTGGTGTTCGAGATCGAGCAGCGTTGTGCAGTCAGCATCCCCTTCGAGACGCTCGAGGTCGATGACTTCCGCACGGTGCGCTCGATCGTCCGTGTGTTGGAAGCGCACCAGAAAGAGGGGGCGCCGTGACTATCCGGCCAATGGAGGGGACGGACCTCGACGCGGTCGCTGCGCTCTACGAGCGTGTGATGCGATCGGGAGGCACGACGGCGTCCGCCGAGCTTCGTGCCTGGTTCCAGCGGCTCGTCTTCGAACACCCTTGGGTCGATCCGGCGATCCCCTCGCTGGTTGCGGTCGAGGGCGGAGACGTCACGGGTTTCCTGGCGTCCCACGCGCGGCGGCTTCGGATCGACGGCAGCCCCGGCCGGCTCGCGTGCAGCGGCCAGCTCGTCGTCGACCCGAGTGCACGGCAGCGCGCTACCGGCGCCCTGCTCCTGCGAACTTACCTCGATGGGCCTCAGGACCTGACGATCACCGACGGCGCCACCGAGCTCATCCGGGCGATGTGGGAGCGCCTCGGAGGCGAGCTCGCCCACCCGCAGTGCCTCGAGTGGCTGAAGCCACTCCGCCCCGGAAGCCTCGCGGCCGCGCTCTGGGCCCAGCAGCGCGGGCGCCCGCGTCCGGCGCGGCTAGCGTCAGCCGCCGGGCGCGCCGTCGATGCGGCCGCGAACCTGCCGCCGGCGCGACGGCTCGGGCGCACCGTGTCCGGCGGGTCGTCGCCCCCCAATGCTCACCGCACCACGCGCGCCGAGCCGCTGACCGCCGAGGAATTGATCACCGAGCTGCCCGCGATCACCACCCGGCTGCGGCTGCACCCGGACTACGACGCAGCCTTCGCCGGCTGGCTGCTCGACGAGCTCGCCGCGGTGCGCGCCCGCGGTGAGCTGCGCGCCCGGGTGGTCCGCGACGACGGTCGCGCGCTGGGCTGGTTCGTCTACTACCTGGTTCCCGGTGGCCTATCGCCGGCCGTCAGCGTGGCCGCCGCGGACGAAGCGTCCGCCGGCGCCGTGCTCGACGCCCTGCTCGACGACGCCCGCAGCGGAGGGGCGGCGGGCGTGAACGGGCGGCTCGAGCCCCTGCTCGTCGCACCTGCGGCCGCACGCGGGTGCTTCCTGCGCTACGTGGGGATGGCGCTGGTCCGCGCCCGCGATCCCGGCCTGGTCGCGCTAGCCACCTCGCGCCACGCGCTCCTCACCAGACTGGACGGTGAGTGGTGGATGGGGCCGCATCTGGTTTGAGCCCACCGCCTGTTCACCCCGCACTCGGTACCGCGAGCTCGAAGGACTCGCGCAGCCCACGCCGGTCGATCTTCCCGTTGGCGTTCTTCGGCAGCGCGTCTAACGGCAGCCAGCGGGTCGGCAGCATGTAGGCGGGCAGCAAGCGCGCCAGCGAGGCGCGGATACGCGGAGACGACACCTCCGACTCGCCCGGCACGTAAGCGCAGCAGATGGCGGTGGCCTCGAAGCCCTGCGTCTCCACGGCGACCACGGCGCACTCGCGCAGTTCGCCGAGCGCATTGAGGGCAGCCTCGACCTCGCCGAGCTCGATGCGGTAGCCGCGATGCTTGATCTGCGAGTCGGTACGTCCGGCGTACATGAACAGCCCGTCCTCGCCGACCCAGCCGAGGTCGCCGGTGCGGTACATACGGCCGCTGCCGCGCCGGTCCGAGACGAACGCGGCCTCGGTCCGTCCATCGTCGCGCCAGTACCCCGGGCTGAGGCCGGCTCCGGCGATGAAAATCTCCCCGACCTCGCCGGGCGGCCGGGGCCGGCCCTCCTCGTCGAGCACGAGGAGCTCCTCGCCGGGGCACGGCGTGCCGATCGGGACCGGCTGCGTCTCATCCTCAGGCACGGTTGGCACCTCGTAGTAGCTCGAGGCGATGGTCGTCTCGGTCGGCCCGTAGAGGTTCGTGTAGCGGGCGTGCGGCACGCGACGCATCCACTCCGCGAGTACCGGCGTCGGCATCGCCTCGCCGCAGAACAGAACGCGCTTCAGGGTGGGGAAGTCGTCCTGCTCGATCACCCCCGAGCGGACCATGAAGGCGAGCGTCGAGGGAACCGAGAACCACTGGTGCAGGGCGCCGGCACGGATGAAGTCCGCCAGCGCGCCGGGCAGCATGTTCGCCTCCGCGGGCACCAGATGGAGCTCCGCTCCCGCCTTCAGACTTGCGAAGATGTCGAAGGTCGACAGATCGAAATGCAGCGGCGGGTGTCCTGAGATCCGCTCGCCCGGCGCCGTGCCGAAGTGCTCCACGGCCCAGTCGACGAAGGCGCTCGCCATCACGTGCGTGATCTGAACGCCCTTCGGCACTCCCGTCGAGCCGGAGGTGAAAAGTATGTGGCCGAGCTGCTCCGGGCTTCGCTCGCCGCCGAGCGGATCGCCGGCCAGTCCGGTCCAGTCGGGGGGGCCGAAGTCGGCCGCCAGGCGATCGCCGCCGGACCACTCGGGGTCGACCGAGACGACCGGGACCTCGTCGAGTGTGTCCTCGTCGGCGAGCGCGTCGAGCAGGCCGGCCGCGGGGCGCGCGGCGAGCACGGCGCGCGGCTCGGCGGAGCCGATCACGAGCACCGCCCTCGGTGGCGGGCTCGCGAGATCGACCGGGACGTACGCCGCCGAGGCCTCGAGGACCGCGTGCATGCCGACAACCGCGGCCGGCGACTTGGGCACCATCAGCGCGACGCGATCGCCCGGCTCGACCCCGGCCGCGCGCAGGACACGCGCCAGCCTCCGGCTCTCTGAGACTAGCCGCCCATAGCTGAGGCGCTCTTCGCCGAGCGCCACTGCGGTCGCATCGGGTGTCCGCGCCGCCGAGCTCGCGGCGTATTCGTGCAGGAGCACGCTCACGCGGTGTGCGCCCGGGCGCGCTCGAAGGCGATGCCGGTGTGCTCCAGTTCCTCCCGGTCGGGCGGGATGTCGAGGATGAAGGTGGCGAAGCCGGCCGCCATGTAGCGCGCGAGCTCGGCACCGACGCGCTCGTGGCTGCCCACCAGATACGGGCAGAAAGTCTGGCCATATTTGAACGGGTCCAGCCAGTACGGGCTCCCGTCCTCCTCGCCGCCCTGCTCCCGGGCCGAGAGCTCGCGATGCCAGTGGGAGTCCGAGACCTTCATCGCCAGCTGATGCTTGATCTCCCCGCGACGGTCCTCGGGGAACCGCTCGCGCGCTACCTGCCAGGCGTCGCCGGCGATCTCCCGCGCGATCACCCCGACGCGTACCCCGAATCCGCCCGGTGGCGGCGACCCCGCTTCGCGCTCCTCGTCCTCGACCGGCTTCGGATAGCGGACGGCAAGGGCTCCGATTTCCTCGGCCGCGGCCAAGCCGGCCTCCGAGGAACCCGAGATCGTCAGTCCGGGCGCTAGCTCAGGGGCCAGCGGCGGGGTCAGCCGCAGGTTCTTAACCTTGTACCAGCGCCCAGCGAGGGTCACGGCCTCGCCCTTCAGTAGGCCGGTGATGATGCGGGTGTACTCGACGGTGCGCTTGTAGCGGTCATCGTGCGGCGTCTCGTCGCCGAGCGCAATCAGGTCGTTTCGGAATCCGCCCGCGAGCATGTTGAGGTCCACGGCGCGCCCGTGCACGTATCCGAGGGAGGTGACCATCTTGGCAACGCTGTACGGGCTCATGTATGCAGGCTGCACGGCGACAAGCGGCCGCAGCCTCTCTGTCGCCTCGATTACCTGCTGTGCGACGAGCCAGGGGTCGACGATTCCGTTGTCGGTGTAAACGAGGATCCCGTGGCAACCCGCTTCCTCGCTCCAGCGTGCCACCTCCGCCAGCCGGTCCGCGTACTCGTCGGCATCCACGTCCTTGCTCTGGGGACAAGTCGCGTAGACGCGGAGGCCGGCATCTTTCATCGGGACGTCCCTTCCCCGTCCGTCACAGCTCCGTACCTTTGCACCTGGGGCGTTCCGGCACAAGGGTCCAGGACGCTTCAGCGCCGCCGTGTTCTAGGGCTGCGCCGTGAGTGCGTGAGCCAGAAGGCAGACCTCGTCGATCGGCGAGTCGAGGGGGAGGATGTCGTCGAAGAGGTCCAGCAGGGGCAGGCAGGTGTCGGTTGCGTCGGGGTCGCCATCCTGGTCGGCGCCGGTCTCGCCCGTCCGCACCTGAACGTCGGCCAGCCCCACCGAGCTTGTGCCGGCAATCGCGGTGTTCCGATAGTGACCCATGCGTAGGTGGTCCGGCGAGGGCACGCCGTCGTCACGATTGATCGTTGAGAGCGAGAGGGTGGGGCTGGACCGCGCGTCAGCCACTCCGTCCACATCGTCGATCGTGAGCTGCACGCGGCCATCGGCTTCGGTCGTGTGAAAGGTGATATCCAAGGTAGCGTGGTACCACACACCGGTCTGCACCCGCGTTGACCAACGATCCCACTCCGATGTATCTGTGTCATTACTAGGCACCCGTAGGTAGAGGTTCGGTAGCTTTGGCATCAGCTGAACCGCCGGGTTGCTGGTGATGCTGTCGCAGGGACACGTATGCTTCAGCTGGAAGATCGTGCTGTTCTGCGTCGTGACCGGGAAGCCGGACATGAGCTTGAAGTCCCAGTCGATGATCCGACGGTCGCCCTTGCGGAACAGGTAGAACGTCCCGCGGTGGTCGGTCGTAGACGATCGGCCGTAGCGTTTGGTGTTGCGGCCGAGCTCGCAGCGCTCGCCAAAGAAGTTGTCCCCGTCGAGCACCGTCAGCTGGCGCCACGGACCGCCATCCGGCCCCCCGGTGACGTGATGCTCGTACCGGGAGTCCGCCTGGCACTGAATGTCGCCCCACAGGTTCTCGGGGTTCGGATCGATACCGGGATCAGACCGGACCACCGCCGCGCTCGCACTCGAGGCCATGCCAAGAGCAAAAACGGCGGTAGCCGCAGCAATTGCCAGGGGTCGCTTCACGCCAGTCCTCATGCACGATACGCAAGCCCGAATCCTTCATCGTGACAACCGCTGATTCCCCGCGCTGACGAGGTGTTCGAGTTCGGCCTCGAGGCCTTGCTCAGGGGGTCATCCCGGGCGCGACACGCCCGAGTCCCGGTGACGCAAGGCGTGAGCGGTCGCTCGCCTGCAGCTGCGGGCCCGGTCTCCGCCACGCCGACCAGGACGGCATCGCCGCCTCACCCGAACGTCGGCCAGCCCCACCGAGCTTGTGCCGTCGATCACGGGGTTCCGATAGTGACCCATGCGTAGGTGGTCCGGCGAGGGCACGCCGTCGTCACGATTGATCGTCGAGAGCGAGAGGGTCGGGCTGGACCGCGCGTCAGCCACTCCATCCACGTCGTCGATCGTGAGCCGCATGCGGCCGGCAGCTTCGGTCGTGTGAAAAGTTATTTTAAAGGTCGCGTGGTACCACACACCCGTTTTCACCGGCGTTGACCAACGATCCCACTCCGATGTATCTGTGTCATTACTAGGTACCCGCAGGTAGAGGTTCGGGAGCTTCGGCATCAACTGAACCTCTGGGTTGCTGGTGATGGTGTCGCAGGGACACGTATGCTTGAGTTGAAAGATCGTGCTGTTCTGCGTCGTGACCGGGAAGCCGGGCATGAGCTGGAAGTACCAATCGATGATCCGACGGTCGCCCTTTTCAAATAGGTAGAACGTTCCTTGCCGATCGGTCTCGGCCGATAGGCCGTAGCGTCTGGTGTTGGCGCCGAGCTCGCAGCGCTCGCCGTAGAAGTCGTCCCCGTCGAGCACGGTCATCTGGCGCCACGGTCCACCGTTCGGTCCACCCGTGACGTGATGCCGGTAGCGGGGGTCCGCCTGGCACTGAATGTCGCCCCACAGATTCTCGGGATTCGGATCGGTGCCGGGATCAGACCGAACTACCGCCGCGCTCGCGCTTGAGATCACGCCAAGAGCAACGACGGCGGTGGCCGCAGCAATTGCCAGGGGTCGCTTCACGCCACTGAGTTCGGTCGGACGTGCCGAACGTTCAGGGAAGCGAGGCGATCCTGGCCGGATGTCGGAGGCCGGGCGGGACGTGCAGGCGAAAAGGGCTCCTGCGTTGCGGCACGTGACAAACTGCTGCATCTATCATGATCGCGCACGAGCCCCCTGGGTTCGTGAGGGTGATTTTGCAGGGAGCGGGACCAACCACGCCGCCGAGAGGTCCCCTTGCGACCGCCGATCCGCTACGCGTACCTGGTCTCGACCTCGTATTCCGGGACCACGCTGCTGAGCATTCTGCTCGATGGCCATCCCGCGATCGTCAGTATTGGTGAAGTCGATAACACGATCAGGGACGCCATCGAAGCCGGCCGACACACGGAGTATCCCTGTTCGTGTGGGGCACCGATCCGTGAGTGTTCCTTCTTCACCGGGGTTAAACGACATTGCGCACAACAAGGTGTGGAGCTGGACCTACATGATTTCGGGATCCGTCTTGGCGGTGGAATGGGTCCGAACGCGAGGAGGCTCTTATTTGGCTGGCCCACCCATCTGGTCTGGCTGGCTCGCGCTCGCTCAGCCTTCCTCAACCAGCTTCCCCGATACCGCCGGCACGTAGATCACGTCTTCGACCGAAACATCGCAATCGCGCGCGCCGCGCTCGATGTCAGTGGGAAGGGCGTCTTCCTCGATGCCAGCAAAGGTGTGGCGCGAGTACCGTATCTCCACCGCCGCTCGGAACTGGATCTGCGGGTCATCCATATCGTCCGTGATGTGCGCGCATTTGCCCACAGCCACCGGCGGCGGGACCACACCCGGACGGCTCGGGCGGCGCGGTCCTGGGTGCGAACCCACACCAATGCCATCCGGCTTGCGTCGCTCGTCGGCGAGGATCGATACCTCCGTTTTCGATGGGAGGACTTCTGCGTGCATCCTGACGAGAGCCTGGATCGTATCGGTCACTTCCTCGGGGCCGAGCCAACCGAGCTGATCGCGCGCGTGAATGACCAGCGACACCACGTGATCGGCAACCGTATGCGGCTCAAACCCGTCGGGTCGATTCGTTCCGAAGAGGGTTGGCGCGAGGACATGACCCCTCAGCAGCTCGCCGCTTGCGAGCGAGTGGCCGGCCAAATGAATCGCCTGTTCGGTTACCGATGATCAACCGGAGGCGGCGGTGACGCGGCCGGACCGCGTGCGGCTCGCGGCGTATACGGACTACGTCTACCACCGCGACGGTGATGCGGTCTACGCCGAGCGGGCGTTCGCGCTGTTCCTCGCCCGGCTCGGCTCGGAGCTCGAGCACCTGGTGGTCGTGGGGCGGCTCGACCCCCGGCCCGGCCCCGCGCATTATCGCCTGCCGGACGGGCTCGAGTTCGTCGGACTGCCGCATTACCAGAGCCTGTTTAGGCCCGGAGCTGTCGCTCTTGCGCTGGCACGCTCGCTGAGGCGCTTCTGGGCCGCGCTCGCCGAGGTCGACGTCGTGTGGCTGTTGGGCCCGCATCCGGTTGCCCTCGCCTTCGCCACGCTCGCCCGACTGCGGGGGCGGCGGATCGTGCTGGGCGTCCGACAGGACCTGCCGTCCTACGTACGCAGCCGCCACCCCACGCGCCGCTGGATCCACGTGACGGGGCGCGCGCTCGAGTTCGCCTGGCGGGCCCTCGCCCGTCAACACGCGGTGATCGTCGTGGGACCGGAGCTGGCCGACCGCTACTCGCATGCCGGACGGCTCCTGGAGCTGTCCGTGTCGCTGATTACCGAGGCGGACATCGCGTCGCCCGAGACAGTCGCGGATCGCTCCTACGGCGGGGAGCTGCGCGCACTGAGCGTCGGACGGTTGGAGGCGGAGAAGAATCCGCTTCTGCTCGCGGAGGTGCTGGCCAGGCTCCCCGAGCGCTGGCGGCTCGTCGTATGCGGTGAAGGCCCGCTGGCCCCGGCGCTTCGGAAGCGCTTGCGCGCGCTCGGGTTGGCGGAGCGGGCGGAGCTGCGCGGCTACGTCCCGATCGACGGTGGCCTGCTCGACCTCTACCGCACGAGCCATGCTTTCCTGCACGTCTCCTTGACGGAAGGTCTCCCGCAGGTGCTGTTCGAGGCCTTCGCGGGCCGGTTGCCTGTGGTGGCGACCCGTGTGGGCGGTGTCGCTACGGCAGCCGGGGAGGCCGCGGTTCTGATTCCACCTGATGACGCACAGGCCGCCGCCGTCGCCCTCGAGCGCGTCGCTGCGGGCCCCGGGTTGCGTGCGCGGCTGATCGAGGCCGGGGTGAAGCGAGCGCGTGAACGCACGCTCGACGCCGAGTGCCGCCGCGTCGCCGAGTTCCTCGCCGGAGCGGTCGGTTCGGGTTGAGCCATCGCATGCGAGTCTTGATGCTCACGCAACACTTCGCACCAGAGGTCACCGCCGGCGCCGTTCGGGTGGGAGCCTTCGCGAAGGGACTGGCGAATCGCGATCACGACGTTGAGGTGGTCTGCTCGGTGCCGAACCATCCCGAGGGCATCGTTCGCGCGGAGTTCAGGGGAAGAACCGCGGTGCGCAGGACGATGAACGGCTGCAGGGTGCACCACGTTTGGGTGCGCGCCAGCCCGCGTAAGGACGCCCTCAACCGAGTGTTGCTGTACGGGTCCTACGCGGCGATGGCGACCGCCGTTGGATCGGCGCTTCGCCGCCCGGACGTCGTGTTCGCCTCCTCGCCGCCACTGCCCGTCGGTGTAGCTGCCGCGCTCACGGCCGCACGCCACCGGGTCCCCTGGGTGTTCGACGTGCGCGACCTGTGGCCGGACGCGGCGATGATCCTGGGTGAGCTGAGCGATGGTCGAACGGCCCGGCTCGCGGAGCGGCTCGAGCGCCGCCTCTATGACAGTGCAGAAGCGATCGTCACCGTCACCGAACCGTTCCGGCACGACATCTCCCAGCGGACCCGAGACCCGGAAAAGGTCACGGTGATCATGAATGGGACGACCCAGGACTGGCTTGACACCGGGGCGATCGAGGTGGATCGCGCGCCACTCGATCTCCCTGAGGACCGTTTCATCTGGGCCTATGCCGGAAACCTCGGGCTCGCCCAGGGGTTGGAGGCGGCGGTGGAAGCCGCCGGCCTGCTTGATGACACCTACCAGCTATTGCTGCTCGGAGACGGGCCCCTCCGCGAGGCCCTGGAACAGCGCGCTCGAGCGCTGCCGCCCGGCGCGGTCACCTTCCATGACCTGGTCGAGCCCGCGATAGCAGCACGCTACTTGCGCGCGGCCGACGCGTTGCTCGTACCGCTGGATGCTCGGGCCGCACTGCGAAAGTTCGTTCCTTCGAAGCTCTTCGACTGCTGCGCAGTGGGACGTCCCGTGATCGTGGCGGCAGCCGGCGAGTCCCACCGCCTGGTCAACGAGGCCCGGGCTGGGATCGCTGTTCCGCCCGCGGATGCCGAGGCGCTGGCCGGTGCCGTTCGACGGCTGCATGACGATCCGGCACTTCGCGCATCCCTGGCGGAGGCAGGGCGAGCGTTCGCGTCGCTCTACCTACGCGAGCGACAGGTCGATCGCCTGGAAGAGATCCTTCGCGAGGTTGCGCGCCGCGACCAGGGCAGGTGACGTGGGAGGATTTAGGGGAAGGGCGGTCCGATACGTGCCGAGACGTAGGGGAGTGACGAGGGAGGCGAAGCCATAGCGATCGAGGTGCATGAGTCCCTCGATGGTCTCCGAGAGGAATGGGACTCACTGGCGGAGAGCACGAGCGCTGCGCCGTTCCTGCGACCCGGATGGATCGAAGCTTGGTGGCGCGCATTCGGCGCGGGCAGGCTGCTTGTGCTGGTGGCGCGCGAGCGCGGGGGCATCACCGGAGTGTTACCGATCGTGCGCCGTCGCGAGTGCGTGGGTCTCCAACAAACTGGCACACCCCGATCTTCGGCGGGGTTTACGCCCGCGAGGAAGCGGCAGAAATGATGGCGGAGGCCATCGCCGGCCTGGCACCGCCGCACGTGAGGATGCGGTTCTTGGACGTTCGCGATCCCCTCGTCGGCGCGCTTCGCGCCAAAGCACAGCAGTCTCAGCTCCTCGCTCTCCAGCGCACCATTCAGTCCTCGCCGTACTTGCCGATCGAGGGCAAGTGGGAGGAGTACCGTGCCCGCCTCTCACCGAATCGGCGCAGGAGCATCGCCCGCCGGGAGCGACGCCTGGCGGAGCTCGGCGAGGTACGTCGGAGCTCGACGGTCGCCCGCTTGCCTCGTTCGGCGACTTCGGCTTCACGTGCGTGTACAAGAAGCTGCCCGTGCCGAACGGCGCCTTCGCGCTGTGCCGGGAACCGCTCCAACCGCCCATGGGGCGCCAGCCGTTCGGCTGGTCGCGGGACTGGGAGCCGGTCGACCAGCGCAGCAGTGTTGCCCATGAGCTCGCAGCCTGGGCGGGGCAGCGGGTGGGCATGATCGGGGTCTTACGCAGCCGCCTGCTGAGCGCCCGACGGCGAGGCGAGCCGCCGCCGTTCGATCCGGCCGTGCATGTCCAGATCGTTGACGTCAACGAGCGGCCCACCAGGTTGAGCCTCTTCCTGATGCCCAGGGTTGCCCGGTCCTCGGTCCGCGAGATCAGACGGCGCAACTATTCGCGCCTGCTGGATGCCCTCGGCGATTACGTAGTGGAGCCCTTCGATGCGCTCACGCCCGGCGCCTGCCCATGGTTCTTCCCCGTCCGCACCCCATCGCCGCAGGAAGCCGTGTTGAATCTGCTGCGGCACGGCGTCAGCACGATCCACTACTGGGCCGCCGGGCATCCCGCCGTGGACGACGAGAGGTTCCCCGATGTGGCCGAGCGCCGGGCAACCACGCTCGCGCTCCCGGTGCACCAGGGGCTCTCGACGAGGGATGTGGACGCGATCGGCGAAGCGGCGCTGCAAGTCCTCCCCAAGATCGTCGCGCGCCGCACCCGGCGAAGATCCGACTGAGCCGTCAGTCCGGGTCCGAACGCGGTTCCGTGAGCGTCACGATGACCATCCAGGCCTGCCTGCGGAGCAGCGGGATTCGAAACAGCGCCTCGTCAAGACCATGGAGCGCTCGCAGCAGCCCATCGAAGCCCCGACGCCCCCGGAAGGGGACCGCGGCGAGAGTGGCAAGGTGGAAGTAGGAGGTTTCAACCCGGTTGAAGTATCCGCCGGCCAGCTCGATGTCGGACTGAAGCAGCGGATGCTCGTCGGGCGTGCGGTGTTGCGGTGTGCGGCGCCGGTAGGCGTTGATGATCGGGTTGTGGCCGAGTGGCTCGAAGAAGACCCCGTGCCCATCCGGCTTCATCGTCCTCGCGACCTCTCGATATGCCCGCTCGAGCTCCAGGTGGTGAAGGATCGCCGTTCCACAGACCAGGTCGAAGGAGTCCGCGGGAAAGGCGAGCTCCTCCGCATTCATGACCTGAAACGAGCAGCGATCCGAGAGCCCCTGGCGTTCGGCTTCCTCCTGGGCCTGGCGGATAGCGACCTCGGACAGATCGATGCCGGTTACCGAGGCGCCGGCCCGCGCCAGAAGGTAGGCAGCGCTCCCGGTGCCACACCCGTACTCGAGCACCTTTCCCTGGCCGTAGCGCATGACCAAGCGCCGGTAGTGCTCGTTGTCGTAGCGCTGGATCTCGTAGTACTTCCAAACGGGTGCCCGCGTCCCCTCTCCGAAGGCCCTGTCATGGAACTCGCGCTCGCTCTCTAGTCGTGAAGGCACACCCCTAGTGTTGCGCTCCTCGGATGCGGCGCGCGGGCCCGGACGGCCCCCAGGACGCCCCGTGGCCGAGGCGCTTGGCCACGGCCCGCGCCGCGTGGTAGGGCCGCAGCATCTGGAGCCAGGGTCTGTACCGCTCGAGGCCGGTGCGAGTTGGCGCCTCGATGGCGAGCTCGAGGCACCACTCGATTGTTCGATGAAAGGACGCGCGCTCGGAGAACCAGTTCAGCCACACGGCGCGGGCCGTCTCACCCATCGCACGTGCGTGGGCTTTGTGGGACTCGAGCAGGTCCGGCACGGATGCAAGGTCACCCTCCCTCACCCTGAGGCTGAAGCTTGGCCAGTCCGGCCCCTTCGGCGGCACCCACTGGTCGGAGATGATCACCGGCACGCGGCCGAGCATCATCGACTCGAAAAGGCGGAACGTCGACGTGCCACCTCCCCGCGGACAGAGAACGAAGGAGCTGTCGTGAATGCTGTCGGCGAAAACGCTTCAAGCGATCATCGACCGGGGGCTCGGAATCGACGTCGATGATCAGCGCTTCGGGATGTCGAAGGCCCTTGATTCGAGCCCGAAATCGGTTCGTCGTGGTCGAGCCGACGAACGAGTAGAGCCACGAAGGTGAACGGTCGGGTTTGTAGCGCAGCGGCCCTCGCTCCTTCACCCCGAGGTAGTGACCCGAGCGAGTCCAGGCGGGCCGGTACTGACGCGCCTCGATCGACGCGTAAACGCCGGGCAGGAGTGGCACCACCCTGTCGGTCGAGCAGAACAGATAGCTGCGCGACCGGAAGGCGCGGTAGACCGGGTGCCGTCGCACACGCTCGAAGTAGTAACCGGCGGCTCCCGACGTCTCGACGAACAGGATCAGATCCGCCTCGCCCGGGCCGTCCGCGACCTCGTGAACGCCGAACCGGTCGGCGCGCGCCGCGTCCCGCATTTGCTCGAGGTCCAGATGGGCCTTGGGGTCACGCCCGGAAGCCGGCGCAGCGGACAGCAGGTACGCGGAAGCCAATCAGCGGCGAATCCTAGCCCTCGCCCTATGCCTCGGCGAATGGCGGACGGTACCCTGATGACGCTTGAAGGGGCCGGAGTTCTTCATCGTGGGCGCGCCGAAGTGCGGCACGACAGCGATGAGCGACTACCTGGGGCAACACCCCGAGATCGGGATGTCCGCCCTAAAGGAGAGCCAGTACTTCGCCATCGATATGTGGCAGCGATTCGCCGTCAAGAAGGGACAGACGTGGCATACGCCGGAGGAGTATCTGGGGCTGTTCGCGGGCGTGCAGGATCGGAAGCGGCTCGGCGAGGCATCGGTCTGGTACTTGTACTCAGCCGCGGCGCCCGTTGAGATCGAGCGATTCTGCAGCCACTCGCGGATCATCGCAATGCTCCGCAATCCGGTCGACATGATCCCCTCGCTCCATTCCGAGTTCGTCTACAACGGCATCGAGCCGGAGGAGGACCTCGAGCGGGCGCTTGCGCTCGACGCGGAACGTGAGCGGAACGGCGCGCCGCCGGGGTTTCCCCCGCGTTCCTATAGGTCGACGGTCTCCTATGGTAAGCAGCTCCGGCGCTACTTCGACGTCTTCGGCCGCGAACGGGTGCACGTGATCCTGTTCGACGACTTCACTCACCGCACGGCGGACATCTACCGCGAGACGTGCGAGTTCCTCGACGTCGACCCGGGCTTCGTGCCCGAAATTCGAGTAGTGAACCCTCACAAGCAAGTAAGAAGCAGGGCCCTGCGAGGGTTTCTGTTTCATCCGCCTGAGACGTTCCGTCGAGCCGTTCACGCTGTCACCTCCCGCGCGGGAAGGTCTCGCGTGGGGTACGCGATGAAGCGCTGGAACACCAGGTTCGTGTCGCGGCCTCCGGCAAGCGAGCGCGTGCACACGGCGTTGCGCCCTCTCGCCGTCCGCCAGGCGCACGAGCTCGGCGAGCTCTTGGATCGCGACCTGAGGGCCTGGGGCGCCTAACCACCGTCCGGAGCCCGGCACGACCGCCACAGATCGAGGTCGAGATCCGGCGCGACCCGCATCAGCTCGTTGGAGTCGCGCGCGATGCTTGCCTTCGCCGCCCGCTCGAGATGCTCAGGGGGGTCATCCTTCGCGACCGACCGACCACTGCGGGCGATAATCGAGTCGGGAGTGTGGTCCGGCCGGTCGAGTCCGAGGAACTCGTAGGTGCGGCGCAGCTCGCGGGCCGGATCGTCCACGCATCGCTCGTACTGGAGGAGCAAGACTTGGGAGCGGTCGAAGTGGTCGAAGAGCTCGGTCAGCTGGCGCGCGTAGAGGCTGCGGCTGAGGGCATCGCCGGCGATCATCGCCCGCACGTACTGCTCGCGGTCGCCGCGCAAGCGTCGCCTCAGAACCTGGGCCTCATGAGCGAAGCCCGAGCGGTAGCGCTCCCACGGATCGCGTAGCAAGACGAGGATCCGCGCGTCCGGAGCCGCTCTTCCAAGCAGCCCGAGGGTCCAGAAGTCGTGCATGTACCGCGGTGTCCACTCGCCCGTGATCGCACCGTCCGGCCTGGGGAAGAGCCGGTGGTAGGCGCGCACGTCGTCGTCGGTCAACGGGCCAGCGGCGAAGCGGTCGAAGAAGTGAAGCTCCTTGCCGACCGCGGGCTGTACCGCCGGGTGGTCGCAGATCAGCCCGTACCACCAGCCGGTCCCCGACCGCTGCGCGCCGACGCCGACCAAGTCCGGCGGTCCGATCTCCCATCCTGGTGGTTGCGCCGGGGGGAGGCCGAGCCGCAAACGCACGCGCCGCGGAATCGAGGATCGGGCCCGCGCCGCCCACGCGATCAGCATCCCGAGGTCACCGCGGGATCGTACGCGCCCCGACGCGCGGTGCGGAGCAAGGCGGCAAACTCGCTCGCTACGCCCGGGGCGGCGATCCGCAGGACAGCGGCGTAGACGGCGAAGCCCACAGCTCCCTCGCCGGCGAGCAGTATGAGCCCCAGGGCGGTCCCGTGGTTCGCCGCGTCGACGAGCAGCGTTTGGACGGGAATCAGCACCGCGGCCATCACGAGAGCGGCGGCGCACGGCGGGGCGATGCTCGCGAGCATCGCGGGCATCGGGATCGACATCGCGCGATGTGCTCGACGAAGCGACAGAACGGCGCTCGCGATTGCGTCGACCGAGACGCCCAGCGCGACGCCGATCAGGCCGAAGGGCGGGATCAGTGCGGCCATCGCGAGCGCGCCGGCGACGACCCCGACGACATTGGCCTTGGTTCGCTCCGCCGGGCGCCCGGTGCCCTTGAACCCCTCGCCGATCACCGCGGCGATCGCACGCGCGGGGATGAACACGCACAACGCCACGGTCGCCTCACCGGCCTCGGCCCACGTTTCACCGAAGACGAGGACTGTCAGCGGCTCGCCGAGCGGGATCAGGATCAGGCCGATTGGCATCGCCGCGAGTGTCATCCAGCGGAGCGATCGCAGGAACGCGGGCTCGAACCGGCGTTCGTCGCGCGAGATCCGAGCGAAGGCCGGGAAGACGACGTAGTTGACTCCCGCGACGAGGAACGTGAACGGCGTGGAGACGATCCGGGTGGCGTACTGAAGCTGACCGAGCGCCGCGGCCCCGATGAAGCTGCCCGCGGCGACGACCGGGACCTGGTCGCCGATCCTCCGAGCGGCTGTGCCCGCAAGGACGTGCCGGCCGTAGGCGACCAGTTCACGCCACATCCGGAAAGAGACCAGTGACAGCCTCGGTCGCCACTGCACCAGCGCCCACGAGAGCGCGAAGTCGACGACCGCCGATGCGTACTGGCCGATCACCAGTCCCCAGACGCCAGATCCCTGCGACGTCGAGATGATCGCGGCGGCACCAAAGGCGAGCGCCGCGGCGGGCTGGACGACGACCCGGCGCAGGAACGAGAATCGCCGCTGCAGCAGCGCGTTCGGGATCACGCGTGCCGTGTACAGGAAGAGCACCCCGGCCATCGCCGCCGCCACCGCGGCGACGGTCGAGCTGTCGAAGATGTGACCGATCAACGGCGCAGTCGCCACTGCGACGAGGCCGATCACCAGCCCGGCCGCTACGGTGGCGACCGTCGCCGTAGCCGCCGCCTCGTCAACGCGGTCGCGACGGTGGATGACCGCCGCGGCCATCCCCGACTCGGCGAACAGGCCGGCGATCCCGACCAGGATTGAGCCCGCGGCGAAGTACCCGAGCTCCTCTGGGGTGATGAGCCGGGCGAGCGCAATGTACGCGGCCAGTGTGATCCCACGCGCGAGGACGAAGCCGCTGCCTGCGAACCCGATCCCGCGGACGACAGTGCCGGTGAGGGCTCCCGGGCTCTCCAGGGCGCTCATCCTCGCCGCTTCTGATTGCTCGGCGTTAGGGGAGCGTGTCCATCATCATCCGCTCGGCGGGACACCTCTGCCGGAGTCTAGATGTACGAACAGCCTTCAAGCGAACGCAGGCTACGGGTCATGACGCTCGTCGACGGGATCGGCCTCGGCGGTGGCGGCGAGAGGCTGGCACGCGAGATCATCACGCGCCTCGACCGCGAGCGCTTCGATCGGACGCTGTGTGTGAGCAGATGGCCCCCCGGGAACCAGCGGGCCCCCGCGGTCGCGGCCGCCCTCGCCGAGCTTGATCAAGCGGGCGTTCGATTCCTCGGCCTCCAGCGCGGTTCGGCTCTCAACGTGGCCGCCTGGCGGTCGCTTCTTACGACGCTGCGCCGAGAGCGGGTCGACATCCTGCACGCGCACAAGTTCGGGTCCAACCTCTGGGCCGCGATTCTCGGGCCGCTCGCGCGCACGCCGGTCGTGATCGCACACGAGCACACCTGGTCCTTCGAGGGCCAGCCGGTGCGCAGGTTCATCGATCGCCACCTGATCGCCCGACGCGCCAACGCCTTCCTGACCGTCTCTCGCGAGGACAGGCGCCGCATGATCGAGATCGAGCGGATCGACCCGGCCAAGCTGATCTTCGTGCCGAACGGGATCCCGCCGTCGCCCACACCGAGCGGCCGGGACGTTCGCGCGCAGCTCGGTCTCGTACCGCAGGTGCCGGTGGTCGGTACCGTCTGCGCGCTACGACCGCAGAAAGCGCTCGACGTCCTTGTGCGAGCGGCGGCTGCGCTCCGCGGCCGGTTCACGACCCTCCGCGTCCTGATCGTTGGCGACGGCCCCGAGCGTCCAGCGCTCGAGCGGCAGATCGGCGAGCTCAGACTGGGCGAGACGGTGACGCTGCTCGGGCACCGCTCCGATGTCCCCGACGTACTACGGGCGTTCGACGTCGCCGTCTGCTCGTCGAACTTCGAGGGTACGCCGCTCTCGATCCTCGAATACATGGAGGCGGGCCTGCCGGTGGTCGCGACCAGGGTCGGTGGTGTCCCGGACCTGATCGAGCCCGGCGAGCACGGCCTGCTCGTCGAGCCCGGTGACCCGGGAGCGCTGGCGAAAGCGCTGGCCGAGCTGCTCGGAGACCACTCCCGCCGCGCGGAGATGGGCAGGCGCGGCCGTGAACGGCGACGGCGCGAGTTCGATATCGAGGTCACGGTGGGGCGCGTCGCACGTATCTATGAGGCACTGGCTCGCGGCGAGGTGCCGGCGATCAGCTAGAAGGCCGGACGCTCGCGGACGCCCCGCGATCTTCTCGTGCCACCGCAAGCAGCGCGGGGCCGAGCGCGAGCAGCAGCCAGGTCACCTTGCTGGCCTCCGCGCTGATGAAGAAGTCGGCGGCCAGCACGCCCGCGAGGGCGACGACGAGGCCCCGCGCCAGCGCCTCCATCCGCCAGTCGCCACTTGCTGCGAACCGGCGCGCGGCCGCGCCCGCCGCGCCGACCGAGAACGCGATCACGGCCAGGAACAGCGCGGCGCCGATCACGCCCAGCTCGGCGAGGACCCCTAGATATGTGTTGTGGGCGACGGCGGGCCCGTCGATCACGCGGTCGCTTCGGGGCAACGCCCCGGGGTCGAGCACGTAGCGAGGAGATTGCTGCTCGAAGTTGCCGATCCCGACGCCCCGGACGGGATGGTCCTCGACCATCCGCCAGCCGACCGTCCAGATCGTGACCCGCCCTTCCTCGCGCTCGACCTCCCCTTGGGACGTGTTCGCGATCCGCTCCCGCATCTCTTGCGGCGCGTAGAGCGCGTAGTAGGCGAACGTGCAGAGCGCCAGGGCAGCAGCCACGATCGCCGCCGTCGCCCTCGCGCGCGGCCGGCCGGCGACGATCACCATCGCCACTAGCGCGACCGCCAACGCGACTAACCCACCTCGCGAGCCGGTCAGGAAGAACGCAAGCAGGCAGAGTCCGGCCGTCCCTGCTGCAGCGAGCCGCAGCAACGGTTGGCCTCGGGCGGCGATGAAGCCGGCGAGCGAAAGCGCAACCCCGGCGACCAAGGCTGCGGCGAGGAAGTTCGGGTCCCGCACCGTGGCCAGCAGCCTGTCGGTCTCCAAGGTGTCGGGGGAGGGCCCGAGGATCAACCCGTAGACCGCGGTCATCGCGCCTCCGGCTACGAAGCCGGCGATCACCCAGACGGCCTGCCGGCGAGTGCGGACGGCGGTGTACACGATCACGTACAGCAGGGCGACGAGCAAGATTCGTGAGCCCTGCGTAAGCGCCGCCCCGGCATCTTCAGCCCAGGCGCTGCTGATCGCCACCCAGCCGAGGAAGGCGGCGAGCAGGTAGGAGAAGCCGGGGTGCGCGTCGAAGATCAGCCGTTCGCGCCCCGCGGGCTGGATCGCGATCGTCGCCACCCAGGCGAGCGCCAGCAAGAGCCCGGTGAGTTTGGTGAAGGTGAGCGCGGAGCCGGCGAGCGGCGTCGTCTCCGCGAAGGCGACGATGATCAGGACCACCACCCCCGCCGCCAGATCGGTGAAGGTCACCAGGACGAAGGCGAGCCCGAGCGCCGCGAAGATCGCCAGCATTGGATCGACGCCTGCGAGGACGCCGAGCGCGGCGCAGATCAGGGCCAGAGCCGCCGCGGGCTCCCACTGGATCCGCTGGAGCCGATCCGCCACCGGCTCGCTCAGTCCGAGCGCGCGGAGAGCGGCCGCTTCGGTCGCTCAGCGCCAGGCGGGACACCGTCATCGCCGTAAAAGGCATCACGGCTGGGTGGCGCGCCGATGAGCACGAACCCCGTGGGCTCGACCCCGGTATCTGCGAGCAGCTCGGCGAGCTGCTCCAAGCTGGTGAGCCGGCTTGCTCCCAGCCTGACCACCAGCAGGAGGTCGTCGACGGCCCCCGCGAGCGGCAGCGCATCAACGACCGTTGCCAGGGGCGGCGAGTCGACGACGACGTAATCTGCCAGCCGCTTGGCCTCCTTGACCAGGCGCTGTGCCGCGGGGAGGGCGAGCAGCTCGCCGCCCACGATTCCGGCCCGCTCGGCGAGCAGGACCTGGAGGTTGTCCGTGTCGGGATCCGGCGTGATCAGGCACTCCTCCAGTTTCGCCTCCTCGGTCAGGACGCTGACGATGCCGTGGTCAGCCCTGACGCCCAAGGCCCGGGCAACCGAGGGACGACGCAGATCAGCCTCGATCAGGATCACGCGCTTGCCGGCCTGGGCAAGCGCCCACGCGAGATTCATCGCGGTGGTGGTGTTGCCCTCAGCCGGACCCGGGCTGGTCACCAGCATCGAGCGGGCGCCGCCAGAGCGGGCAGGCGGCCTCGCGAGGATCGCCCGCAGGGTTCGGTAGGCCTCGATCGGCCCGGGCGAAAGGCGCTCCCATGTCAACGGCTCGGCCCTGTCGAGCCGTTCGCGAGGGATACGGGCGAAGACCGGAAGATTCGCGCGCATGCGTCGATACGCTTCGATCGGTCCGTCGGAAGAGCGCTTACTTGTCGATGGCTCGGCCATGTGGAGCGGCTCGCGCGGGATCCGGGCGAGGATCGGAAGGCGGTAGCGTTGACGGAGTTGCTCCTCTCGCCGCAGGCGCGGATCGAACACCTGGAGGGCGAACGCGCTGCCGATCCCGAGCACGAGCCCGGCGACTATGGCGGCGGCGAAGCTCGCCAGCGGCCTGGGTGACACGGGTGAGTTGGGCTCCGTCGCTGGCTCGGCGATCTGCAGTGTCGGGTCGCTGCCCGCCCGCAGTGTCTCCAGCTGGCCTATTTGGCCCGTCAAGGTGTCGCGGGCGAGGCTGGGCGGCAGCTCCTCGAGTCTGGCCTCGAGCCTCGGCAGCTGCTCGTCGATTCGCCGGTGCAGGGCTCTGGTGCGATTCCGGATCGCAGAGCGGGCGAAGACGTTCGCCAGATCCGCCGCGGCCTCCGCGCTCGATGCGCGAGCGGTCACGGTTACGACATTGCTCTCCGCGACCGGCTCGGCGCTGACGTCCTTCAGGATCGCCTCCGGCCCGCCGTCGACGCCGAGCGTCTCGGCCGTCAAGGACGCAGCTGCGTCGCTCTCGATCAGCGTCGCGGCGGTCTCGACGGCACGGAGGGGGTCGCTCGATTCAGTGATAAGGCCAAGAGCGGTTGGCGTCGCGGCCTCCTCGGCGCTCGGTGCCACGAGCACATCGGCCTCGGCCTCGTACACCCTGTCGGCGGTCACGACGTAGACCAGGGCGACCCCGGTAGTAACGACGACAGCAGCGATCACGAGCCAGATCCGCTCGCGGATCGTCTCGACGTACCGCTGCAGTCCCTGCTGGTCGGCCGGCGGGTGAAGCCAGCCCTTGGATTGATGGTTAGGTCTCGCCACCACGCTGCCTCGAGCGGGCCCCATTATCACGATTGTGCGGTCCGCGCGGGAGCCCCGCCTGCGGGGACGTGCAACGCTCGAGGACGAATACGCTGAAGCAATGGCGAGCCGCGATCTCGACCTCGAAGGCGAGGCAGCGCTCGAGCGAGGTTCGCAGCCGGGCGGACCGGGGTTTTTCAGCTCCGCCCGTGTGTTCTCCCCTCCGGTCGGGCCACGCGTCACACCCGAGGAGCTCGGCGGCTACTACATCGACTTCAGGGTCAAGCAGGAGCCCTCGGAGTTAGGCGATGCGGATCGTGAGCTACATGTGGCGACCGCGCAGTGGGGGCTGGGCTGCTACGAGCGGTACCTCGCCGGAGAGGGGGAGAGATGGCTCGCGACCGCGCTTCGCGCCGCCGAGCATCTCGCCGACCGCCAGGTCCGAGACGGCATCCTGGACGGCGGGTGGGTCCATCATTCGCCGATCCACACGTATCGGCTCGAGCCGCCGTGGATGTCGGGCATGGCCCAGGGGGAGGGCGCGAGTTTGCTGCTCCGGGTCTACGCGGAGACCGGCGACGAGCGGCTCGCCCAAGCCGCGCTCCGGGCGCTCCGGCCGCTTGCGATTCCAACCGCCTCAGGCGGACTCCGGGTTCCCCTGGGGTCAGGCTTCTTCCTCGAGGAATACCCAACGCATCCCCCGTCGATGGTGCTGAACGGCGGCATCTTCGCGCTCTGGGCCTACCGCGACGTCGCGCTGGCGCTCGGCGACGCCGATGCGAACCGCGAGTTCGAGGAGGGTGTGGATGCGCTGGCGGACAACATCGGTCGCTGGGACACGGGGAGCTGGACGCGCTACGACCTCTTTCCCCATCCGGTCACCAACGTCGCCAGCTCCTTCTACCACGTGCTGCACATCAACCAGGTTCGCGCGATGCAGCTCGTTGCTCCGCGCCCGGACTTGAGCGCGGCCGTCGAGCGCTGGGAGCGTTACCGGGAGTCCGGCTCGCTGCGCAGACGAGCACTCGCGCGCAAGGCCCTCTTCCGGTTGGTGGTGCCGCGCAACCGGTATCTGGCGCACCGGCTCCCGTTTGGTCGGATCCGAAGGCGCGTATGACCGACGTCTTGGTCCTCTGCTATCACGGGGTGTCCGAGCGCTGGCCGGCCGATCTTTCGACCACGCCTGCTCGGCTCGAGCGTCAGGTGCGCCTGCTGCTCGACCGCGGCTACCGACCCGTGACATTCAGCGAGGCCGTGGCGGCTCCCCCGGCGTCCCGTACGGTCGCCGTAACGTTCGACGATGCCTATCGCTCGGTGATCGAGCTCGCCTTCCGCGTGCTGTCGGCGTTCGGCTTCCCGGGCACCGTGTTCGCACCGACTAGCTTCGTCGGATCGGACGCTCCAATGGCCTGGCCCGGGATCGAGCAGTGGCTCGGCGGATCCTACGAGGGCGAGCTTCGGTGCATGTCCTGGGATCAGCTGGCAGAGCTCGACGCGGCCGGTTGGGAGATCGGCTCGCACAGCCATACCCATCCCCGACTTCCCGTCCTCGCGGACGAGGCGCTCGCCGAGGAGCTCGTGCAATCGCGGGAGCTGTGCGCCGAGCGGATCGGGAAGCCATGCTGCTCGCTCGCCTATCCGTACGGTGAGCACGACGAGCGCGTCGTCGCGGCGGCGGCGAGCGCCGGCTACACCGCGGGCGCCACGCTGCCGGCGCGGCTGCATCCCTCCTCGCCGCTGCGCTGGCCGCGGATCGGTGTCTACCGCGTCGACGACCTGCGGCGTTTTCGGGCAAAGATCTCGCCGACGCTGCGTAGCCTGCGTGGCTCGCGGGCGTGGGGTCTCGCCGCCGGGCTGCTCGCCAGGTGAGCTAGCTCCATCTTCCGCACTTCATGCCGCCAGCTGTCCCTGCTCCGGCCAGGGAAGATCGACCTCGAGCAGCTCGATGATGCGCCGCTGGGTCTCTGTGAGGCGATCGAGCACGATGCCGTTCGC
>JBOGZL010000308.1:0-12189 GCA_050697195.1 Solirubrobacterales bacterium
GCGCGCTCGGGCACGGGCAGGCCGAGGTGCTCGAAGCCGCGCTCGGTTACCACGCGGCCGCGAGGAGTGCGCTTGATCAGCCCCTGCTGGAGCAGATAGGGCTCGAACACGTCCTCGATCGTGTCGCCCTCCTCGTCGATCGCGGCGGCGAGCGTCGAGAGCCCCACCGGCCCGCCGGAGAACTTGCTCGCCATCGTCGACAGCAGCATCCGGTCGTGGCGATCGAGCCCGGCGCTGTCCACCTCGAGCATCTCGAGCGCGCCGTCCGCGATCGCGCCCGTGATCACCCCTTCCCCCCGCACCTCCGCGAAGTCGCGAACCCGCTTCAGGAGGCGGTTGGCGACCCGCGGGGTGCCGCGGGAGCGCTCCGCGATCGTGTGCTCGCCCTCCGCCTCGATCCGCACTCCCATGATCCCGGCCGAGCGCCGCACCACCTGGGCGAGGTCGTCGGCACGATAGTGCTCGAGGCGGTGGGAGACCCCGAACCGGTCTCGGAGCGGGGTCGTGAGTAGACCCGTGCGGGTGGTGGCGCCGATCAGCGTGAACGGGGGCAGCTCGAGGGTCACGGTGCGCGCTCCCGCGCCCTGCCCGAGGACCACGGGCAGGCGGCGCTCCTCCATCGCGGGATACAGCGTCTCCTCGATCGCGCGGTTGAGGCGGTGGATCTCGTCGATGAAGAAGACGCTCCCCGGCTCCAGCGCGGTGAGGAACGCGGCGATGTCGGCCTTGCGCTCCAGCGCCGGGCCGGCGGTCCCCACGATCGGCGCCTCGAGCTCGGCGGCGACGATGTGCGCGAGCGAGGTCTTCCCCAGCCCCGGGGGGCCGGCGAGGAGCACGTGGTCGAGAGCCTCCTCGCGCCGCCGCGCCGCCTCGATGAAGATCTCGAGCTGACCGGTGACCTGTTCCTGGTTCACGAACTCGGCCAGCTTGCGCGGCCGCAGCGAGCGGTCGAGGTCCTCCTCCTCTCCCGTCATCCGCGCGTCGCCGACCCGCTCGGGCTCGGACCCGGTCTCGATGCTGGGGTCGGTGATCCGCGGAGCCGGCTCGAGCTCGCTCACGCTGCCTCCGCGGGAGCCGACTCCCCCGCCCGGCGCAGGGCCGCGCCGATCAGCTCCTCGGCGCTCTCGCCCTCGGCGGTCGTGAGGAGCTTCTGCGCCTCGGCGGGCGAGTACCCGAGGTTGACGAGGCCCTCGCGGGCGAGTGCCCACGGGTCGTCGTCCCCGCCCTTGCCCGCAAGGGCCGCCTCGTCGAGGGCCTCCGCGATCTTCTCGCGCAGCTCGACGATGATCCGCTCCGCGGTGCGCTTGCCCACACCCGGCACGGCCTGGAATCGCTTCGCGTCACCGGTCGCGATCGCGCGTAGCAGCTCGCGCGGGGCGGCGCCCGAGAGGACCGCGATTGCGACCTTCGGTCCGACCCCGGAGACCGAGATCAGCTGGAGGAAGAGGTCGCGCTCCTCCTCGGCGGCGAACCCGTACAGGGAGAGCGAGTCGTCGCGGGCGACGAGGTGCGAATGCAGGGTGGCCTCGCGGCCCTTCGCCGGCACGGACTTGAGCGTCTCGGCCGACACCGCGAGCCGGTAGCCGACGCCGGCGGCCTCGATCACGACGTGATCGGGGCGGCGCACCAGCACCTCCCCGCGCACCGATGCGATCACCCGGCCTCGGCCTCCGGGAGCTGGGCCGTGACGGTGGCCGCGGCGACCTCCGCGAAGCGCCCGCGGCCGCGGCGCGCCGGAGCGTGGCTCGCGTGGCAGATCGCGACGGCGAGCGCGTCGGCGGCGTGATCGGATGTCGGAGGCTCGCGAAGTCCCAGCAGGGTGCCGACCATTCGCTGCACCTGGTCCTTGGCCGCGGCGCCGCTCCCGCACACCGCCATCTTCACCGCCTGCGGCGTGTAGTCGAAGCACGGGATCCCGCGCACGGCCGCCGCCAGCATCGCGACGCCTCGCGCCTGGCCGACCCCGATCGCGGAGCGCACGTTGCGGCCGAAGTACACGTCCTCGAGCGCGACCGCGGCCGGCTCGTGCCACTCGACGAGCTCCGCCAAAGCCGCGTGGATCCGAGCCAGGCGCCGCTCGGCCGCCTCCTCGCCGGGGGACTCGATCACTCCGCCGTCGATCGCGCTCATCTGGCTTCCCGCCAGCCGCACGACGCCGAACCCCGTGTTCGCCACCCCCGGGTCAATTCCCATGACCACGAGCATGGGTACTGATTCTGGCCCTCGGCTCGGATGCCTCCAAAGGCGCGCCAACCGGGCGCCGTGCACGGCCGGCGCACCCGGAGTCAGGCGCTCACTTCTTCTTCTTGTAGTTGAGGCCGAGCGTCCAGCAGTTGATCAGGCCGGAGGTGCCGCCCGAGTCGTCGTACACGAACAACCTCCACTCGCCCTTTATCTGATCGCCGTCGAACAGCCCCAGCGACTGCTGCGGCCTGTAGGCCCCGTTGAACGGCGCCCTGCCGGTCTGGATGAAGGTGGGCGCCGCTCCGTCGAACACGGTGAACACGCCGTTGCAGTCGGCGGGGCCGGACCCGAAGTGGTTGCCCATCGTGCCGACCTTCGTCGCCAGGTTTATGTACTTCTGGCCCTTGAACAGGTAGACGTGAAGCTGGTCGACGCGCGCGTGCGAGATCCGCACGCCCACGTTCGCGTCCTTCAGCTTTCCCTTCTTGCCGACGTTGATCGGCGCGAACACCCCGGTCGGGGCGTTGTTCGGAATCGGTGCGTTGATCGGCCCCGAGACGAACGTCTTCGTCTTCGCTCCGGCGACGCTGGGAACCGCCAGCATCGCGACTGCGACGAGCAGCACGAGCGACAGCGCGAGGCCGGCCTCCTTACCTCGTCTCACTGGATCTCCCTTCGTGTTCGGGTTGCGATCCCCGCACGCCCCCGGCGAGGCGATCGTAGCGGCTACGCCGCGGCCTGCTCGAGCACGTCGGCCGGGATGTCGAAGTTCGCGTGGACCGCGTCGACGTCGTCGTGCTCGTCGAGCACCTCCATCAGCCGGACGAGCCGCGGAGCCTCCGGGCCGCCGACCTCGAGGACCGTGCGCGGCTCCATCGTGAGCTCCGAGGACTCGATCTCGACCCCGCCGTCCTCGAGCGCTTCGCGGACGGCGGCGAGCCGCTCCGCCGGCGTCACCACCTTGAGCAGGTCCCCGTCCGCGCTGACGTCGTCGGCGCCGGCGTCGATCGCCGCGATCAGGTCGTCCTCCGAGTACCGATCCGCGTCGACCAGGATCACGCCCCGGTTCTCGAAGATCCACGCCACCGATCCCGGTTCGCCGAGGCTGCCCCCGTTCTTGTCGAATGCGTGGCGTACCTCGGCCCCGGTCCGGTTGCGATTGTCGGTGAGGGCCTCGACCAGGATCGCGGCGCCGCCCGGCCCGTATCCCTCGTAGACCGCGCGCTCGATCTCCCCGCCGGCGCCGCCCTCGCCAGTCCCGCGGTCGATCGCCCGCTGGATGTTGTCCTTGGGCATCGAGTAGTCCCTCGCCTTCTGGACGGCGGTGGCGAGCGTCGCGTTCCCGCCGGGGTCCCCTCCCCCCTCCCGCGCCGCGACGGTGATGGCGCGCGCGAGCTTCGTGAACTGCTTACCCCGCTTGGCGTCGGTCGCAGCCTTCTTGTGCTTGATCTGCGCCCACTTCGAATGGCCGGCCATGGCGCAGATGTTAGGAGGGGACGAGCGCACGCCGCCGGCCGCGGAGGGAGATCCCTTTCCCGCGACCGGCGTCCCTGCCGTCCGCCTATATCGGCGACGGCCGGGTCCTGGGCCCCGGCCGCCGCGCCTTGCATCCCTCCTGGGGCGCTCGTCCCAGGCGCCTGCAAACTGGGATCCAGACGCGCAGGCGCTGCCCCCTACAACCGTCCAGGCGAGGCGAAGTTGCGGTCGCCCAATCCGGTTCTACACTCGGACGGTCCGCGATCTACGGAGGTGGCTCAGATGCCCGAGTGGACGACCGTCGCGAGTACGGCCGACGTCACCGAGGGGACGATGACCGGGGCCACGGTGAACGGCGAGGACGTCCTGGTCGCCAACGTCGGCGGCGACTACCGCGCGATAGGCGCGATCTGCACCCACGCCGGGTGCAATCTGGCGGACGATGGCGAGCTCGAGGACGGCGAGGTCATGTGCGGCTGCCACGGCAGCATCTTCGACCTGCAGACCGGGGAGGCCGTGGGCCCGCCGGCCGAGGAACCAGAGCCGGTCTACCAGGTGCGCGCCGAGGGCAGCGAGGTCCAGGTGGCGCCCGCCGCCTGATCACCCAGACGCCACGACTGAAGGATTTGGGTGCCTCTGAACTATGACCTACCGAATCCTTCACTCATGCGGACGTGGCCTCACACGACGAAGCGCCCATCTTCCTGGAGCGCCTCGCCGTCGACCGTGATCCGCCCCCCGCGCCGAAGGTCGCAGATCATGTCCCAGTGGATCGCGCTCTCGTTCTCCCCGCCCGTCTCCGGATAGCTGCGGCCGACCGCGAGGTGGACGGTCCCGCCGATCTTCTCGTCGAGGAGGATCTCGCGCGTGGCCTGGGAGATCCCGTAGTTGGTCCCGATCCCTAGCTCGCCGAGGCGCCGCGCCCCGTCGTCGGTGTCGAGCGTCTCGTTGAGAAACTCCTCCCCGCGCTCGGCGCTCGCGTCCACGACCTTCCCTCCCTCGAATCGGAACCGGACCCCGGAGACCTCGCGCCCCGCGTAGGTGGCGGGGAGGTGGAACGTGATCTCGCCCTCCGCGGAGTCCTCGAGCGGTCCGGTGAAGAACTCGCCGTCGGGCATGTTGTGCTTGCCGTCGGCGGCGATGAACGTGCGGCCCGCGATCCCAAGGCGGAGGTCGGTCCCCGGCCCCTCGATCCGGACCTCCTTCCGATCCTGGATCCAGTCGCGCAGCCGCTCGACCTCCTCCGACTGGCGCTTCCACGCCGCCACCGGGTCGGGCTCGGAGGCGAGGCAGGCTCCGAAGTAGAAGTCCTCGTAGTCGGCGAGGCTCATCTCGGCCTCCGACGCGTACGCGTGGGTCGGAAACAGGGTCAGCGCCCAGCGGTACTCGCCCTCCGCCGATCGCTCGAGCGCGGTGCGCATGACCGGCTCCATCGCCCGCTGGCGCTCGGTCTGGCGCTCCGGCGCTACTCCCGAGAGCTCGCGCGTGTTGGCGCTCGCCATCGCCATGATCCGCGCATCGGCGTTCTCGGCCGCCCACTTCGAGACCGGCGAGACCCACTCGAGCTGTTCGTCCGAAGCGTGCTTGAAGTACGTCGCGGCCTGGCCCTCCATCGAGAGGTTGACGATCGGGTTCCCGCCCGCCCGCAGGACCTCCTCGTACACGGCGTGGAGCAGCGGCTGGGCTGCGACCTCACCCTCTATCAGGCACACGTCGCCGGCCTTGACCTCGGTCGAGTAGCCGACGAGGACGCGGGCGAGCGCCGTGACCCGGGGGTCCCTCACCGGACGCGCTCTCCTCGCTCCCGCGCGGCGGTGGCCATCGCCATGAACAGGGCGTGGAGCCGGGAGTCGTCGGTGAGCTCGGGGTGGAATGCGCAGGCGAGGAGCGACCCCTCGCGGACGACGACGGGGTGATCATCGTACGCGGCGAGCACGTCGACGCCGGCGCCGTGGTCCTCGATCCAGGGGGCGCGGATGAACACGGCGCGGACCGGGTCGTCGCCGAGGCCCTCGATCTCGAGCTCGGCCTCGAAGCTGTGGAGCTGGCGCCCGAATGCGTTTCGCCGTGCGAGCGTGTCCATGAGTCCGAGGTGCTCGCGGTCGAGCATGATCATCCCCGCGCACGTGCCGAGCACCGGGCGCCCGCCCTCCGCGTGGGCGCGAATCGCCTGCTCGAGCCCGTCGCGCTCGATCGCCTTCGCGATCGTGGTGCTCTCCCCCCCGGGGATCACCAGCCCGTCGAGGTCGGCGAGCTGTGCCGGCTCGCGGACCTCGAGCGGCGTCGCGCCGAGCGAGCGCAGCACGCGCGCGTGGGCGGCGAAGTCGCCCTGCGCAGCCAGAACCCCGATACGAAGGCTCGGTTCGCCGGCCACTACCAGCCGCGCTGCTGGAGCAGGGAGCCCTCCTCGGCGAGCTGGGCGATGTCGTCGCCGCGCATCGGCTCGCCGAGCTCGGCGGAGGCCGCGGCCACCCGCTCGGGATCCTCGAAGTGGATCGTCGCCTCGACGATCGCGCGCGCTCGGCGCGGCGGGTCCTCGCTCTTGAAGATTCCCGAGCCGACGAAGTTGCCCTCGGCGCCGAGCTGCATCATCAGCGCGGCGTCGGCGGGGGTCGCGATCCCCCCCGCGCAGAACAGCGGCACCGGGAGCCACCCGCGCTCGGCGACGTCGCGGACGACCTCGAGCGGCGCGGAGTGCTCCTTCGCGGCGCCCGGAAGCTCCTCGGTCCCGAGCGAGCGCAGGCGCCTCATCCCGCCCGTGATCTCGCGCATGTGGCGCACGGCCTCGACAATGTTGCCGGTCCCGGCCTCGCCCTTGGAGCGAATCATCGCGGCGCCCTCGCCGAGACGCCGCAGAGCCTCGCCGAGATTGGTGGCGCCGCACACGAACGGGACCTCGAACGCGTGCTTGTCGATGTGGTTGTGCTCGTCGGCCGGCGTCAGCACCTCCGATTCGTCCACGTAGTCGACCTCCATCGACTGCAGGACCTGCGCCTCGGCGAAGTGGCCGATCCTCGCCTTCGCCATCACGGGGATCGTCACCGCCTCCTGGATCTCCTTGATCACGCGCGGGCTCGCCATCCGCGCGACCCCTCCGTCGGCGCGGATGTCCGCCGGGACGCGCTCGAGCGCCATCACCGCGCACGCGCCCGCGTCCTCGGCGATGCTCGCCTGCTCGGCGGTCGTCACGTCCATGATCACCCCACCCTTCAGCATCTCGGCGAGGCCGGACTTGACTCGGAATGTCGCCCGCTCGGCCATCGGGCCAAGCATACGCGACACCCACCGTCATTCCGGTCGGGCAGGCGGTGAAACTGCTCGGGCGGATGCTCCAACCCGGCGGGTGCCGGGACGATGGGCACATTACGACGAGATACGGGACGCGACGTGCCCAACGCCCGGATGTCGCCGACGATCACCCTGCCCGCCGGACCCGCGGCCCGAGGCCCGAGGCGAAACGTCGGCGCTACTTCAGCTTGAAGGCGCGGATCCGGTCCTTGAACGCGGCCTTGTCGCGCGAGTACACGCCGTGCGCGAGCGCCTGCACGAGGGCGAGCAGCGCCGAGTTGGACCGGGTGTAGGAAGGGCTGTTGGACGAGTAGTAGAGCGTCAGCTCGGCGTGCTCGCCGACGTCCGACAGCGTCGCGTCGGTGATCGCGAGCGTGCGCGCGCGGCGGTGGCGCGCGAGCTTCATCGAGCGCACGACGAGCGGGTGCGCCCGTCCCGCCGAGAACGCGACCACGAGCGTGTCCTCGTCCACGCGGCCGAGCCGGTTGAGCGCGTCCTGGCGCGGGCTCGAGACCACCTCGCAGCGGATGTCGAGCAGCGCGAGCAGGTGGCGCAGGTAGCTCGCGAAGAACGCCATCTGCTCGACGCCGACGATCACGACGCGCTGGGAGGTCGCGAGCGCGCTAACGCACGACTCGATCTGCTCCCGGGTGAGGCTGCGGGCGGTCTCCTCCACGTTCGAGTGGTCGCTCGCGAGCGACGCCTCGAACTCCGAGTGGTCGAAGTCGAAAAGCTGCGTCGGGCCATTGCCCTCCGGCGCGCGGCGACGGTACTCCTCGATCGCCGCCTGCTGAAGCTCCGGGTAGCCCTCGAAGCCGAGCGCCTGGGAGAAGCGCACGACCGTGGAGGACGAGGTGTTCGCGCGCCGCGCGAGCTCCTCCGCGGTCTGGAAGGCGGCCTCGTCGAGGTGGTCGACGATGTAGCGCGCGACGTCCTTCTGCGAGCGCGAGAACTCGTCGAAGCGCTCGGTGATGAACTCGGAGAGCGACTTAGTGCTCGGGGTGCTCGCGCGCCTCCCGTTCCCACCGCTGCGTGACTTTGTCGCGGTCTTGGCCACGGCACGGTTGGTTTCGACGAACGGCGGGGCTTCCCTTCCGACTGACCTCGCTACCGGCTCACGGGGCACCTTCCTCGGGCGCCGCGAGCGGGCCGGCGCTGCACTCGCCGAAGCCGACCTCCTGCGCGAGCTCCGCTCGCTCGACCTGGCCCTCCGCGACCTCAGCCTGAGCGTCCGCGTATCCCTCGGCGTCGTTCTCCTCCGCCGCCTGGCGACCCTCCTCCAGCGCGGCGATCGCCTCCTCACGCGCGTCCACGTAGCGATCGAAGGGGGCCTGGACGTAGTCGGGTGGGTCGAGCGCGGAGAGCTGCCCGACCTCGTCCTCGAAGATCGCGATCAGGCTCTCGGCGAACCGCACCGACTCCCGGCGGCTGGTCGGCGGGTCGCGCTGCACGTCGGCGACCTCCCGCTGCGCGGTGCGACAGATCTCGTCGCCCATCGCGACGAACTCATCCTCGCTCGGAGCACCGTCGCCGCCCTCGTCGTCGCCGAACGGGCCGCAGCCGGCGAGCGCCGCCGCTGTCAGCAGCGACACCGCCGGTGCCAGCGCCGATCTCACTCGAGGATCAGCTACCCGTCGCCTCGACCTCGAACGCCCCGAACGCATCGCCCTCCGAGAACGCGGTTCCGCCGAACGCATCGTTGATCGCCGTCGCGCCGTCCTCGGTGAGCTTCGCCGCGACCCCGCTCACCCTCACCCTGTCGCCGTTGACGCTGACCTCGGCCCTGTTCGCGTTGAACGACATCACGGTGCGCCGCTGGCCGTCGACGATCGCGGTGATCTCGCCGTCGCCGAGATGAATGCGGGGCTTGGTCAACTCGAGGTTGGTCCCGGCCTTTGTCAGCCGGATGCCGCCGTCGAGCCGCACGTCTCCGGAGCTCCCATCCTCCGCGACCTTGCCGCCGAGGACGGGGAACGTGAACTCGTCGCCCTGCCTGGTCGCCGGGCTGACGGCGTTCCTGGTGATCCCCTGGGAGTCGAACTTTTGCCGCGCGGCCGGGTCGAGGGCAAGTCCCGCGTCGCCGCCGCCGATCGGCAGCTCGCCGCCTCCGACCTCCGCCTTGACCTTCAGCTTCCCGAACACGAGCTCGCGGTCCTCGAGCTCCATGTCGGTGATCTCCTCGATCAGGGTCACGCCCTTCGTCGTCGCGATCGCCTTGATCTTGGAGTAAGTGAGCGTCCCGCTCTTCTCCTTCGCCTTCGCGTTCTCGGTGTCGAGCTCGAACAGGGCGGTGTTCTTGCCGTCCACCTTCGCCTTCAGCTTCGAGCCCTTGCCGAACTTGGCCTGGAGCCTCGTCAGCTCCGCCTTGCCTCCGTCGCCCCTCAGATCGAGGCCGCCGTCGTGCTTCAGGGTGCCCCTCACCTTCTTGGGGTCGAGCTCACCCTTGGCGATCGGGAACTGGATCCCGGACTTGCGGTCCTTCGCGGGGTCGATCGCCTTCACCTTCGTGCCGGTGTCGGCGAGGAACTCGGCGACCGCCTTCTTCATCTTCAGGGTGGTCGTGCCGCCGCCCACCGTCTCGGGCTTCGCGCTCGCCGCCGGGGCGAGCGCGAGCGCGAGCGCCGCGGCCAGGGCTGCGCCGAGCGCCCAGGACCCCCGCCGCGTTGCATGCAGATGTGTCAAGTTTCGGTGGCTCACTTCGCTTCCTCCTTCGCCGGGAGCGGACATTGAACCGGAGATCGGTCCGACGATGCGGCGCCGCGCCCTACTGGTAGAGGACGAAGTCCGGCGAGGGATCCAGGCCGGCGACCTTGCTCGGGCTCATCAGGCCCTTGTCGAGGCTGTAGAAGACCGAGAATCCCGCGAAGAGCCCCTCGCGAGTGAGGCGACGGTAGCCGGCCTCCTTCGCCGCCTCGCTCCCGATCCCGTCGAAGTTGAGCGTCACGTCCACCTTGTCGCGCTGCTCGACCCGCTTGGGCTGGCGGACGCTGCCCTGCCGGAACTGGTGAACGATCAGCGCCTTCTGGGGGAGGTTCTCCTGCTTGCAGAGGTGGTCCATGTACCCGGAGACGCGGTTGAGCGTCTTCGCCCCGACCGACCCGACCGTCCTCCCGGGGACGCCCTTTCGCCCCACGTTCCACTCCGGGTCGAGCGCGAGGTCCACGTTCGGGCGCGCAAGCCACTTCTCCAGCGCCCGGGCCTCCTTGATGAAGGTCGAGCGGCCCGGCTGGATGTCGAGGATCAGCCGCCCGCCGACCTCCCTCGCGGCCTCGAAGTACTCCTCGATGACCGCGTCGGACTGGCGGTCGCGGTACTTGCCGCCGCTGCCCTTGTCGGCGGTGGCGATCACGGCGACGAGGTCGAACCCGGGGTCCGCGGGGCGCTCCTTGCCGTCGTAGGGGCGGGTCTGCTTGCGGAGCCGGCGCTTGGCCGCGGTGAGCGACTTGCGGCCGACGATCGTCGCGCCCATCTGCGGCGCGCCGTAGAACGCGATCACGCGCCGCTCGGGAAACAGCGAGCCATCGCCACCCTGTCCGGTCCCGCCCGTTCCCCGGGCTCGGTTCGCGCGTGGCTCGTTCCTGTCGACCGAGTCGAGGAAGCGCTCCGTCCCGCGTTGCACCTCCTCGCTCGTCGGGGGCTGCGGGCGCACGGCGTCCCGGCCCGGCGCGCCGGAGGCGGCGGTGGCCGCGTACAGCGAGCAGGCGAGAAGGAAGAGCGCGAGGGCGAGACGCCGACCCATACTGAACAGGGAAACACGCGGATGCGACGGATGACTCGCAGCGGTCGATCGTGCGCGGGAACTTCCATCCCCGCGCGGCGTCTACCTGAATACCATCGACGCCCCCGACGTCGGGAGGAGCCAAATGCCCTTGATCGACCTGTCCGCCCCGATCCGCCCCGATCCGCCCGAGTACCCAGACCCCCTTCGGACAGAGATCGAGTTCTCGGACCACGCGAACGGCGCCGCCGCGATCGAGACGCTGTTCGGGGTCGGGCCGGAGCTGCTCCGCGACGGCGAGGGGTGGGCGGTGGAGACCTTCACGCGGCTGGGGACCCACAACTCGACCCACGTCGACGCTCCGTGGCACTACAACTCGACGATCGCGGGCGAGCGCGCGCAGACGATCGACGAGCTGCCGCTCGAGTGGTTCCTCGCCCCCGGGATGGTCGTCGACGCGACCGACCGCGAGGACGGCGAGTCGCTGAGCGCCGCCGACATGAAGGAGCGCGCGCCACGCGCGCCGGCGGCGCGCGACATCGTCCTCGTGCGCACGGGGCGGGACGCGTTCATCGACGAACCCGACTACATAGCCCGCGGCCCCGGCGTCACCGCGGAGGCGACCCGGTGGCTCTACGAGCGTGGCGTGCGGGTGATGGGGATCGACGCCTGGGGCTGGGACGAGCCGCTCCACCTCCAGGCCGAGCGCGCGAGGGAGAGCGGCGAGCGAGGCGTGTTCTGGGCGGCACACCAGTGCGATCTCCCCTACTCCCAGATCGAGCGCCTCGTGAACCTCGGGAGCCTGCCGACGGACGGCTTCGAGGTCGCCTGCTTCCCGCTGCGGCTCGCCGGCGGGAGCGCGGCGCCGGCCCGCGTCGTGGCGATCGTCCCGGACGGCGAGTAGCGCTCCCGGCCCGGATGACGGACTGGAGCGAGATCGAGGCCGAGGCGCCGGAGCTCACGGAGGTGGTCATAACCCGCGTCGGTGGGCCTCGGGGCCAGCTCGTGATCGAGTCATGGCACGCGGGCGCGGGGTGACGCGCCGCGAGCGGCGGTAGGTTCGGGCCGATGGCCGTGCCGACTCACGCGATCGCTCGCCTCGACGACGAGCTCGACGCCGTTCGCGACTCGGCCGAGCCGTGGCGCGAGTTCCTTCGCGCGGGGATGTTCAGCGGCGGCGTGTACCGGCTCGCGGCGGGCGCGGAGGACAAGCAGATCCCCCACGCCGAGGACGAGATCTACTACGTGCTCGCCGGGCGCGCGGAGCTCGAGGTCGCCGGCGAGCGCCACCCGGTCGAGCCCGGCTCGGTCGCGTTCGTCGCGAAGCGCGTCGAGCACCGGTTCGTGGAGATCACCGAGGACATCGAGCTCCTCGTGCTGTTCGCCCCGCCCGAGTCGAGCTAGCTCCATCTTCCGCACTTCATGCCGCCAGCTGTCCCTGCTCCGGCCAGGGAAGATCGACCTCGAGCAGCTCGATGATGCGCCGCTGGGTCTCTGTGAGGCGATCGAGCACGATGCCGTTC
>JBOGZL010000309.1:0-3338 GCA_050697195.1 Solirubrobacterales bacterium
AACCGTCGCATCACCGCGGTCGCGCTGGTGGTGGGCGCGGCGATCGCGATCCTCGCGCTCGCCGACGTCGGGCCGTTCGCCGACGAGACGGAGGAGGACCGAGCGCGCGACTCGGTGGAGCGGTTCCTGTCCGCACGGGCCGACCGCGATTTCGGGGCGGTCTGCGGCCGGCTCACCGAAACCCTGAGACGCGAGGTCGAGGCGACGAGCGGCGCGCAGCCCGGGGCCGAGCCGCCGAACTGCGCCGAGGTCCTCGACGCCCAGCGAGGCGCGGATCGGGATGGGGGTCGTGGCGCGCCCGAGATCGTCGACGTGAGCGTGAGCGGGAACCGCGCCCGGGTGGCTGTCTCCAGGACCGCGGGAGTGTCACAGTCGATCACGCTCGAGATGGTCGACGGCGAGTGGCTGGTTTCGGCGTTCGAGGGGTGACGCCGGGAGGGCTCAGAACAGCTGGTTCTCGCCCGCGAAGATCTCGCTCACCGAGTCGTCGGTGAAGATCCGGCGGATCGAATCGGCGAGCGTCTGCGCGGTCGACAGGACGGTGATGTTCTCGGGCGCGCCGCGGCGTTGCGGGAGGGTGTCGGTGACGACGATGCGCTCGATCCCGGAGCTCCCGTACTCGAGCCGTTCGTACGCCGCCCCCGAGAACACTGCGTGGGTGGCGGCGGCGATCACGTTCTCGGCGCCCTCCTCCTTGAGCGTCGCCGCCGCGGCGCACAGCGTCCCGGCGGTGTCGATCATGTCGTCCACGAGGACGCACGTCTTCCCCCTCACCTCGCCGACCACGTAGCCGATCTCGGCGACCTGCTGCGCGGGGCGCTCCTTCTCCAGCACCGCCCAGTGCACGCCGAGCTTGCGGGCGAAGTTGCGCGCCAGCTTCACGCGGCCGGCGTCCGGCGAGACGACGACGAGATCGTCGCCGTACGTCTGGTCCAGGAACCACTGCGTGAGCATCGGCATCGCGGTCATGTGGTCCACCGGGACGGTGAAGAACCCCTGCACCTGTCCGGCGTGCAGGTCCATCGTCAGCACCCGGTCGACGCCGATCTCCTCGAGGCACTTGGCGACGACCCGGGACGAGATCGGCTCCCGGGGCGAGGACTTCTTGTCCTGGCGCGAGTAGCCGTACCACGGCATCACGGCGATGATCCGGTGCGCGGACGCGCCCTGCGCCGCGTCGATCATCACCAGCAGCTCCATCAGCGCGTCGTTCGGGGTCATCCCCGTCGCCTCGTTGCGCGCCGTGGACTGAACGAGGAAGACGTCGGCACCCCGGATCGACTCCTCGTAGCGGCAGTACACCTCGCCGTTCGAGAACGTGCGCAGGTCGACGGCGCCGAGGTCGACATCGAGCTTCGACGCGATCTTCGCGGCGAGCTCGACGGACGCGCGCCCCCCGAAGACCATCAGGCGCTTGGTGTAGTCCTGGGGAATGTGGGTGAGCGGCCCCGCGGGCTCCTCGACGATGCGCTCCTCGATCGTGCTCACGTGTCGTCCCCCGGCTCTTCCTCGGCCTCTTGCCTGTTCGCCTCTGCGGTCCTCTCCGCGTAGCCCTCGACGTTGCGCTGCTTCGGCCGGGAGATCCCGAGTGCCCCGGGTGGGACGTCCCCGGTGATCACCGACCCGGCTCCAGTGTAAGCCGCATCTCCGACATTTACGGGAGCGACCAGCGACGTGTCAACCCCGAGCCGGACATGGTCGCCGATCACCGTCCGGTGTTTGCGGAATCCGTCCCAGTTCGCGGTGATCGAGCCCGCCCCGAGGTTCGCGTCCTCGCCGATCTCCGCGTCGCCGACGTAGGAGAGGTGGGGGACCTTGCTTCCGGCGCCGACGTCCGAGCCCTTGATCTCGACGAACGCGCCCGCCTTCGCTCCCTCGCGCAACGTGGTGCGGGGGCGGATGTAGGTGAACGGCCCGACGGCGCAGCGCTCCAGCACCTCGCACTCGACGAGGTGGGAGTGCAGCGCGGTTGCCCCGGGACCGAGGACGGTGTCGACGAGGGTCGTGAACGGCCCCACGACGGCCCCCGCACCGATGCGCGTGGCCCCGCGCAGGCAGGTGGCCGGCTCGATCGTCGCGTCGGGCTCGATCTCGACGTCGGCATCGATCCACGTCGCGCCGGGGTCGACGACGGTGACGCCGGCGAGCATGTGGCGCTCGAGGATCCGCCGCCGCGCCTCCGTCGTGACCAGCGCCAGGTCGGCGCGGTTGTTGACGCCGAGGTTCGCGTGCGGATCGTCGATCCGGTGCGCGACCACGCGACGGCCGCCGCGCAGGAGCTCGGGCAGGACGTCGCCGATGTAGTACTCGCCGGCCGAGTTGTCGTTCGAGATCCTGCCGAGGGCGTCGGCGAGCGCCTCGGCTTCGAAGGCGAAGGTGTTGGTGTTGATCTCGCGGATCGCGAGCACCTCCGGCGGCACGCCGACGGGGTCCTTGGTCTCGACGATGCGCTCGAACTCGCCCCCGGAGTCGCGGACGACGCGGCCGTAGCTGCCGGGCTCGTCGATCTCGAGCGTGATGAAGGAGGCCGCGGCTCCGGCCTCCGAGTGGGCGGCGAGGAGGTCGGCGATCATCTCGGCGGAGATCAGGGGGTGGTCGCCGTTGAGGACGACGACGGTGTCGGCGTCGCGGACGAGGTCGAGCGCGGCGCGGATTGCGCCCCCGGTGCCGTCGGGCTCGGGCTGGACCACCGTCTCGGTGCCCTCGGGAAGGCCGGGAGTGAGGTCGTGGGCCGGCGAGGCGATCACCGCAACCCGCCCGGCGCCCGCCTCGCGCGCCGCGAGCACGGGCCACGCCACCATCGGCCGCCCGCATACCGGGTGGAGGACCTTTGGCAGCGACGAGTGCATCCGCGTGCCCTCGCCCGCGGCCATGACGAGAACGGTGGGCGCGCCGCTCACCTGCGGAATCGTAGGCGCTCAGGGGGCTGTCCGGGGTCTCCGACTGGCCGTGGGCATATCGCGTCCAAATGGCGGACGGAATATGCCCACCGCGCGTCCTCCACAAGGCGGTCGGACGGTCAGGGAGCTGGGGAGCCCGGAATCGAACCGGGATTGCGGGGACCAAAACCCCGAGGCTTGCCTTTAGCCGACTCCCCAGTGGTCGGTCCGACGATAGCGCCGCCACCCTGTGAGCGACAGGCGGCACGGCTCCCCCGGCTGAGATGCTCTCAGAGGTGATCGCCGACCTCCACAGCCACTACCCCATCCAGCTCGTGCCCGAGGCGCAGGCGGACGCGGTGCGGCTGATCCGCTCGCCGCGGGCGCGGCGGAGGCTGCTCGACAGGATCAGGGCGCTCGTGGTCGGAATCGCGAGCCGGTTCGCCAACTACGAGTCGT
>JBOGZL010000310.1:0-2675 GCA_050697195.1 Solirubrobacterales bacterium
GGGTACGGGCGCGCCGAGCGCGACGAACGGCGCCGCCGCGAGGCCCGCCGTCGCACCGCCGAGCGCCGCGAAACGCCACTCCACACGACGATCGTCGACCCGCTGCGCGCACGCGTGGTGCGCGCAATGCGGCTGAACCGCGTCCCCCCGATCAGTTTTCCCCGGCCCCGCGGTCTACACATGTGAGCCCCAACGAGCGAAAGGGTGAGCGATGGGATCCACGTTTCCGGGGGAGTCGGCGGAGTACCGGGCGGCGCGCGATCGGCTGCTCGAGCAGGAGATCGAGCTGCGCCGCGCCACTGAGGCGCTTGCGGCCGCGAGGCGCCGCCTGCCGCCCGGCGGAGCGGTCCCGGAGGACTACGTCTTCCAGGGCGCGGGCGCGGACAGCGCCCCGATCGATGTGGGGCTGTCGGAGCTGTTCGCGCCCGGCAGGGACTCGCTCGCGATCTACAGCTTCATGTTCCCGCGCGACCCCGGGGACGACCGGCCGGGGCCCGCGGGCGGCGAGACTGCGCGCCTGCCGCTCACGGAGGGGCCGTGCCCGTCGTGCACGGCGCTCCTCGACCAGCTCGATGGCGCCGCGGAGCACGTCGCCCCGCACATGAACCTGGTCGTCGCCGCGAAGGCGCCACTCGACCGGGTCCTCACCTTCGCCGGGGAGCGCCGGTGGCGGCGGCTGCGGCTGGTTTCTTCGGCCGGCAACACGTACAACCGCGACTATCTCGCGGAGACTCCCGAGGGACACCAGAGGCCGATGCTCAACGTGTTCCACCGAGAAGGGGAAACGATCCGCCACTTCTGGGGCTCGGAGCTCTTCTACGCGCCGACCGACCAGGTACAGGATACCCGCCACGTCGGCACCATCGAGCCGGTCTGGAACCTGTTCGACCTCACTCCCGAGGGTCGTGGGTCAGACTGGGACGAGCAGCTGAGCTACCCCTGACACCACTCGTGGGTCCGAATCGGATCCGCCCAGCCCCATGCCCACGCCCCGCTCCATCCAGCGCACCTACCTCCTGCTCCTGCTCGGGAACACCCTGGCGGCGTCGTTCATCTGGGGGATCAACACGATCTTCCTCCTCGACGCCGGGCTCTCGAACCTCGAGGCGTTCGCCGCGAACGCGTTCTTCACGGCCGGGATGGTGCTGTTCGAGGTCCCGACCGGGATCGTCGCCGACACGATCGGGCGCCGGACCTCGTATCTGCTCGGCACGGTGACCCTCACGGCGTCGACGTTGCTCTACGTGCTCCTGTGGCAGATCGAGGGCCCGTTCTGGCAGTGGGCGGTCGTCTCCCTCCTGCTCGGTCTCGGGTTCACGTTCTTCAGCGGCGCGGTCGAGGCGTGGCTGGTCGATGCGCTCACCGCGACGGGCTTCACGGGCGAGATGGAGTCGGTGTTCGGGCGCGGCCAGGTGGTCACCGGGGTGGCGATGCTCACCGGCTCGGTCGCGGGAGGATTCATCGCTGCGCAGACCAGCCTCGGGGTGCCGTTCGTCCTCCGCGGGGTCGTCCTCGCGGTGATGTTCGTGGTCGCGTTCAGGCTCATGCACGACGTCGGGTTCACCCCCGAGAAGGGCGGCCGGCCGCTGGCCGAGATGCGTAAGGTCGCCTCCGCCTCGATCGATTACGGCTGGCGGGTGCCCGCCGTCAAGTGGCTGATGGTCGAGGCCCTGTTCACGGGCGGCGTCGGGATCTATGCCTTCTACGCCCTCCAGCCGTACCTGCTGGAGCTCTACGGCGACCCTGAGGCCTACCAGATCGCCGGCCTGGTGGCGGCGATCGTCGCGGGCGCACAGATCCTCGGTGGGGTGGCGGCGCCCCGGATCCGGCGGCTCTTTCACCGCCGCACCTCGGCGCTGATCGCGATGGCGGCGCTCAGCGTGACGACCCTCGGGCTGATCGGGGTCTTCGAGAGCTTCTGGGCGGTGATCGGCCTGATCGTCGTCTGGGGCCTGCTGTTCGCGGCCTCGATGCCGATACGCCAGACCTACATCAACGGCCTGATCCCGTCGCGACAGCGGGCGACGATCCTCTCGTTCGACTCGCTGATGGACTCGAGCGGCGGGGTTTGGGCCCAGCCGGTGCTCGGTAGGGCCGCCGACGTGTGGGGCTATCCGGCGTCGTATCTGATCGGAGCGGGCATCGCGGCCGGGGGGCTTCCCTTCCTCGCCCTGTCCCGGCGCCAGAACGCTCCCGCCGACACCCTCGAGCTGACCGAGGCCCTGCCCGCGCCCGAGCCGGCGTGATGCCCGGCCGTGCGAGGGCGAGATCGGGCTAGTCTCGCGGCAGACGATGGCGAAGGGCACCTCCTCATCCGAAGAGCGTCTCGACGAGCTCTACCGCGAGCCCCCGGAGGGGTTCGTCGCCCGGCGCGACCGGCTCGCGAAGGAGCTTCGCGACGCCGGCGATCGCGCTCAGGCCGAGCGGGTGAAGAAGCTTCGCCGTCCCACCGTGGCGGCGGCGCTGATCAACCGGGCGGCGCACACCTCGCCGCGGCTGCTTGAGGACTTCGCCGCCGCGAGCAGGCAGCTCGAGGAAGCCCAGGGCCGAGCACTCGAGGGCGAGAGCGAGGGGGCGGTCGAGTGGCGCGCCGCCGCGGAGCGGGAGCGCGCGGCGACGGAAGCGGTAGTCGAGGCCGCCGGGGCGGCCGCGCGCGAGGCGGACCAGTCCCCGAG
>JBOGZL010000311.1:0-2180 GCA_050697195.1 Solirubrobacterales bacterium
TCGCCGAGCTCGTCGAAGCCGACCCCCGAGACGAAGCAGAGGTAACCAGGCACGAGGGGGAGGACGCAGGGCGACGTGAAGGAGACGATGCCGGCGGCGAACGCAAGCGCAAGGCCGGCCGGTCCGAGCTCGATCATTCTCTTCGCATTCTCCTCGCCCGCTCATTGTCCCTGCTCGTCGAGGCGTGGGGCCGCCGCCGGCGCTTCTTTCATCTCTTCGTAAGCTTCCTTCGCTACGGTGAGCGGTGATGCGGCGCCTCGGGCTCCTCGTCATCGTGCTCGCCGTGCTCGCCGGCTGCGGCGGCGGGGCCGGCAGTCCGCAGGGCGACGATGCGACTGGGGGCCCGGCGAGGAGCGGGCCGATCGCGGAAGGAGTCGAGCTCGAGGGCGAGACCCTCGAGGGCACGCCGCTCTCGCTCGCCGACTTCCGCGGGACACCGGTCTTCGTCAACGTCTGGGCCTCGTGGTGACCCGTGTGCAACGGCGAGGCGGTCGCCTACGCGAGCTTCGTCGAAAATAACCCCGAGTACGAGTTCGTCGGCCTGAACATCTCCGACGACCGGAACGCGGCGAACGAGTTTCTCAGCAAGTACGGGTGGACGTGGCCCTCGCTCGCCGACCCGGACGTCGAGCTCGCGGGCTCCCTTGCGCTCTTCGGGCACCCGGCCGTCGCCGTCCTCGACGAGAACGGGGTCGTCATCGCGCGCCATATCGGCGGTGGCGACGCCGCAACATGGGAGGCGCTTGCGAGCGAGCTCTAAGCGTGAGCCTGGGGTCGCCCTCGTGCTCGTCGTCTTCCGGCTCGCGCTCGGAGCGCTGTTCCTGTCCGTCTGGGGCTCGAACCTCGACAAAGGTCTCTACAGCTCTGATCCGTACGCCAATCTCATCAACCTCTACGCCGACGAGGGCGACGCGCCCGGCTTCTGGAAGGAGTTCATGCGGTTCGTGGCCGACAACGCCGGGGTGGCCTCGAAGCTCCAGCTCGTCACGGAGCTCGCTCTCGGCGTCCTGCTCACGCTCGGTCTCGCGACGAGGCCGGCAGGGACCGTCGCGGGCCTCTTCCTCACGGCGCTCTGGATCAGCGAGATCGGCGTCCCGAACGAGTGGATCTGGTCGCTGGTCTTTCCGGCGCTCGCGGCCTTCGGCGTCGCGCTCTTCTCGGCCGGCCGCACGTACGGGCTCGACGGAATCCTGCTCGAGCGCGCGCCGTTCGACCGTTTGCCTCGCTGGGCGACGGGCTGAGCGAACGCGTGCTGCCTTCAGGGCAGCTCGGTCGTCTCAGCCGCGCCGGGAGGGAGGAGGCGGATGATGTCGAGCCTTGCCTCCGCGAGAACCCGGATTTCATGCGGACGGTCGGCTGGCTCGAAGAAGAAGCCGCCGGGGCCATACACGTTCGTGCCGCGTTCGTCCTCGATCTCGACCATGCCGGACTCGATCGCGTTGAAGGTCGGGCCTCCATGCACGTGGCGCGAGCGAAAGCCGGCCGGAAGCAGGACCGTCTCCGCCCGTACCGTGACCGGCCCGTCCGGGAGGCTGCCGAGGGTGCCTTCGCCCTGGAGCGCCGGGGTCCCCCCGTCAGCGCGGCCGAGGATGCGGTCGCCGGCCAGGCCGACGACCACGCCGGCGGCGAGTGCGGCAGAGACGGCGAGCGCGATACGCACCGGGCGATTGAGCCTAGCCGGGCCGGCCGTGACCGTAAATCAGAGTTAAGGGCGTCGTAAGGACTCGGCACAGCAGAGCTGCTAAAACAGCTTCCTCTTCCCTCGGCCGAGGAGGTGGAGGATGGCAAGCGACGCGAGCTCTGTGTTGGGCGCCGTTCGGGAGCACGCAGTGCGGCAGATAGCCGCCGATGCTCGGTCGGTCGACCGCGACCGGACGTTTCCGGAGGCGGGTCTGCGAGCCCTCGCTGCGGCGGGCGGTTTCGGTCTGGTCGTCCCGGAGTCGGCGGGAGGAGCGGGGGGCTCCCTGGAGGCGCTCGTCGATGCCTGCGAGTCGGTGGGTGCCGCCTGTGCCTCGACCGGCATGGTCTTCCTCATGCACTCCGTCACTGCGGCGACCGTCGCAGCAGGCGGCGGAGCGCGGGCCGACCACTACCTGCGCCTGCTGGCGAAGGGGGACGCGCTCGGCACGCTTGCGTTCAGCGAGCGCGGAACCGGTGCCCATTTCTATGCGCCTGAGCTG
>JBOGZL010000312.1:0-15990 GCA_050697195.1 Solirubrobacterales bacterium
GCCCGAGCCCGCGTAAACCGCTTGGCTACGCGGAAAGCGGCTGATGGGATTCGAACCCACGACCTTCTGCATGGCAAGCAGACGCTCTAGCCAACTGAGCTACAGCCGCACAGAGCGGCCAGTATAGCCCCGGCCCGTGGCTAGGAATCGGCGTCCAGGGTGGCGTTGACGAGCGCGTCGGCAGCCTCGTTCTCCTCCCGGCGGACGTGGCGGATCGACCAGTCATCGAATCCCGAGAGCGCCTTGACGACCTTCGCGTAGAGGCCCTTCAGCGCCTCGTCCTTGACCTTGTACTCGCTGCGCACCTGGCGCACGACGAGCTCCGAGTCGCCCACGAGCTCGACCTCGCGGGCGCCGAGCGAGCGCGCCCGCTCGAGCCCGAGCAGCAGCGCACGGTACTCGGCGACGTTGTTCGTCGCCGGTCCGATCACCTCGCCCCGCTCCTCGAGCACCTCGCCGTCGGGGGTCGAGACGACCGCGGCGATCGCCGCCGGGCCCGGGTTTCCCCGAGCGCCCCCGTCGACGTGAACGACCAGTCGGCTCGCCGCCCGCGGCGGGCTCACGCGGGCCCGCCGGAGGGCCGCGCCTCGCGGTCGCCGTTCGACACCTTTCCGAGCTGGAGGCGGCCGTCCTCGCTCGCTCGCGCGTTCCACGCCCGGTCGGCGGCCCCGAGCTCGCCGACCTCCTTGCCGCTGCGAAGCGAGCGCACGTCCGCGTCGCGGCCTGAGAACTCGACCTTCCACTGGTACCACGACAGGTCCCACGCGACCGTGAGCCGGACCAGCTCAGGCGCCTCGGCGGGGGTGATCGCGGCGACCCGAGGGTGGCCGAGCGAGCGCGTGAGCCCCTCCACCGTCCGCCGGTGCTCTGAGTCGTTGAAGCGATCGATCGCGCGCCGGATGCGCCGCTCGGGGGACTCGCGCCGCCGTGGACGCTCGAGACCGCGACGCTCCGGCGCCTGGGCGGGCTGACGGTCCTCCTCGCCGGATTGGCGCTCGACGCGCAGCGACATGCGAGGGCGCAGCCGCAGCCTCCGGCGCGGGCGCTGCGCGGACTCCTGCGCCGGGAGCTGGCCGGCGCGCTCCTCGCGGACCCAGCCGGCTCGCTCGACCTTGCCCCGGCACAGGTCGCACACGGAGCGGCTGTCGCGCGCCGGGGTCACGTACGCGCGCGTGCGCTCGCCGGGGAGCATGTGCCTGCCGCAGACCTCGCAGGCGTCCGGCTGGGGTAGGTCGGCGTTCAAGGCGCCCAAGGTAGCTAATGCCCCGCGTCGACGGACGCGGCGCGCGGTACCTCGACGGAATCGTTCAGGCCTTGACCTGGGCCTCGTCCTGCTGGGCCGCGTCGATCACCTTCTGGGACAGGTGTCCCGGGATCTCCTCGTAGCGCTCGAACACCATCGTGTAGTCGCCGCGCCCGCCCGTGATCGCGCGCAGGTCGGGTGCGTAGTCGAGCACCTCGGCCATCGGCACCTCCGCCTTGACCTCGGTCATCGACCCCTTCGGCTCCATTCCCAGGGGGCGTCCGCGGCGCGAGTTGAGATCGCCGATCACGTCGCCGACCGCATCCTCTGGGACCGCGATCGTCATCTGCATGATCGGCTCCAGCAGCACGGGGCCAGCCTCCGCGGCGGCCTGCTTGAAGGCCATCGAGCCGGCGATCTTGAACGCCATCTCGGAGGAGTCGACGCTGTGGTGCTGGCCGTCATAGAGGCGCACGTGCACGTCCTCGACCGGGTACCCGGCGAGCACACCGCCCGCCATCGCCTCCTCGATCCCCTTCTCGACCGCGGGGATGAACCCGCTCGGAATCACGCCGCCCTTGATCTTGTTCTCGAACTCGAACCCGGACCCCGACTCCGCCGGCGAGATCTCGATGCGGCAGTCGCCGAACTGGCCCCGGCCCCCGGTCTGCTTCTTGTAGCGGCCGTGTGCCTTCGCCGGCTTGCGGATCGTCTCGATGTATGGGACCTGGGGCGGCTTGAGGTTGATCTCCGCCCCGAAGCGCCGCTTCATCCTCCCCGTGATCACCTCGACGTGGACCTGGGTCAATCCGGCGATTATCTGCTCCCCGGTCTGCGGGTCGCGGTGGACGTCGAGCGTCGGGTCCTCCTCCTCGAGCCGCCGCACCGCGGCGGCCGCCTTCTCCTCATCGCCCTTCGTCTTCGGCACGTAGGCGAACGCCATCACCGGCGCCGGCAGGTCGAGCGGTGGGAACGAGATCCCGGCGTCCTTGGTCGCCAGCACGTCGCCCGCGCGCGTCTCCTTCAGCTTCGCGACCGCCCCGATGTCGCCGGGGCCGAGCTCGTCGATCGCCTCCATCTCCTTGCCGTGCGGGGAGGAGAGCTGACCGATCCGCTCCTTCGCGCGCCTGGTCACGTTCGTCGTCTGGGAGTCGCTCTTCAGCGTCCCCGAGTAGACGCGCAGGAGGTTTATCCGCCCCGCGTATGGGTCGGCGAGCGTCTTGAACACGTAGGCGACGAGCTCGCCGGCGGGGTCGGGCTCGATCTCGACCGGGGCGTCGTCCGGTCCCAGCGCCGCGACCGCCCCGCGCATCGCCGGCGACGGGAGGTCCTCGACCAGCGCCTCGAGCAGGCGGTTGGTGCCGAGGTTCTTCGTCGCCACCCCGCAGGTGACCGGAAACAGCCTCCCCTCGGTCACCCCCTGCTTCAGCACCGTGACGATCTCCTCGTGGGAGATCGGCTCGCCCTCGAGGTAGCGCTCCATCAGCTCGTCGGAGTTCTCCGCCACCTCGTCCATAAGCTTCTCGCGGTACTCCTCCGCCTGCGCGGCGAGCTCGTCGGGGACCGGGATCTCCTTCGAGTTCTCCCTCCCCTCCCCCTCGTACTCGAACGCCTTCATGTCGATCAGGTCGATCACCCCGCGGACCTCGTGCTCGGTGCCGATCGGGATCTCGGTCGCGACGACGTGCGCCCCGAACGCGTCCTTGAGCGAGTCCAGGGCACGGAAGAAGTCGGCCCGCTCGCAGTCGAGCATGTTCACGAACACGAGCCGGGCAAGGCCCTCCTCGTCGGCGCGCTCCCACAGGCGCTCGGTCTGCACCTCGACGCCCATCACGGCGTTGACGACGACGACGGCCGCGTCGACGACCCGGAGGCCGGCGAGGGTGTCGGCGATGAAGCTCGACTCGCCGGGGGTGTCGATCAGGTTGATCTTCCTCCCGTCGTGCTCGAACGAGGCGACGCTGGCGCCGATCGACATCTCGCGCTCCTGCTCGTCGGGCTCGGAGTCCGAGACCGTGCTGCCGTCCTCCACCCGGCCGAGCCGGTTGAGGATCCCCGCCTCGAACAGGAGCGCCTCGTTGAGGCTCGACTTGCCCGTGCCGCGATGCCCGATCAGCGCGACGTTCCGGATTCGGTCCGGAGGTTGATGCCCCATACCGGGAATATATGACCTAGGCCGGGGCTTGCAGGTGCGAGCGCAGGCCGAGAACGGCCTTGGTGTGGAGCTGGGAGACGCGTGACTCGGTCACGCCGAGGACCTCTCCGATCTCGCGCAAGGTGAGGTTCTCGTAGTAGTAGAGCGCCACCACGAGCCGTTCGCGATCGGGGAGGATCTCGATCGCCACCGCGAGCCGGTCCTTGAGCTCGGTGGCATCGATCTCCTCCTGGGGGTCGACCGCGTTGGGGTCGCGGATCGTGTCCAGGAGCGAGATCTGGCCCCCGCCGGGATCGGCGACGGTCCACAGGTCGTCGAGCGCGAGGACCGAGGAGTTGGCGATCTCGAGCAGAGCGTCGCGGAACTCCTCGATGCTCATGTCGAGCTTTCTCGACATCTCCTCCTCGGTCGGGGAGCGCTGGAGGTCGTTCTCGAGCTTCGCGTGGACCTTCTCGATCTCGCGCGCACGCGCGCGCACCGAGCGCGGCACCCAGTCGAGCGAGCGGAGCTCGTCGATGATCGCCCCCTTGATCCGCGCGACCGCGAAGGTCTCGAACTTGATCTCGCGCTCCGGGTCGTAGCGCTCGATCGCGCCGATCAGGCCGAGGAGGCCGTAGGAGATCAGGTCGGCCTCCTCTACGTGCGAGGGAAGGCCCGAGGCCATCCGGCCCGCCACGTACTTGACCAGGGGCGAGTACGCGACGACAAGTCGTTCGCGCGCGCGCTCGTCCCCATCCTCCTTGAAGCGGCGCCAGAGCTCTCGCAGCTCCACTGCCTTTACTTTGGTCTCCATTGGCCCGCTAACCCCGCCGACGGTGCCTGACACACAAGCCCCCTCGCCGGTGCCTGTACACGTTATCCCCTAACGCCCACCAGACCGCCCGATCGCGCGTGTGTGCAAGCGTGATCACGCACGGGGATGGGCGCGCGCGTACTCGCTCCGGAGGCGCGACGGCTCGACGCGGGTGTACACCTGGGTCGTGGAGACGCTCGCGTGGCCGAGCAGCTCCTGGATCGAGCGGAGGTCTGCGCCGCCCTCCAGGAGGTGGGTGGCGAAGGAGTGGCGCAGCGTGTGCGGCGAGACGCCGCTGGCCAGCGCCGCCTCGCGAACCCAGCGACCGAGCCGCCGGCGCACGTCCGACGGCGACAGCCGCCGGCCGCGGCGGGACAGGAACAGCGCCTCCTCGCCCCGCGCCGTGTCCTCGAGCGCGGGACGTGCGGTCGTCAGATAGCGGTCGAGGGCCCGCTGGGCCGGCTCTCCGACCGGCACCAGGCGCGTCTTGTCCCCCTTGCCCGACACGCGCACGACCTCGGCGTCGAAGTCCACGTCGCCGCCGTCGAGCGCGATGATCTCGCTGCACCGAAGCCCGCAGGAGTATGCGAGCTCGAACATCGCCCGGTCGCGAAGCTCCAGCGGCGTGCCGGCCGGAATCCGCTCGAGCAGCGAGCCGACCTCGGTGCGTCCGAGCACGCGTGGGAGGCGCGACTCCCGCTTCGGGTTCGGGAGCAGCTCCGCCGGGTTCTGGCCCGCCTCGCCGATCGCGACGAGATACGTGTAGAGGCTGCGGATCGCGGCGAGCTTGCGGGCGACGCTCGCGCGGGCGAGCCCACCCTCCGAGAGCGTGGCCGCATACGAGCGCAGCTCGCGGTAGGCAACCGCGTCGGGGTCGCGACCGCGCGCCGTCGCCCAGGCGGCGAACTGCTCCAGGTCGACGCCGTATGCCTGCCGCGTGCCCTGGGACGCCGACCGCGCCCCGAGATCGCCGTCGAAGCGGGCGAGCGCGTCGCGCCAGCGGTCGCTCAGCTCGAGTCCTTCCTTGGGCGCCGCCATCGCCCCTCCAAGCTTCGCCGCCGAGCGGGCCAAGCCTCTACGTGCAAGCCCCTAGAAAATGTACGTGGGCGCGCCCACGCCGACCTGATCGTAGAGCTCGACCACGTCGGGGACCGACATCCGGATACAGCCGTGCGAGGCCGCGGTTCCCAGCGACCCGATGTCGTCGGTGCCGTGGATCCCGGCGCCGTCGAAGATCCCCATCCACCGTGCCTTGAGCGGGTTCTGGGGCCCGGGCGGGATCACCTGGCCGGCGAGGTCGCCGGTCCAGTCCGAGTCCGGCACGCTCCAGCTCGGGTTCACGGCCTTGTTCTGGATGTGGTACAGCCCGGCCGGGGTGTCGTAGCCGACCGCCCCGACCGCGATCGTGTACTCCTTTTGAAGCTTGAGGTTCTCGAACAGGCGCAGCGCGAAGTTGTCGCGGTCGATCGTGATGTAGGTCGGATACTCGCTCGCGAGCTGCGCGGTGGTCACCTCCGGCTCCACCTTCTCGACCGGGGCGTCCACGACGCGCGACTGCGGTGACTGGAGGGCATCCTCAACCCGGTCGCGCAGGTTCTCCGCGCGAACGGTGATTCCGGGCTGCTCCTCGACGGGCGTGAGGTCGGTCGGAGTGGGCTCGACCGAGGCGTCCTGCGGTTCGCGGTTGATCTTCGCCGCGATCCCGTCGAGAAAGCCGTTCAGCGCGTCGTTCGAGTAGTTGATCCGGGGGTCGATGTCGGTGTCGAGCTCGCCTCCGCTCGCGTACCGCCACACCCGACTGAAGATCCCGCCCTCACGGCTCGCGCCCACCGCCTCGTCGACCATCCCGTCGATGTCCGCGCGGACCTTGAGCTCCTCGGGGGACAGCGTGTAGCGCTGCTCCTCGAAGTCGACGTGGACCGGATGCCGCAGCGGCGCGACGATCTTGCGGCGGACCAGCGACTCGGCCTCGTCGGAGTCGTGACCGCCGACGTCGATGCCGCCGATCGAGACGCCCTCGGCGATCTCGTCATCCTTGCTGGAGTCCCACGCGTATGCGCCGACCGCAGCGACGAGCAGCACGCCGAGGACGACCACCAGCGCGATCTGGACCCCAGTCCCTATGTTCTTCGCTCGCATCCTCTGTGCTCCAGTCCCGCCTGCGACACCGCCCTGCTAGCGGCGCGGTCTCAAGGTTGCGGTTCCTAAGTGTAGGCAGCCGAGCCCGCGTCTTTCCATTCGACCCCGGATGCAAACACCCTTGCACTAGAAACCGAGGGGCTCCTCGTGCTCGGGGCGGCGCACGTGTGGGCTCCGCCGCAGGAACTCCTCGACCTCACGCTCGTACCTGTAGGTGGGCTCGTGCCCGCGCACGACGGGGTCGAGGCGGAGGTGCTTTCCGAGCTCGATCGCGGCCTCGCGTGAGGTGTACTCGTACCGGAAGCCGGCGGCCTTCAGCCTGCGGTTGTCGACCCCGCGTCCGAACCGAAGCTGGTTCAGCATCTCGTCGGGAATCCTGAACCCGAGCCCGCGAAGCGGCGCGGCGAGCGCGCCGGTCCCCCACGGGGGCAGGATCGGAAGCGGCCGCTTGCCGAGCAGCCCGATCGCCTCCGAGAGCGCGAGCACGCCGTCAGCGGCGACGTTGTATGTGCCCGGAAGGTGGCTGAATACCGCGTGCTCGAGCGCGCGCACGACGTCGTCCTCGTGGACGAACTGGCACCGGGGATCGAAGCCGAGCACCATCGGGACCAGCGGCAGGGCGAACATGCGCGTGAACGCGGTCGTCACGTCCGGCCCGAGGACGTTCGCGCACCGCAGCACGGTCGCGGTCACCTCGGGGCGGCCCGCGGTGAACTCCGACACGGTCTCCTCCGCGTCGACGATGTCGCGCTCCAGCCCTGTGTGCGGCGGATGCGGCCGCCGCATCTCCTCGGTGAAGAAGGCGGGATCGTCCTGCTCGCACCCGTAGTAATGGGTGGAGCTCTTGAAGACGAGCTTTCGCACCGGGGAGTCCGAGCCGCCGCACGCGGCAAGGATGTTCATCGTCCCGATGACGTTGTTGTCGTGTGCGGCTCGGGGCGAGGTCGTCAGCGAGTTGACCACGAGCCGGGCGTCGACAACCGTGTCCAGCTCGGCCGCCCTCACGATCCGCTCGATCAGCGCGTGCTCGTTTCCGACCTTCACGTACTCGGTCCGGTGAAGCTCGCGGGTAGGTTCGTCCGAGTCCACGCCGACGATCGCGTCGATCTCCGGGTGGGACTCCAGCGCCTCCGCGAGCCGCCCGCCCCAGTAGGTCGAGACCCCCGTGACCAGCACACGCTTCGTGCGGTGGGCGCCCGCTCCGTCGCGTGTCGGCTCTGCCGTGCTCAACCGAACCAGATCGAGCGCCGCCCGGCGACCATCTCGTCGAGGTTCTCCTGGATCCGGGCGCGCACCTCCTGGGCAACGCTCTGAACGAGCGCGGAGTCGACACCGTCACCGTCGCCGAGGGTCGCCGTCTCGATCGGCTCGAGGAAGCGGATCCTGAACTTCGCCGGGAGGTAGGCGAACATCCCGAGCGGGCCGAGCAGCGGAAAGGTCGGGGTGATCGGGAAATAGAGCAGCCCCGTGAGCCGCTTCAGGAACTTGACCTGGGCGAAGATCGGCATCGCCTCCTCGGCCCCGACAACGCACACGGGGACGAGCTTCGCCTCCGCGCGCGCCGCGGCCTCCACGAACCCGCCGCGCCCGAAGCGGCGCAGCCGGTAGCGCTCGGCGTAGGTCTTCTCGGTCCCCTTGCGGCCCTCGGGGAAGACGAGCACCAGCTCGCGCTCGTCGTACAGCAGCCGGTGCACGTTCGCGGGGTGGGCGGGTACGCATCCGATCTTCGGGATCAGGGCCGAGAACCCCGGATATCCCTTGAAGAAGTGCTCGACGGTGATGTGCAGCCGGCGCGGGCGTGGATGCTCCTCCCGGATCGCCCTTGCGATCACCGCCGCGTCGGGCGGGAGCGCGCCCGAGTGGTTGGACACGAGCAGAGCGCCGCCATCCGCGGGGACGTTCTCGATCCCCTCGACCTCGCACCGGAACCAGTAGCGATAGAAGAACTCGACGAGCGTTCGGTCCAGGGCACCCTCGATCCGCTCCGAGCGGCCCCAGTCGGTGATCGTGCGCTCGGGCTCGATCGCCGGGAGCAGGTCGCGCGCGCGCTCCACCGCGGCACCGGGGGCATCGTCGCCCGCCACCGGCTCGGCCTCGTATCCGGGATCGGCTGGGTCGCCACCGAGCCTCGGCACGCCGGGCACCGCCGAGGTATCCGCCGGCGAGGTACGGTCCGGGTCCATCGGGCCGGATTCTCCCACCTATCCACGCTTGCGAGGTGAGCCCGCGGTGAACGCGGCCGGGCACTAGATGCGCTCCAAGGACCAGATCCGCAAGGAGGTCTGGAAGGCGATGGACCGCGAGAAGGTGTCGCGGTTCCCGGGCGCCGAGGGGCGGATCCCCAACTTCGCCGGCGCCAAGCTCGCGGCCCAGCGGCTCGCGGGCCACCGGCTTTGGAATCGGGCCCGCGTGGTGAAGGCGAACCCCGACTCGCCGCAGACCCACGTGCGCCGGATCGCGCTCGAGGAGGGCAAGGTCGTGGTGATGGCGGTCCCGAGGCTTCGAGACACACATCCCTTCCGTCTCCTCGACCCGAAGAGGCTGTCGAAGAAGCAGGTCCGCGAGGCGGCGACGATCAAGGGGGCGCTGCGACACGGCCGCGTGGTCGCCGACGAAGAGCTCCCCGAGGTGGACTTCTGGCTCTGCGGATCGGTGGCGGTGAACCTGAGCGGGGCGAGGCTCGGCAAGGGAGGCGGCTTCTCGGACCTCGAGTACGCGCTTCTGGTCGAGGCGGGAAAGATCGACGAGCACACCGTCGTGGGGACGACGGTCCACCCGATCCAGATCCTGCGCGAGCACCTGATGATCACAGCCCACGACGTCCCGGTCGACCTGATCGCCACCCCCCGCGCCGTGATCGACGTGGAGCGCGCGTACGACCGCCCGCGGGGAATCCTCTGGGACCACCTCCAGCCGCCTCAGATCCGCGAGGTCCCGATCCTCGAGCGGATGGGGTACGCGTGACGGCGGTCCGATCCGAGCGCTCCGACCCCGCCGGCGCCGACGCGCCGACCTACCCGCCGCGCGCGCCGCTGTGGCCGTTCACGAGCGCCGGGCCGCCGCCCGATGCCACCCCCTCGGACGGACCGGACCCGTATGGGAACCCCGACCCGGAGTGGCTGGAGATCGACTGGCGCGACCATCTGCGCCAGGTCGAGGTCCTCGACGCGCGCGTCAACTACTGCGAGATCGGCGAGGGCGGTCGCCCGATCGTGTTCGTTCATGGGCTCGCAGGATGCTGGCAGAACTGGCTCGAGAACTTTCCCCACTTCGCGAGGTCCCACCGGGTGATCGCGCTCGACCTTCCCGGCTTCGGGGACAGCCCGATGCCCCCCTGGGACGTGACGATCTCGAACTACGGGCGCCTCGTGGACGAGTTCTGCCGCAAGCTCAACCTCCACGAGTGCGCGCTTGTCGGCAACTCGATGGGCGGGTTCATCTCGACCGAGGTCGCGATCGCGCAGCCGGACTGGGTCGAGAAGCTGGTCCTGCTGTCCGCGGCCGGGGTCAGCTCCGTGCACGTGCGCCGGCGCCCGGCGGAGGCGCTCGCGCGGATGCTCGCGGCGACGGCCGGGCTCTCGTTCGAGCTCCGCGAGCGCGGGATGAGGCGGTGGCGGCTTCGGTACGCGATGTTTCGCAACGTGTTCGATGCACCCCACCGGCTTCGACCCGAGCTGCTGTGGGAGTTCGCGCATGGGGCCAACGACGCGCCCGCGTTTCTTCCCGCGGTAGGGGCGCTGCTCGGATACGACTTCCTCGATCGCCTCGACCGGGTCCGGGTCCCGACCCTGATCGTGTGGGGCCGCGACGACCGCGTGATCCCGTCAGCCGACGCGGTCGAGTTCGACCGCCACCTCGGCGACTCCCGGCTCGTGGTCTTCGACCGCTGCGGGCACGTCCCGATGGCCGAGCGCCCGGTTCGGTTCAACCGGCTCCTCGACAGGTTCCTCGCCGAGTAGCGGCGACGTGCGGACACTTGACCCCGATAGTTGGGGACAAGTGTCCACTCATCGGCCTACTGCTCCATTGTGCCCCGACGAGCGATGAGATCGGACTCTTCGCTCGGTCCAAATAGGGAACCCGACAACGGAGGAGGTATCACGTGCTGCTCGATGGAAAGAACGCGATCATCTACGGAGGGGGCGGCTCGATCGGCGGCGCGGTGGCGCGCGCGTTCGCCCGCGAGGGGGCGAGCGTCTTTCTCGCCGGCCGCACCGAGGCGACGTTGGAAGAGGTGGCGGAGGCGATCCGCTCCGACGGAGGGAGCGCCGAGACGGCGGTGGTGGACGCGCTCGATGCCAAGGCGGTCGACCAGCACGCGGACGCCGTCGCCGCGGACGCCGGGAGCATCGACGTCTCCTTCAACCTCATCGCCCACCCATCCACCCACGGGACGCCGCTCGCCGAGATGGAGGTCGACGACTTCATGGCCCCGGTCGACACCGCGGCGAGGACGACGTTCGTCACGACCCGGGCCGCCGCCCGCCAATGATCCCGCGGCGCTCGGGGGTGATCCTCGCGTTCGGCGGTCCCGGCGATCGCGCCGCGCCGCTGCGCGACTACTTCCTGGGAGGAACCCAGGTCGCGTTCGACATCATCGAGGCGATGCGGCGCCAGCTCTCCGTCGAGCTGGGGCGACACGGAATCCGCGTCGTCACCCTGGAGTCCGGGGGGGTCCCCGCGTCGACCGAGGGGATCGAGGCCCAGGACGAGATCGTCGAGATGATCGAGGCCGCGTCTCTCCTCGGGCGGGCCGCGACGGTGGAGGACGTGGGCAATGTGGCGGCGTTCGTCGCCTCCGACCGCGCTCGCACCATGACCGCGGCCACCGCCAACGTCAGCTGTGGAGCGCTTATCGATTAGGCCGCAGGCAGAACATCGGCCGCCCCCCATCCGGCGAGAGGAAGATTGAGCCCCATATAGGTGCTCGATCGACCACTCGTCGACCTGAGAGAAGATCCTGGGACTGATCAGCTTCGGCGTTCACATGGCATTTACGAACGACGCAGTTGGTGAGGTCCCAGCGCTGTCGGGTGACAGGAGCGTCGTCAGCGCTAGGCCGTCACCGCGCCCTCGGAGGCCGAGGACACCGAGCGCGCGTACTTCGCCATCACGCCGTTGGTGTAGGCCGGCGGCGGCGGCTCGTACGCGGCAATGCGCTTCGCGATCTCATCGTCGGGCAGCTCCACGTCGAGGCGCCTGGCCTCGATGTCGAACGTCACGGTGTCGCCGTCGCGGACCGCGGCGATCGGGCCGCCGTGCGGGGCCTCGGGGGCGACGTGGCCGGCCATCAGACCGTGGGTCGCGCCGGAGAAGCGGCCGTCGGTGAGCAGGGCGACGGAGTCGCCGAGCCCCTCGCCGACGAGCGCGGCGGTGACCTGGAGCATCTCCCGCATTCCCGGCCCGCCCGACGGGCCCTCGTTTCGGATCACTACCACGTCCCCTGCCTCGATGTCCTGCGCGTCCACCGCCGCGAACGCGTTCTGCTCGGCCTCGAACACCCGCGCCGGTCCGCTGTGCCGGAGGCGCTCCGTGCCGGCGAGCTTCACCACGCAGCCCTCGGGGGCGAGGTTTCCGCGCAGGATCGCGAGCCCCCCGGTGGGCTTGAGCGGCTCGTCCGCCGGCCGCACGACCTCCTGTCCCTCGGCCTCCTCGACCTCCGCGGTCTCCTCGCCGATGGTCCGCCCGGTAACGGTGACCGCCTCGGCATTCAGCACGCCGGCCTCGGCGAGTCGCTTGGTCAACAGGCCCACTCCTCCGGCCCGGTATAGGTCGACAGCCACGAAGCGCCCGCTGGGCTTCAGGTCGGCGAGCAGCGGGGTCGCCTCGGAGATCCGGTCGAAGTCGTCGATCGAGAGCTCGATCCCAGCCTCGCGCGCGACCGCGAGCATGTGCAGCACGACGTTGGTGGAGCCGCCGGACATGCACGCGGCGGCGATCCCGTTCTCGATCGACTCCTTTGTGATGATCTCGCTCGGGCGCCGGTCGGCCTCGAGCACCTCCATCGCCAGCTTCCCGACCTCCTCCGCGACGTCGCCCTTCGACCCGTCCACCGCCGGGACCATGCTCGAGCCCAACGGCGAGACGCCCATCGCCTCGAACGCGCACGCCATCGTGTTCGCGGTGTACTGGCCGCCGCACGCGCCGGGGCCGGGGCTCGCGCAATCCTCGAGCTCGTGGAGGTCCTCGTCGCTCATCCGGCCGGCGGCGTGCGCGCCGACCCCCTCGAAGACGTCCTGAATCGTCACGTCCCTGCCCCGCCACCGTCCCGGCAAGATCGACCCGCCGTAGAGCATCACCGCGGGGACGTCGAGCCGCGCCATCGCCATCACGCAGCCGGGAATCGTCTTGTCGCACCCGGATAGGAGCACGAGCGCGTCGAACTGGTAACCGCGGGCGCTGAGCTCGATCGAGTCGGCGATCACCTCGCGGCTGATCAGCGACGCCTTCATCCCCTCGGTCCCCATCGTGATCCCGTCCGAGATCGCGATCGTGTTGAACTCGAGCGGAGTCCCTCCGGCCGCCCGCGCGCCCTCCTTCACCCGCTCGGCGAGGCCGCGGAGGTGGAAGTTGCACGGCATCGCCTCGACCCACGTGTTGGCGATCCCGACCATCGGGCGGCTGAGCGCGTCCTCGCCGAAGCCGATCCCCTTCATGTACGCGCGCGCAGGGGCGCGCTCGGGGCCATCGAAGACGGCGCTCGAACGGGGGCGCGGCCCGGTCATGCGACCCGCGCTCGCGCGCCCACCGGGCGCCGCGCCTCCCACTGTGCGAGGCGCGTGAGGTCGCGGCGCACGTGATCGGGATCGTGCTGGCGCCCCGGCAGGTGCAGGTTCGCGTCCGCGATCAGGCTGCGCTCGTCCCCGTGGAGCGCCATCCACTTCGCGAGCACGTCGTCGGAGTCGGGCAGCCGCGAGCCCAACGCCGGCTCGCTGCGGTCGGGGAAGCGCACGCAGTACTCGCTGAGGAGCTCCGTGGTGGCCGTGTCGTAGGCGACGATCGGCCGGTGCGGATAGATCAGGTACCCGTACCCGGGTCCCCCCTCCTCGGCGGGAGGAAGCACGCGCAGGAACCCGAGCTCCTCGTACATCGCGAACTCCTGCGGCGGGACGATCGACCGCAGCAGCTCCCGAGCGCGGCGCTCGGCGCGGCGCTCGCGGCCGGGGTCGTAGCCCTTCACCCGAACGAGCTCGCGGCGCGTCCGCGCGGCGCGCCGACCGCGGAGGCGCTCGACGAGCGCGGGTCCGAACCCGATCGCGGCGAGCGGAACCAGGACGAGCATCGAGCTGATCACCAGGGCTCGCATCGCATCCGCTCGTTCGGGTCAGCCCCCCGCCGCCGGGGGGAAGAAGATCACCCGCTCCGCGTCACGCGGAACCTCGGAGAAATCTCGAACCATCGTCGCCTCGCGGCGGCCTCCCGCCTCCGCACCCGGCACCGCGGCCCACATCGCCTGATCGAGCTGGCGGCGGAACTCCTCGATCAGCCGCTCCTCGTCCTCGGCCACGTCGGGGTCGCCCTCCGCGAGCAGGACATCACCGTGCCCGGACCTGAGGCGGAGCAGCTTCATTGACTCGGATTATGTCCGAAGACGTTCACCGGGCCCGCCCCCGCCCCGACGCCGCGAAGCCCCGCGGCGACAGCCTCCGCGGTGATCCGCTTCGCTTCCCGCGCACTCGACTCGATGCTCGCGCCGCGAGCGAGGAGGGCCGCGAGCGAAGCGGAGTGAGTGCACCCCGAGCCGTGCGAGGCTCCGCCCGGGTGGCGCGGACCCTCGATCCGGACGACCTCTCCACCGTTCCCGTCGAACAGCACGTCGGCTCCGTCCTCGGTGTGGCCGCCGGTGACGACCACCGCGCGTGGGCCGAGCGCCTGGACGGCGCGCGCGAGCTCCTCCGCGGACGCGCCGGCGCCGAGGCCGGACAGCTCGCGCGCCTCCGGGACGTTTGGCGTGGCGACGGTCGCGCGCGGCAGGAGCTGCTCGACGAGCACCGACTTCGCGGCGGGGACGAGGAGAACGGCGCCGCTCTCCGCGACCAGCACGGGATCGACGACCACCGGGGCGTCGCCCACGTAGTCGAGCGCCTCGACCACGGCCGCGATCGTGAGCTCGTCACCGAGCATTCCGGTCTTGACCGCGTCGACCCCGATGTCCGCGGCCACGACCCTGACCTGGTCGACCACCATCCGGGCGGGCACCTGATGGACCGAGTCGACGCCGACGGTGCTCTGGGCGGTCAGCGCGGTGATCGCGGTCATCCCGTGGACCCCGCACCGCGCGAACGCCTTCAGGTCCGCCTGAATCCCGGCGCCGCCGCCGGAGTCCGACCCGGCGATCGAGATCACCTTCCGAATCGCTTGGGCCTCAGACCTCATGCACCTCGAGGATCTCGACCGAGGCCCCGGACTCGGCGAGCAGATGGGCGTGCTCCGTCCGCCTGGGATCCTCGCGGTAGCCGGCGAACGACTCCCTGCACGGAAAGGAGACGACGTGGATCTCGGTGAGCCGATCGGTGCTGCGAAGCCGCTGCTCGAGCCGGCCGCCGTGCTCGTCGAGCAACGGGAGCACGTGCTCCTCGTAGAGCTCGAACTTCTCGACGCCGGTCACCGGCAGCCGGACGAAGAGCGCGTAGACCACCTCCTCGGTCATTGACCGGAGGGTAGTCAGTGTCGAATCGGTGCCTAGGGCGCCGGCGGCCGCAGGGCGGTGCGCGTGTAGCGCCCGGTGTGGTCGCTCGTGAGATACCCGAGCAGCTCGAGTTGCGTGAGCGCGGTCGCGGCGAGATACGGCGCAGCGCCGGATGCGAGCGCGATCGCGTCGCACGTCGCGTCGCCGCCCTCGACCCGCTCGAGGACGCGACGAAGCTCGGGATCGAGGTCGGGACCGAGCTCGCGAACAGCGCGGCGCCCGGCGCCGAGGAGTCGATCGAGCACGTCCTGGGCGTCGCGGATCGGGACCGCGCCCTCGACCAGGAGCTGGTTCGTGCCCGCGGACATCGCCGAGCTCACGGGGCCGGGGACCGCGCCCACCGGCCGCCCGAGGTCGAGCGCCATCCCCGCGGTGATCAGCGACCCCGACCGCTCCGCCGCCTCCACCACGACGGTCATCCCGGCGAGCGCGGCCATGAGCCGGTTGCGCGCGGGAAAGCTCCATCGGAACGAGGCCGTGCCGGGGGGAAGCTCCGAGAGCACCGCTCCGCCGCGCGCCGGGATCCGGCGGTGCAGGTCGACCTGGCGTCGCGGGTAGGGGACGTCGGGGCCGCCGCCGAGGACCGCGAGTGTGATCCCTCCGCCCTCCAGGGCACCGGCGTGGGCGCGGGAGTCGACCCCGTTCGCGAGCCCGCTGACGACGATCATTCCCGCCCGGCCGAGCATCCGGGCGAGATCCTCGGCGACGGCGAGCCCGTAGGCGCTCGCCCGCCGAGCGCCGACGACCGTAACGGCGGCGTCGCGGTCGAGGCCGTCGAGCGCGGCGGCGCTTCCGGACGCGAACAGCGCCGCGGGGGCCTGCGCTCCGTGGTCGAGGAGCTGGGCCGGATAGCCGCCGTCGTGGCGGCAGGTCGCGTGGCAACCCGCGGCATCGACGCGGCGCGCGAGCTCGGCGACCGCCGCCCGGTCGAGACCGCCGAGGAGCTGACCCGCGCGTCGGCCGCCCACCGC
>JBOGZL010000313.1:0-5742 GCA_050697195.1 Solirubrobacterales bacterium
CCCTGCTCCATCCACTCCGCGTCCATGTACTGCGGGTACACGCACAGGCGCTCGGTCAACGCGTAGCCCCGCGGCGCGAGCCGCTTGCGCACCTGGTGCGGGCTCGGGAACGGATGCTCGGGCGAGATGTGGTCCCCGTTCGCCGACAGACCGCCGAGATCCGTCGCCCCCTCCGCGACCAGCTCTTCCCACCACTCGGAGAGGTTGGGGGGCACCTGGATCCCGACCTCGGGCATCAGCCGCCGGCACTCCGCGACGAGCCGCTTCATGTCGTCGATGGTGATCTGTGTCGCCCATGGCGGGGCGGGCGCCGGGCCCGTCCCCGTCGTACGCTCGCGCGGGAGGTTCGCTGGGCGCGGGGCGTTTGGCGGGGCTCGCAATACTCCTGGGCCGGGCCCGCCGCCCGCCCTTCCAGCTTCCGGGTCGGACTCGACGACCGCCCATTTCTCGCGGGCGGAATCGTCCGCGATATCGGCGACTTCGCGGCCGTAGTAGTCCGGGTGGGGGACGAAGTTCTGGAGGATCACCTCCTGGATGTGGCCGTGGCGCTCGTTGACCGCAGCGAGGGCCTCCAGCGAAGCGACCCGCTCCTCCTCGCTCTCGCCGATCCCGACGAGGATGCCGCTCGTGAACGGGATCCGCAGCTCGCCCGCCGCCTCGATCGTCTCCAGCCGCATCGCGGGGTGCTTGGTCGGCGAACCGGCGTGAACGGTGTCCATCAGCCGCTCCGAGATCGACTCCAGCATCAGGCCCTGGGAGGCCGTGACCTCGCGCAGCCGGCCCAGGTCATCGCGGCTCAGGACCCCGAGGTTGGTGTGCGGCAGCAGCCCGCGCTCGAGCGCGCGCTCGCACGCCCACGCGACGTACGAGGTGAAGTCGGGGTGGCCCCACTCGCGCAGCCGCGCCGCGACCTCCGGATTGACCTCGGGGCGCTCGCCGGTGAGCACGAGCAGCTCCTTCGAGTTACGGCGCGTTGCCTCCTCGAGGCGCCGCTCGACCTCGTCCGGCGGATGGATGTGCGCCCGGTGGGTGGCGAACGCGCAGTACTTGCAGTAGCACCGACACGTCCGCGACAGCGAGAGCGTGTAGTTGCGCGAGAACGTGACGCGCCTCATCGGCGCGGAAGCTACCGCACGAACTTGCGGGCGGTCGTCCTAGGTGCCCGGGGTGCGGCGCTCCGCGACCGTCTCGGTCGTTCCGACCCCCGCTTCGCCGGGACGGATGATCAACGTGAAGAACCCGGCCGCGAGCACCGCGCCGATCAGATCGCCGCCCAGGTAGGGCCACACGTCGCCGAACTCCTCGCCGACCAGCGCGGGACCGAACCACCGCGCCGGGTTGAAGGCGCCGCCGGTGAGCGGGGCGAAGAGCATGATCAGGAAGACGAGCGTGAACCCGATCGCGAGCGGCCCCCACTCCTGCCGAACCCGCGGGTTGAACAGCACCGAGAGCACGACGAGCACGAGCAGGAAGGTGCCGATCCCCTCGACTATGAAGCCCTGGAAGTTCCCGCCGAGCAGCGGTGAGATCGTGGCGGCGCCGTACTTCGCGGCCCGGCCCTCGTCGAGCAGCAGGCCCTTGGCGAGCAGCGCTCCGAGCACCCCGCCGGAGAGCTGGGCGAGGATGTAGACGACCGCGTCCACGGGGTCGATCCGCCGCAGGGCGGCCGCTCCGACCGTGACCGCGGGGTTGAAGTGGCCGCCGCTCACCCCGCCGAGAGTCCAGATCAGCGCGAACAGGACCAGGCCCTGAGCGAACCCCACGACCGCGAAGTCGGATCCGAACTGCGCCTGGGCGCCGGTCGCGACGTACAGGATCACCGAGCAGGCGATGAAGAAGACCAGGAAGAACGTCCCGAGCAGCTCGGTTACATACGCGGCGAGTCCTCGATCCTGCACTTGGCGAACCTCCTCGATCCTCTCTGCGTCCTTCCCCGCGGGCGCGGGCCACGAAAAGCGGGGCGCAGTGTAACCACACCCCGCCATCGGCGCGCCGCGGAAGACTAGCCGAGAAGCGAGTCCACCAGCGCCGGCATTTCGCGCGCCATGCGCGAGCGAGGCACGATCAGATCGATCCCGGCCGCCTCGGCGCGCCGGCGCGTCTCGACCTCGACGTGCGAGTAGAAGCCGAGCACGGGCAGCCCGCGGCCGGTGAGCTCGGATGCCTCGATCTCGCCGAGGTCGGCGATCACCAGGTCCGGGCCCTCCCCGTCGCCGTCGACCGCCTCGACGGAGGAGACGAGCTCGACGTCGTGGCCCGCGGTGCGCAGGGTCGCCTCCACCTTGCTCGCGAACATCAGGTCGGGGACGAGGGCCGCGATCCGGGCCACTAGCGCCTACAGGCTGCGGCGGTTGCGGAACTCGCGGCGAACGCTCTCCGGCCGGCCCCACATCTGCACGACCTCGGCCCGCCCCTCGTGGATGTCGCGCACCCGCAGCCGGCCCTCGACGCCCTCGCGGTCGAGCAGCGCCAGCGTTCCGCGCACCGTCTCGGGGGCGGCCGCGTGCCCGAACCGGTGCGCGACGTTGATCCGCCAGTGCCACTCGGCCCTCGAGTAGGGCTGGGCGTTGATCTGGGTGAGGATCACTCCCGAGTCGACGTAGCGGGACTCGTCCGCGATCCGCAGGTCGAGCTCGATGTCGGTCCAGTCGTCGGGGAGCGACTCGACGATGAGCTCGAAGTCCTGCGCCAAGGCCACGGGGGTAAGGCTATCTGCCGTGCTCGCCTACCGCGACCCGCATCGCCTCGGTCACCCCTCCGCCGAGCACGCGCTCGCCGCTCGGGAACCGGACCGTGAGCGGGCCGCCGAACGGCTGGCGATCCACGACCCGGACAGCGTCGCCGGGAGAGACCTCGAGCTCGGCGAGGTAGCGCAGCATCTCGGGGTCGGAGTCCGAGATCCGGACGAGCGTGCCCCGGTCGCCGGGCTCCATGTCGCTGAGGCGGCGCGTGTCGGGCTCGTCGATCTCCAGATCGGCGGTCGGGATCGGGTCCCCGTGTGGATCGTGGGTGGGGTCGCCGAGGAAGCGCGCGATCAGCTCCTCGAGCTCCTCGGAGATCACGTGCTCGAGGCGCTCCGCCTCCTCGTGAACGCGATCCCACGGCATCCCGAGTCGGGCGAGGAAGGACTCGATCAGGCGGTGGTGGCGCAGCATCTCCAGCGCGAGGTCCTCGCCTCGCTCGGTGAGCCGGACCCCGTGGTAGGGGGCGTGCTCCACGAGCCCGTCCTTCGCCATCCGGCGCACCATCGCCGACGCGGATGCCGGGGTGACGCCGACCCGCTCGGCGATCGCGCCGGTGTGAACCGGCCCGTCGCCGCGCTGCTGGAGGTGGTAGATCGCCTTCGCGTAGTTCTCGGTGCCCTCGCCGGCGCGGCTGGTCGGAGCCTGACTGGAGTGGTGAGCGACGGCAGTCATCTAGACGGTGATCAGGAGGCCCGTCGCGTAGAGCAGCGCGCCGCCCGCGACTATCCCGGCGACGCTCGCCGGATACAGGCTGCGGCCGTGCTCGTCGCGGATCGACGGCCAGAGCTGGACTATCACCTGGACGATCGCGCCCACGCCGATTCCGAGCAGGAACGTCGAGAGCTCGGGATTGGAGACGGATGCGCCGACGAACGCGCCGAGTATCGCCGGCCCCCCGGCGATCAGCCCGAGCGCCGCGAGCCGCCCCAGCGACGGCCGCTCCCCGGCCGCGAGCGGGGCGACGATCGCCAACCCCTCGGTCGTGTTGTGGATCGCGAACCCGATCACGAGAAAGGCGCCGAGCGCGAGCGCACCGACGGCGTAGGCGGACCCGATCGCCAAGCCCTCGCCGAAGTTGTGGAGCCCTATCCCCACGGCGATCATCAGCGCGAGCTGCCAGGCGCCGGCGCCGGCGGCCTCGGCGTCCGCGCGGCGGGAGCGCAGATGAGCGTCGAGCCCCGCGAGGGCCAGGTACGCAAGCCCGGCGCCGATGAAGAGCAGCTCGACACCCCCGAAGGCGCCCCCGGTCTCCTGCCCAAGCTCCGTCCCCTCCAGGTAGCCGTCGACGGCGAGGAACGCCAAGAGGCCGATCGTCCCGGCGAGAAGGACGCGCACCCAGCTCACCGGGGTCCGCCGCAGGAAGGGCAGGAAGAGCATCCCGAGGGCAACCGGGATCACGCCGACGTAGGTGCCCAACAGCGCCATGAGGCCGAAGAACCCGGCGTCGGCCTCGGGCGTCTCCACCGCGACGTCGATCTCGTGCTCGATCGTCGCCCCCGTCGAGGTCAGCAGCGAGACCGTGTAGGGCGAGCCCTCCTGCCACGGGTAGTCGAGCGTCACGGTCTGCTCCCCGAGCCGCCCGACCTCGCCCTGCGGGTCCGCCTCGAAGTTGACGAACGCCTCCGCGACGGAAACCTGGGAGACCCGGACCGCGTCGGGCCCGGTGTTTCGCAGCGTGAGCTCGATCTCGCCGGGCCGCAGAACTGTGCGCTCGACCGCGAGCTCCTCGACCGGCGGGCCGCGGCGCTCGCCGAGCCCGGGGCCGCCGAGCGCCGCGAACGCCCCGATCGCGACTGCGATCAGGACGAGCGGGGCCGCGAACAGCAGCCACCGCGGAACGGGCAGCTCCCGTCGACGCTCGGCCTCGGTTCCGGCCTCGATCACGCACCTCCCTGGTAGGGAAGCTCGCAGAAGGCGGCCGGGGCGCTGCGCCGCCCGGACGCGCCCCCGACCTCGAAGAACCCCATCCAGCCGAGGTCGGCGAACTCGGTCTTGTGCGCATGGAACATGAAATGGCCGGGATGCGGGAAGCACATCTCGAGCACGCCGCGCTGCGCCTGGCCGAGCATGATCGTGTCGGTGAACTCGTTCGGCTGCAGCGATGTCCCGGTCGGGAAGTAGTTGAAGAAGTTGCCGTGGATGTGGAGCGAGTTGATCGGGTCGAACTCGAGCAGGTTCAGGAGGTAGATCCGGACCGGATCGCCGCGACCCACCTGGACCGGCTCGTTGACGTAGTGAAAGGCGACCGTGTTGACCGCGTAGAGCTGATTGCCCTCGGCGTCGAAGTTCGTGTTGAAGCCGTTCATCAGCATCATCAGCTCGTCGGCCTCGGGCCGGCCCTGCTTCGGGTCGACGATGAACGCCCCGTAGAGCCCCCGTGCGATGTGCTCGGCCAGTGGCCCGGCGTGGCAGTGGTACTGGTGCAGGCCGAATGGCTCGGCCTCGAACTCGTAGGTCGTCTCCTCACCGGACTCCAGCAGCCCGGCGCCGATGCCAGGCACGCCGTCCATCTCGGCCGGGTGGATGCCGTGGAAGTGGATCGTGTGGGGATGCTCGGAGCTGTTCACGAACCGGACCCGCATCCGGTCGCCCTCGCGGGCGCGAAGGGTCGGCCCCGGGACCCGGTCGTTGTACGTCCAGGCCGGGTAATGGACGCCGGGCGCGACCTCGATCTCCCTGTCGGTCGCGACGAGGGTCCACTCGCGCAGGACGCGGCCGCTCGCGAGCCGCCGCGTCTTCCCCCAGTCGAAGTCGCGAAGCATCTGCGTCGGGTTGAAGCCGTTTGCCCTGTGGTCGACGGTCTCCCCGCCCCGGAACGTGGGGCCGTTGCTCCCGCCGCCGTGCGCCGCATTGCCGGCCTCGCCATGGCCCCCGCCCTGAGCGGCGTGGGCGTCACCGCCGTCGACGGCGTCGTGGAGGCCGCGGTGGGGGACGAGCCCGTGGAGCACGGGCAGCGCCGCCGCGCCGGTCGCGGCCCCGCCGGCGAGCAGGCCCCGCC
>JBOGZL010000314.1:0-7040 GCA_050697195.1 Solirubrobacterales bacterium
CCCTCGGCCCGGGTCGCGACGGGGGCGCGCTCCGCCGCCGCCGGCTCGCGCGACGGCGGGGCGATCAGCGTCGGCTCCTCCTTCGCGGCCGCCTCCGCCTCGTCGACCCTGAACGCGACCACGGTGATGTTGTCGCGACCGCCGCCCTCGTTCGCCTCCTTGACGAGCCGTGCGACCGCCGAGTCGAGGCCCGAGGAGCGACCCAGCACCGCGCCGATTCGCTCCTCGGGGACCATCGTCGTGAGCCCGTCGCTGCAGAGCACGAACACGTCGCCCGGCCTCGCCTGGACCGTCAGCGTGTCGACCTCGACCTCGGGCTCGGGACCCAGCGCCCGGGTGATGATCGAGCGCTGCGGATGCTCCTCGGCCTGCGCGTCCGTGAGCCGCCCCTGGCGGCGAAGCTCCTCGACGAGCGAGTGATCGCTGGTAAGCCGCCGGAGCTCGCCGTCGCGGTACACGTACGCGCGGCTGTCGCCGACGTGGGCAAAGCTCACCTCGCCGTCGCGGATCAGGGCCGCGGTCAGGGTCGTGCCCATCCCGGAGCGCGACGCGTCGCGCGCGGCGAGCTCGTGGATCCTCGTGTTCGCCTCCCCCACCACCCGCTCCAGGAAGCGCTCCGGCGCGTCGCCGCCCTCGTCGGCGGAGTCGAACGCCTCCGCCGCGATCTGGGACGCGACCTCGCCGGCCTGGGCGCCGCCCATCCCGTCGGCGACCGCGAACACCGGCGCCTCGGCGTAGAGCGCGTCCTCGTTCGCGTGCCGCTGGCGCCCGGTGTCGGTGCGGTGTGCCTCCTCGACGATCCGGAGCATCTCCGGTCTATTCCTCCAGTTCGAAGCGGAACTCGGTGTCGCCGATCTCCACCGAGTCGAGATGGTTGAGCTCGAGCTCGCGCTCGATCTGGTTGCCGTTGAGGAACGTCCCGTTGGTCGAGCCCATGTCCTCGACGTAGTACCCGCCCGAGCGGGGGTAGAGCCGCGCGTGGATCCCCGAAGCGAAGCGGTCCTCGATCCTGATGTCCGCCTCCGCTGAGCGTCCGATCGAGACCCCGCCGAAGAGGTCGAAGCGCTCCCCGGAGTCCAGCCCACCGCCCTTCAGGACCACGAGGCACGCGTCGGGGGCGCCGCTGCCCTGCTGGGGGAGCGAATGGAACCCCGTCGCCTCTGGGGCTGGGGCGCCCGTGTTGCGGAGCTCGCGCAGGGCGCTCCGCAGCACCCAGAACAGGAACACGTACAGCACGGCGAGGAAGCCGAACTTGAGCGCTACGGCGACGGGATCGGATTCCATGGGCGCTGATCGGGCCGACGCGTCATTGCTCGATGTCGAAGACGAATGGCGTCGTCCCGATGATCACCTCGTCGCCCGGCGAGAGGCGGGAGCTCTCGACCCTGCGCCCGTTGACCTTCACCCCGTTGGTCGAGCCCAGGTCGACGATCTGCCAGTCCCCCGTCGGCCCCCGTCGCAGCTCGGCGTGGCGCCGCGAGATGTTCGGGTCGCCGAAGACGCAGTCGGCCTCCCGAGAGCGCCCGAGCACCGCGACCGGGCCGTCGAGGACGTAGCGCCGATCGTCGAAGGAGACGATCGCCCGCGTCTCGACCAGGCGGGCGCCCGGCTGGCGGCTGCGCTTCTGGCGGCCCTGCTGCTTGGGCGCCGCGTAGACCATCGTCTGGCCCTGCTCGCCCTGCTCCGGGCTCTCGCCCTGGCGCGGCGGCGGCTTGACCAGCCGCGTCTGGATCCCGAACTCGCCGAGCCGGAGGCGATCGTCGGTCTCCAGCTTGACCTCCGGCCGCGTCAGCAGCGCGTAGTCGCGCCTGCGCGCGTGCTCGAGCAGGTAGCCCGAGAGCTCCTGGGCAAGCGAGGCCTCGTATCCCTCCAGGCGGCCGTGGTCCTGACGCGAGAGGAAGACCGTGTACTGGTTCGGCACGTACACCTGCGACACCGACGCGGTCCGGTGCCCGTCCATCTCCTTTGCGAGCTTGCGGGCGATCTCGACCGGCTGGACCTCGGAGCTGAAGGCACGGCTGAACGCACCCTCGACGAGGCCCTCGATCTTCGCTTCGAGATTGCGCAGAACGCTGATGGCTCACACTCCTGGAACGGGGGTACCCGCCCGGCGCCTCGGTGACGCGACGGGACCCGTTGCGGGGAGCACAATCCTACGGAAGTGGGGGACCTCTACCGGCATCGGGTGTGCCCGTCACGCGCCCCGTCGAGCGTGCCCACAGCGCGACCAGCGCGACCGCCACGAGCGCGATCGTGAGCGGCGCCGCCGCCGGCTCGGGCGCCGCCCCGGCCAGGGCGCCGTGCAGCGCGACGAGTCCCGCGGCCCAGATCAGCGCCGCGAGCAGCTCGAGCGCCACCAGACGTCCCCGCAGCAGCGCACCGAGGACCAGCGACCCGCCCGCCCACACGAGCGCCACGAGCACGGACTCGGGGGCGAGGATCGGCGCCAGGACGTCGGTCGCCGCCTCCGACAGCGACAGGCTCCAGCCGTCGGGCGCCTCGGCGGCGGTCTCGAACAGCAGCCGGGTGTCGAGGATCGCCTCCGCGGCGACGAGCCACGCCCACCCGAGCAGCGCGAGGACCGCCCTGCGCGCCGGCGTCCCCGCGAGGGCGGCGAGCGCCGGGAACGCGGGCGCGATCCCGACCGCCCCGAGCAGCGGCGCCGCGGCCGGGAGCCCCCACTGGAGCGGCGACGGAAGGAGGAGCGGCGCGGGGAGCCCGAGGACGGCGACCACCAGCGCCGCGCCCGGGCGGTCCGCCGCGAGGCCCAGCCAGCCCGCGAGGGCGGCGATCAGCGCCAGGACCGCGATCCTCGCGATCGCCACCGCGGGCTCGGAGGGCGCGAGGAGGATGCGCTCGCGGCGGCGCGGGGCGGGCACCGCGTGGTCGTCGCTGAGCGCCGGAGCGGCTGCCTCGAGGCCGGCTTCGAGCTGCGCGAGCGGGGCGCGCAGGGCGGGATCGGGCACGAGGCATGAGTCGACGACGTCGCATAGCTCGGGCGGGAGATCGGGCCGGGCGCCGGCGAGCGGCGCGACCGGCTCGCCGATCGCGCGTGCGGTGGCGGCGGGGGTGGCGCGCGAGAACGGGTGGCGTCCGGCCCAGCACTCGTACAGCGCGAGCGCGAGCGCGTAGACGTCGGTCGGGGGGCCGGTCTGTGCCCCCTCCGCCTGCTCGGGGGCCATGTAGGCGATCGTGCCGATCACCTCGCCCGTCGCGGTCAGCGCCGGGCCGTCGATCAGCGCCGCGGTGCCGAAGTCCATCAGCTTCGCGCGCGCCGACCCAGCGGGCACCCGGCCCTCGCGGACGATCACGTTCTGGGGCTTGATGTCGCGGTGAACGACGCCGTGGGAGTGGGCGTGGGCGAGCGCCTCGCAGAGCTCGGCGCCGAGCTCGGCGACGTCGCGGTCGGAGAGCTCGCCCTCGAGCGCGAGGCGGTCGAGCGTCGCCCCCTCGACGAGCTCGCTCACCAGGTAGGCGCGGCCCCCCGCCTCGCCGAGCTCGTACAGGGTGACGATGCCCGGGTGGTTCAGCCGCGCCGCGGCCTGGGCCTCGCGCAGGACGCGCCTCCCGGCCCCGCCGGGCGTCTCGATCACCTTCACCGCCACGGGGCGCTCGAGGCGCTCGTCCCGGCCCCGGTACACGGTGCCGAATCCGCCCGCCCCTATCCGCTCGAGCAGCGTGAAGCGTCCCAGTGTCGTCTCGCCCACCACGGCTGCTTCACTTTCGTCGGACGGGGGTGCGATCCTGCGCTCGCCTCCGTGCCAGTGGGCATACTTTGGAGCCCCAAGCACCCCCGAGGGCACCCTTGGCTTTCCTGGACGAGGACGACTCCTTCCCCCCAGTCGCAACCGAGCCGGACGACCACGGGCGAGTGCCGCCCGACCGGCAGCGCATGTTCATGGCCCGCCGACTCGGCGCGGTCGCCGTCGGGATCGTGATCTTGATCCTGCTGGTGCTCGGGATCCGGGGGTGCCTCAACGCCCGCGAGCAGCGCGCGTACGAGAATTACGCGCGCGACCTCACGACGCTCGTCCAGGAGGAGCAGCAGCTCAGCGAGGATTTCTTCGGGCGCTTCGCGGACCCGGGGAACCTCAGCGAGCTCAACGTCGAGACCGAGATCCGGGCGGACCGCAGCCACGCCGAGCAGCTCCTCGGGCGGGCGGAGAGCCTCGATCCACCGGGCTCGCTCGACGGGGAGCAGGAGAACGTGCTGTCGGCGTTCGAGCTCCGCCGCGACGGGCTCGGCGCGATCGCCGACAACATCGGGATCGCGCTCGGCGACGAGGACCCCACGGAGGCGCGCGAGCAGATCGTCCTCCACATGGAGGACTTCCTCGCCAGCGACGTCCTCTACCGCCAGGCGCGAGACGAGATCAACGCCGTCCTCCAGGAGGAGGGGATCGACGAGGACGTCCCCGAGAGCTCGTTCTTCCCCCGCGACCCCGGCGGCGCCCCCGACCTCGACTGGCTCGACCCGTCGACCGTGACCCAGACCCTGTCCGGGATCACCGGCGGCGAGGAGGCGTCCGGTGGGATCCACGGCGTCGGGGTCGCGTCGGTCCTGATCGGCGACACGGCGCTCGCCGCCGACACCGCGAACACCGTCGCGCTCGACAACAACCCCGAGGTCGAGGTGCAGATCGAGAACCAGGGCGAGTCCGAGGAGACCGCCATCCCGGTGACGGTCAGCTTCGAGGGCGACGAGGCGCTCGAGGGCGAGGGCACGCTCGACCAGATCGCGCCGGGCGAGACCCAGAGCGTCACGGTGCCGCTCGAGCCCGCGCCCGCGGAGGGCTCGACCGGGAGCCTCGAGGTGTTCGTCGAGCCGGTGCCCGAGGAGCAGCTCGCCGAGAACAACGAGTTCACCGCCGAGGTCACGTTCGAGTAGGTGTCGGAGCTCGACTCGACCGTCGGAATCGTTGCCCTGGTCGCGGGCGGGATCGCGCTCGTCGCGCTCGCGCTCTGCGCCATGCTCGCCGTGCGGGTGAGGCGGCTGCGGCGAGACCAGCGGGTCGTGATCGGCGAGGGGGAGCCGCGCGACGTGGTGGGGTACGTGCGCGGCCTCGAGCGGGAGGTCGCCGCCCTGAGGCTCGAGGTTGGGGAGCTCGACGAGCGCGGCGCCGGGACCGCCCGGCGGCTCGAGGGCGCGATCACCCACTCCGCCGTCGTCCGCTACGACGCGTACGGGGAGATGAGCGGGCGCCAGTCGAGCTCGGTCGCGCTCCTGGACGAGCATCGCAACGGCGTCGTGCTGTCCGCGATCCTCCACCGCGAGCAGGCGCGGTTGTACGCGAAGGGGGTGTCGGGGGGCGAGTCCGAGCTCGGCCTCTCCCCCGAGGAGCAGGAGGCCCTCGACACGGCACTCGCCGACGGGTAGCGGGGGCGCGGATGAGGATCACCTACCTCGGCCCGGCGGGGACCTTCAGCGAGGACGCGGTGCGCGACGCGCTGGCCGGCGCCGACGCGGAGATCGACCCCGCCCCGACCGTGTACGACGCGATCCTCGCGGTCGACTCCGGCGACGCGGATCGGGCGCTCGTCCCGTTCGAGAACTCGATCGAGGGCGCCGTCCGCTCGACGCTCGACACGCTCGCCTTCGACACCCGGGCGGTGAGGATCGTCGGAGAGCACGACCACCCGATCCGCCACAGCCTGATCGCGCGGCGCGAGCTCGAGCTGGGGGAGATCTCGGCGGTGCTCTCCCATCCGCAGGCGAGCGCGCAGTGCGCCCGGTTCGTCCGCGAGCACCTCCCGGCGGCGGAGGTCCGGGCGGCGGCGAGCACCGCCGAGGCGGTGCGCAGCGTCGCGGAGAGCGAGGAGCCGTGGGCGGCGCTCGCGGCGCGCTCGGCCGCAGAGATCTACGGCTGCGTGGTGCTCGCCGACGGGGTCGAGGACGGCCCCGACAACGTGACGCGGTTCGTGTGGATCGCACCCGAGGACGCGCGCCCGGAGGGCGAGGGAGCGTGGCGCACGACGCTCGTCTTCTCCGAGCTCGGCGAGGACCACCCCGGGGCGCTCGTCGAGGCCCTGCTCGAGTTCTCCCGCCGTGGCGTCAACCTCACCCGGATCGAGTCCCGCCCGCGCAGACGCGGGCTCGGCCGCTACATGTTCTTCCTCGACCTCGAGGGGTCGGCCGAGGACCCCGTCGTGGCGGAGGCGATCGAGGGGCTGCGCTCGAAGGCGGAGTCCGTGCGCTTGCTCGGCAGCTACCCCGTCGAGACGTCCGGAGTCCCGTAGCCGACCCCGCGGCGGCGGACGCGAAGCGGAGCACGTCGCGGGAGTGGTTATGGCTCTGGCTAGAATCCGGCGCACCATGCACAGGCAGGCGACTCGGGCGAAGGCGCTCCCGCCCGACCGAAGCTCGGTCGCGGGCGGGCAGGGAACGGGGCGCGGGCGCGTGCTCGTCCTCAACGCGACCTACGAGCCGATCAACGTCTGCACGGTGAGGCGCGCGACGGTGCTGGTCCTGAAGTCGAAGGCGGAGATCGTCGAGAAGGGCGACGGGCGGCTGCGGTCGGAGCGGTTGGAGCTCGAGCGGCCGATCGTGATCCGGCTGATCACCTACGTGCGCGTGCCGCGCGACGTCCACCGGCGCAAGATCACCCGCAAGGCGGTGCTCGCGCGTGACTCGTGGACATGCCAGTACTGCGGCCGGCGAAAGCCCGGGCTGACGGTCGATCACGTGATCCCACGAAGTCGGGGCGGGACCTCGGCCTGGGACAACATCGTCGCGTCGTGCGCGTCGTGCAACCGCCGGAAGGGAAACCGGCTTCCGCGCGAGGTCGAGATGCATCCCCGCCGCCGGCCCAAGCCTCCGGGCCCCACGGTGTTCATCCAGATCGCGAGCCCGCGAATCCCGAACGCGTGGGAGCCCTACCTGGTCGCGACCGGCGCGGCGGCCGGGGCCTGAGCGACGCGGCATGCGAGGGGCCGCCCGGAGGCGGCCCCTCGGTGTGCGGCTGAAACGTGCTCGGGGCGTTGGTGCGCGGGGAGGGACAGCCCCCGCACCCCGGCTCGCCGGTGCCCGGGTTGGATTCCGC
>JBOGZL010000315.1:0-8588 GCA_050697195.1 Solirubrobacterales bacterium
CGGCCGTGGTTCGAGAACAACCGCCGCCTGCGGGAGCTGATCGCAGAGCTCGAGGCGCTCTCGGTGCGAACCGCGGAGCAGGCGGAGGGCTGGGGGAAATAGCGCTCGGGAGGTGCGGAAAGAGGGCCACGGGGTACCAAAGTCATCACTCGGTCCGATGGCTAGGCTGCGGCGGCGATGCGGATCGTGACGTATCGATCGGAGGGCGGCGATCGCGCCGGGGTGCTGCGCGGCGACCGCGTCGTCGACGCCTGGGACGCGCTCGCGAGCGACGGCGAGGGGGAGCGGTTGGATCCCGCGGCTCCGGCTACCGTCCGCGCGTTGCTCGAGGCGGACCTGCTCGGCGAGCTGAACGAACGGATCGCGAACCCGGACACTGCGGCGCTCGGCGACCTCACCCTCGGGCCGCCCGTCCCCGACCCGGACAAGATCGTCTGCATGGGTCTCAACTACCGCTCGCACGCGGAAGAGGCGGGGCTCGAGCTCCCCGACAGCCCGACGTTCTTCGCCAAGTTCCCCAACGCGCTCGCTGCGCCCGGGGCCGAGGTCGTGCTCCCCGCCGCGAGCGAGAAGGTGGACTACGAGGCCGAGGTCGCGTTCGTGGTCGGGCGGCGCTGCGCCGACGTCTCCGAGGCCAAGGCGCTCGACCACGTCGCCGGGTACACGCTGCTCAACGACCTCTCCGCCCGCGACCTCCAGATGGCGACGCCGCAGTGGATGCCGGGGAAGGTGTTCGACGGCTCGGCGCCGTGCGGGCCGGCGCTCGTCACCCCCAACGACGCCGGGGCGCACGACGGGATTGGGTTCTCACTCACGGTGAACGGCGAGACGCGCCAGGACGCCTCGACCGCCGACCTCGTCTTCGGCGTCCCGGCGCTGGTCTCCCTGCTCTCGCGGCTGATGACGCTCGAGCCCGGCGACATCGTCGCGACCGGTACGCCGGCCGGGGTGGGGAGCCTGCACAGGCCGCGAGTATGGCTCCAGCCCGGGGACGAGATCGCGATCGCGTCGCCGACCCTAGGCCGGCTGGAGACGCGCGTGGCGCGCTGAGACCAGCGGGGCCACGACGAGCGCGAGATAGCAGAGCAGCAGGGCATTGCGGACCGCGAGCGGGGCGATGAACCCGTCCGAGAGGCCGGCGAGCTCGTCGTAGTGGTCGAGCACCACCTGGGTGAGGAACACCGCGGCGAGCAGGACCACGTTCTGGATCCGGAGGCCGTACACCGCCGCCGAGACCGGAAGCAGCCAGAGCAGGAACTGGGGCGAGAGCACCGGCGCGAGGATCACCACGACCGCGAGCACCGCCGTCGCGGCGACCAGCGGCGGCGCCTGCGATCGCCACGCCGCCCACACGACGAGCACATAGCCCACCACGAGCAGCGCGACCGTGATCGCCCGCGCCGTCTCGGCGCCGGGAGCGTCGAGGTTGTAGCTGCCCCCTCCCACCCCCCAGCTCGCCGGAGCGCCGAACAGGTGGGCGACCAGCAACGGGGTCGCGGCGACGGTCTCGATCTGGAGGTCGCGCCCGGTGTGGTAGCCGACCGCCGACCCGAACTCGTCGCCGATCGCGACCACCGCCACAGCGACGGCCGCGAGCGGTACGAGCGCCGCGAGCGCCACCCGGAGCGGGCGCGGCTCTCCGCGCACCAGGACCGGGTAGAGCAGGAGCGGGAACGCCTTCACCGCGGCGCCCACGGCGAGCAGCGCCGACCAGGTCGCGGACCGCCCCGCCTCGCGGGCAATGAGCGCGGCGAGCACGAGCGCGGCGGGGACGAGGTCGAAGCGCGCCAGCGGCAGCGACGCGTCCAGGACCGATTCCGGCGCCCCGAACCCGCTCAACACGAGCACGCCCGCGGTGTAGACGCCGACCGCGGCCCACACGCGGCCCGGCGGAGCGCGGAGGCCGAACCCGAGCAGGGCGACGATCGCGAGGTCGAAGACGATCATCTCCCAGGCGAACGCCTCGCTGTAGGAGGCCTGCCCATCCGCGATCAGCCCCGGCGCGAGGAGGACCGGAAGCGCGAGCGGCGGGTACTCGAAGTCACGGTCCGCGTACGGAAGCGCGCCGTCGAGGATCGCCTCGGCCTCTGGCTGGAAGACGGGTGGGACGATCACCGAGCCCTCGTCGGCGAGCGGCCCGAGGACCGCGAGGTGGACCGCCGCCGCGACGATGACGGCGAGCACGCGGTCGGCGGTCGACGGCGCACCGGGCCCCGCCGAGCTCGGGCTGTTCACCGCTGTCCCGATCCGGGAATCATCCTCCGCGAGACACGATGAGCGCGGACACGCTGCTGACGATCGGTCACTCGACCCACGATGCCGACGGGTTTGTGGCGCTGCTGCGCGGCAGCGGCGTCGAGGGGGTCGCAGACGTGCGGCGCTTCCCCTCCTCGCGGCGGCTTCCCCACTTCAACTCCGGCGCGCTCGGCCAGCGGCTCGCCCGCGAGGGAATCGAGTACGCGCTCCTCGGGGAGGGTCTCGGCGGGCGGCGGCGGGCCGAGCCGGACACCGCCAACACCGGGTGGCGCGTGGCCGGGTTTCGCGGCTACGCGGACCACATGCGAACCGCGGAGTTTCGGTCCGGGCTGTCGACGCTCGAGGAGCTCGGCCGCGAGCGCCGGACCGCGTTCATGTGCGCCGAGGGGCCATGGTGGCGCTGCCACCGGCAGCTGATCGCCGACGCACTGCTCGCGCGGGGATGGACAGTCGAGCACGTGATGCCCGAGGGGCGGCTCGAGCGCCACCGGCTGACGCCGTTCGCGGTCGTCGACGGGCCGCTCGTCACCTATCCCGGCGGCCTGGAGGCATAGCTATTCCGGCGTGACCGCAAAGCGCTGGTCGGCGGTGCGCTCGACCCGCGTCCCGAGCGCGCGGCACGCGCGCTCGAGCCGGGCGGCGATCCACTCTGCCTCCTCGCCCTCCGCGAGCCGGGTGCGACAGAAATCGAGCCCCAGCCCGACCAGCTCCAGCTCGGCGCCGGCATCCCCCGGTCGCCACAGCGCCATCAGGCCGAGGTCGTTCCGAAGCCGGTCATCGACGGCGTAGTCGTCGAGGGCGTCGCCGAGATCGAAGGCGAGCGGGCAGCCGCCGGTCCACCCCACGCCGTGGAACACGTGCGCCGAGTGGCCCGCGACGAGATCGGCGCCGGCCTCGTGCATCCGCGCGGCGACCCGATGCTGCCACCCCGCCGGCTCGGTCGTCATGTTGTCCCCCCAGTGCGGGAACGCGACGAGGAGGTCGCACTCCGAGCGCAGCCGCACGAGCTCCTCGTCCAGCCATGCCGGGAACTCCGACCCGAGGTCGGCGTGCGAGATCCCGGGCTCCCCCGGTCCGGCTGCGAACAGCGGCGGGTGATCGGAGACGGCGACCAGCCCCAGCCGCCGCTGCGCCGCGTCGACCACGGCTCCGCGACGGGCCTCGGCGACGTCGCGCCCGGCGCCCGCGACCGCGATCCCGGCCCCGTCCAGGAGCTCGAGCGTGTCCTCGAGCGCCTCGACCTCGTAATCGAGCGCATGGTTGTTGGCGAGCCCGGCGACGGTGACGTCGATCGCGCGCAACGAGTCGATCGCGGCGGGCGGAGCGCGAAAGAAGAACGGCTTGCCGGGATAGCGCTCGGTGCGGCGCCCGCGGGCCGAGATGCAGCACTCGAGGTTGCACAGCACGGCGTCGCACTCCCGGGTGATCTCCCGCACCTCATCGGCCCACACCTCCTCGGGCGGTAGCTCCTCCAGCGCGTCGGCCACCGACCGCCCCAGCATCACGTCGCCGAGCAAGGCGATTGTGGGAGTCGAGGCCACGCGGCCCCGGATGCTCAGCAGGTGAGGTGGAGCGCGGCGGCGGTCCGGGCGGGGTTCGACTCCGCGTAGCGCCGCACCGCCTCGCCCGTGGGCAGCGCCTCGACCTCCACCCCGCGGCTGGCGAGCGCCTCGACCACCGACGGGTGGGGATGAAGGCGGCCGTCGGCCCCGCAGCCGACGATCAGCCGCTCCGGCAGCTCGTCGAGCACATCGTCGAGGTCCTCGAGCACGAGCGAGTGGCCGTCGCGGCGCCACCAGTCACCTACCACGCGCTCGGGGAGCACGATCACGTCGCGCGCGTGCTCGGTGCCGTCGACCACCACGCGGCCGAAGCTGTAGCCCTCGATCCTCGCCACCGATGCGATCTTAGATCAGTCATCTAGATCGCCGATTCCATCGCCGCCCCCCCGACCTCGCCGGCGCCGTGCGGGGTCCAGCTCTGCAGCAGGGCGCCGGCCTGCTCCGCCGAGAGCGCGGCGGCGAAGTGGTTTCCCTGACCGAGCTCGCACCCCAACCCGACCAGCGCCGGGACCTGCTCGGCGCGCTCGATCCCCTCCGCGATCACGCGGAGATCGAACACCTGGGCGAGCTCGACGATCGCCCTCGCCAGCGCCGGGCGGTCGCCGTGCGGCCCACCCACCTGGTCGACGAACACCTTCGCGATCTTCAGCGCGTCGATCGGAAGCCCGCTCAGGTACTGGAGCGAGGAATAACCGGTGCCGAAGTCGTCGATCGCGATCCTGACGCCGAGCGCGCGCAGGCCCTCGAGCACCCCGACGCTCGCGTCCGTGTCGCGGACCAGGGCCGTCTCGGTGATCTCGAGCACGAGCGCGGAGGGGTCGAGGCCAGCCCCGCCCAGCTCGTGCCTCACCGCGCCCACCAGCCCGGGCGAGCGCAGGTGGGCGCCCGAGAGGTTGACCGCGATCTCGAGCTCGCGACGGTCGCGATGCCCTCCCCGCCACGCCGCGGCCTGGTGGCAGGCCTCGCCGAGCGCCCACCGGCCGAGCTCGAGGATCTGCCCGGTCTCCTCGGCCAGCGGGACGAACTGCGACGGCAGCAGCATCCCGCGGGCGGGATGCTGCCATCGCACGAGCGCCTCGAGGGCGGCGATCTCTCCGGTCGCCAGGGTGACAATCGGCTGGTAGTGCAGCTCCAGCTCGTGGCGCGCGAGCGCCCGCTTGAGGTCGAGCTGGAGCTCGAGCCGCTCGACGACCGCGGCGCTCATCTCCGGCTCGCGAACGTCGCGCCCCCCTTCGCGCCAGCGCTCGATCGACTCCGGGTACCAGTCGACGATCAGCTCCGCGACCGCGTCGAGCGCGCGATCGCGCTCGTCGGAGGGCGGAAATCCCATCTGGTCGCGCTCCACCGAGCGCAGGTAGGCGACCACCTCGCGCTTGCCCACCCCGTCGTGGAGGCGGCGCACAAGCGGCCGGGCGAAGCCGTCGTACTCGTCATAGGTCGCGGGGAAGGCGTCCGCGACCCCGATCGGGTCCCAACGCCAGAACAGCAGCTGGCGGAGCTGCCAGCCGCCCGCCTGCTTCCACCAGCGGGCGTGCTCGTGGGCGGAGGTTGAGGGTGGCCCGGCCACGCCTGGATCGTAGGGCCATCTCGCCGGCCGAACGCCCGCAGACACACGACGGACCCGGGGGACGACCACCGGGTCCGTCGCTGGTACAGGGGGGAGCGGGGTTTGCTCCACCCCCGTCTTACCCCTCACCTACGCGGGCTAAACCTCCTGAGGACTGCGCAGAACGAGGATCGCGGCGTCGTCTCGGGGGTCCCCCGCCTCGGCCTCGACGACCGCGTGCTCGATCCGCTTCGCGATCCCCTCGGCGTCGAGGCTCGTGCACGCGCCGAGCATCGCCGCGAGGCGGGCCGGCGCCAGCGCCTGGGTCTCGGTGGCGCGCTCACCGGCCTCGATCACACCGTCCGTGTAGAGGACGAGTGAGTCGCCCGCGGCGAGATGCGCCGGCTCGGCGGTGTAGCCGGCGTCCGAGAACCCGGCGAGAAGCGGCCCGTGGCGCCCGACCTCCTCCACCCCGCCGTGACGGCGAAGCAGGAGCGGCGAGGGGTGTCCGGCGGACGCGACCTGCATCCGGACCCAGAGCTCGCCGAGCTCGATCGTCGCGTAAACCGCGGTGCAAAAGCGCGACGACGGGAGCTGGCGGCCGACGGCCTCGTTGAGCATCGTCAGCACGTGGCCGGGATCGTCCTCGTGCTGGGCCGTGGCGCGCACCGTGTGGCGGGCGAGAGCCGCGACGGCCGCCGCCTCGACGCCCTTTCCCGAGACGTCGCCGATGATCACGCCCCAGCGCCGCTCGCCGGTCTGGAACAGGTCGTAGAAATCGCCGCCGATCTCGTTCGCCTCGCCGAGGGCGCGAAAGCGGACCGCGATCTCCAGCCCCGGCACCTCGGGCACCCGCGGGGGCGCGAGGCCCCCCTGAAGCGTGCGCGAGATCGAGCGATGACGGATCTCGCTCTCGCGCAGGGCCTCCTCGGTGCGCTTGATCTCGCTGATCTCCTCGAACACGCCGACGGCCACGAACCCGCCCCTGCCGTCCGGGACGGGCGTCGCCCGCGCCATCAGCCAGTGCGACTCGGCGTGCTTTACCCCGGGCACCTTGAGGAGGACGGCCGGGCCCTCGACGCCGCGCAGCGCCTTCGCGGTCGGCAGGTCCTCGCCGGGCATCGGCTCGCCCTGTTCGTCGAAGATCTCCCAACTGCCGAACACTTCCGCCGCTTCTTGGCGGAGCAGGTCGTCGCTCCCCCGACGGCCGGTCATTCGAGCGGCGGTGTCGTTCGCGAACACGATCGTCCCCCGGCGGTCGAGGACCATCAGCCCGGCGGGAACGCTGCGCAGGATCGCATCGAGCTGATCGCGCGACTCACTCAGCTCCTGGCGGACGGCCTCGCGATCGATGAACTGACCCATCTGAAAGCCGAAGGTCGCGAAGTCGGCGAGCACCGCCTCGTCGGGCTCGCGTATGTCCCGGGTGAAGAACTCCAGGACGCCGAGCACCTTCCCAGCGTGGACGACGGGGAACGCGAACGCGGAGTGCAGCCCGGCCCGCGCCGCAGCGGCGGTCCGGCTGAACCCCGGATCGGTGGCGACGTCCATCATCCAGCTCGGGGCGCCCGACTCCCACACCCGTCCCGGCAACCCGACCCCGGGCGCGAGCTCGGTCTCCGCGCACACGTCCGCGAAGCCACCGCCCTCGATCGCCGGCGCGGTCCAGGTCTGAACGCACCGCAGCCTCGCCCGCCCGTTCCCGTTCGGCATCCACAGCGCTCCGAACTCCCACCCCAGCCCGGTTCCGACGGCTTCGAGCAGGCGCGGCACGGCGTCCTCGACGCTCCCCGACTCCGCCAGGGCGCTGACCGCCGCGTGCTGCGTCGCGAGCCGATGCTCGGGATCCACCATCGCGGCGCGCGGCAGAAGAGTTCTTTCCACTTGGCTGCTCACCTCACCCCCCGGGTTATTCCGGTCGATGGATCCGCACCTCACACTACTCCACGGCCCCGTGCGAACAAGCCGCCAGCCACGGGTTCGAGGGTTTGCGAAGCCGCTCTCCACGGGTATTCTCGCCTCATGGGTCCAGGGGAAATCGCGTCGGAGCGCGCGGATTCGGGAGTCACGGTCATCACCTTCAGCGGCGAGCACGATCTCAACACCGCTCCCGAGCTTCGCGATCGGCTCACGGAGGCGATCCAGGACGATGGCGCGGTCGTGGTCGATCTTTCGGGTGCGGCATTCATCGACTCGTCGATCCTCGGTGCGCTCCTCGACGCGCGCCGCGAGGCATTCGACGCGGGGCGCGGCTTCGCGGTCGCCCTCTCCGGGGGCGCGCAGCCGGTCGAGCGGGTGCTCGAGGTCACCGGCCTCAACTCCACCCTCCCCGTACATCCGACCCGGGCGGCGGCGCTGGACGCGGCGCGCGCCGGCCCCCCCGAGGATTGAACGCGCAGGGCCTCAGCCTCACGGTCGCAGCCCGGCCGGAGAACCTCGCGGTGATCCGCCAGGCGCTCGCCGGATACGCGGAGGCGATGGGCTTCGACTCGGGCGCGATCGCCGACCTGAAGACGGTCGTCACCGAGGCGTGCATGAACGTGGTCGTCCACGCCTATCCCGAGGACGCCACTGGGCCGCTCGAGGTCAACGCGTACCCGCACGAGACCGGTGTTGAGATCTCGGTCCGCGACGAGGGCTCGGGGTTCAGGCCACGGCCGGCGGAGCCGGGCGACCCCGGCCTGCGGCTCGGCCTGCCGCTGATCGCGACGCTGTCCGACCAGTTCGAGATCCGGGGCGGGCACGCGGGCACCGAGGTGCGGATGATCCTCCACCACGCCCGCAACGGCGGACCGGCGGAGGAGGAGCCCGAGGAGCGGCCGACCGCCGCCACGGCAACCGCCGAGGGGACGGTCATGTCGATCGCCGCCGGCGCGTTCGTTCGCCCGGTGCTCGCGCGGGTGATCGGCGCCCTCGCCGCGCGCGCGGACTTCTCGGTCGACCGGCTCTCCGACACGATCCTGATCGGCGACGCGGTCTCCGCACACGACGCCGCCGACTTCGCCGACGCGACGGTCGGGATCTCGATCGTGGCCGGAGACGGACGCCTCGACGTCAGGGTCGGACCGCTGGTCGAAGGCGGATCCGAGCGCATCCTCGCGGGGCTCGAGCTCCCGGGCGGTGCGTCGCTTCGCAAGCTCGCCTCCGAGATCGAGATGGAGCGCGAGGAGCTCCCCGGTGGCGCGCCCGCCGAGTACCTCGTGGTGGGAATCGACCGCTAGTCA